>NZ_PENY01000001.1:0-225272 GCF_003144445.1 Proteus sp. TJ1640
CTGATAATTTGTTAAAGAGCAGTGCAACATTCGCTGCCGTTTCCGGTCTTCTGCGTTGTTGCGAGGAGGTGCATTCTACATCTTCCTCATTCAGTGTCAAGCGTTTATATTCAAGGCTTTTCACTTTTTTCTTTGTCCTCTCGGCTAACTCACTTAGCGTGGTTTGCCGTGACAACGAGGGCGCATTATAGGGAGTTTTGTGAAGCTGGCAACACTTTTTTTTAGTTTTTTAACCGACCGTTGAATTTTCCACCAAATTGCACTTAAAGCGCTAGTTTTCTGAGCGATTCAAAGCCAAAACCCGCTAAAACAGGTTTTAATAATTCGCTATTCTCATCTTCTTTTAAGCAATAAGCGAAGCTAATTTCATTTGAACCTTTTATTTTCGCTTGATTTACGACCAACCACGCAGTTCTTCGTGCAATTGCAGCACCAGAATCGATAATTCGTGTGCCATCAGGTAAAACAGAAAGAAGTTCATCAGCTAATAAAGGGAAATGAGTACAGCCTAATACTACTGTATCTGGTGGCTCTTTCATTTTTAGCCAAGGTGTAAGAATTTTACGAAGCGCATCTAGAGAAACTTCCTCGCCATGAAGTTTCCTCTCTGCTAGTTCCACCAGCTCGGCCGAACCTAAAGAGTGAACTTTGCAATCAGTTGCAAAGCGTTCTATCAGTTCATGGGTATAAGGGCGTTTAACTGTTGCTCTCGTCGCTAATAATCCAACTACCCCATTACAGGTTAATTTAGCAGCAGGCTTAATAGCAGGAACAACTCCCACAATAGGAATATCAGTAAACTTTGCACGTAAAGCAGGAAGGCTTACCGTACTAGCAGTATTACAGGCAATAACAATTGCCGCGAGAAAGTGCTTCTCAGCCACCGCGCTAACTATTCGAACAACACGGTCAATAATGAATTCTTGTGATTTCTCACCATAAGGGAAAGCTTCATTATCGAAAACATAGATATAGTGAGCATCCGGTAATTTTTCACGGATCTCACGGTAAACAGATAAACCGCCAACCCCTGAATCAAAAATCAATACAGTAGGGTTAGCGGTAGATAGTGCATCAGAAGTTGTAGCTTCCTGTGAGGAAGTATTCACGTCCTGGCGTGCGATAGCCATAAGCTGTCTCATAATCTTTATCAAACAGGTTGGCTATTCTACCACGAATTGAGAGATGTGATGTAATAGGATATGACGCAGTTAAATCCCAAATACTCACACCGCCTAGAGAAATAGGTTTTGATGAATAAGTTGAAGGATCATACTCTTTATCAGTACGTTGACCGATATATTGGTAAGTCACCCCCATATCTAATTTTTCGACTTGCCAATCAAGCTGATATTTCACTTGCTGACGAGCTCGACGATCAAGACGTTGGTGCGTTTCTTTATTTCTTGCATCTATATATTGGTAATTAAAGGTGTGATGGAAAATCCACGTATCCATTTCACCCGTAAATTCGACGCCTTTAATTAAAGCTTCTCCAATATTATAATTTTTCCATCCTTGCTTAGAATCGGCTTCAATTAAATTAGTAATATTATTTCTATATGCAGTCAAACGCCACTCTAAAGGTCCTGTTACGCCTTCAAAGCCCCCCTCCCACTGTTTACTCTTTTCGGGTTGTAAGTTTGGATTACTTCCCCATTCACTATAAAGTTGCATCAGTGTCGGTGCTTTAAATGCTGTACCATAACCACCAATCACACGATAGCCCTCAACGAACTCCCACGCTAAATTAGATTGCCACGTAGTATGCCAATTGTATTCAGAATGATGATCAGAACGTACCGATGCTTCAGCAATCACATTGCCTAACTTTTGCTGTCCAGTTAGATATAAGCCTGTATTATCGAAATGTTCTTTATTAGGGAATCCATTAGAACCTTCTTTAACAGATTGACGTTGCCAATCCACTCCACCACCTACACTACCATTGCCTAATAAAAGGTGATTGCCCCACTGCACATTATATTGTTCAGAGTTGGTAAACCGGCTGCCTTTACCATAGCGACCTTGATGTGGATCGTAATCATAGTCTTTGGTGTAGTTATAACTGGTATTTAAAGAAGAAGAGTAGTTATCACGATGAAATTGCATACCTGCATCATAGGTGCGGCTAAACAGTGCGCGAGTATCAACAATAATAGTATTATCGTTATAATCTGGTTCAGCATCATAAGCGGTACGATTATCAAAACCATAAGCCCGTGCAAATAAAGAAACGTTATCATTTATATCGTGATTAACGCCTAACCATAGTGACTTATTCATAAAACCATCACGATCAGGTTGAGGATGCCCGCCTGTATTACCTCTCGCTTCTATATCGTAGCCTTTGGTATAGAGATAACTACCTGCCGCTGTTAGTGTTGTTTTATCACCGATTTTTTGTTTTACAGAGCCATCATATTCTTGATAACCATGAGAACCCATTGTGGCATTGAGTGTTCCTCCTTCTGTTTTTCTTTCTGTGAGGATATTAATCACACCACCAATTGCATCTGAACCATAAACAGAAGAACGAGGCCCTCTTATATATTCAATGCGTTGAACAAGAGAAAGCGGAATTTGGCTAATATCAGAACTACCAGACACATTAGCCTGATTTAAACGTACACCATCCACTAAAATAAGCACGTGGTTTGAATTTGTACCTCTGACAAATATTGAGCTTTGTTGCCCTATTCCACCATTTTTCCCCACATCAATACCGGGCATTCTGCGTAACACATCAATAACACTATTACTCTGCCAACGATCAATCTGTTCACGTTCAACAACGGTGATAGGTGCTAAAATAGAAGAGTTCGGCTCTTGAAAGCGGTTTGCTGTCACACTTAATGTATCGCTGTTATTCGCAAACGCACTAAAACTCCCCACCATTACACTCAACGCTATATTTGAAATAAGAAAAACTTTTTTATTATTCATGAAAATCTGCATCCAACAGAATAAGTAGCAGGATGCCGCCAAAATTAAATAAAACGCGTATTTAATTTAAGATGCGACAGGTCTTCGGCAGGTCTTCGGACTCTAGGTTAAATAAACAATTTTGTGTATTTAAGATAATGACTTCCCACTGTACTTATTAAGGTACTTTGTAGTGTCTTTTATTATCCTTGATCCTATTACCGCTGCGCGTCAGTTCTGGCTTTGCACCAGATTCCCTTTTCACTCCTATTAGGAGACCGAACAGCTATGCTACGATTTCAACTCCACTGAGTCCAGAAATTGAACATGAAGAATACTGGACATCTTCATGAGGATCTCTACAATTTCGCTCGCTTAACTTTATTACTGCCAAAAAAAGGCGAGATACCATGCAGAATTCATTACCAACGCAAACATATCAGTCTCAACTGAATGAAAAAACACAACGTCTACAAACAATGATGGCTCCTTTTAATGCGCCTGAAGCAGAGGTTTTTTCATCACCAGAACAGCATTATCGTATGCGTGCGGAATTCCGCATCTGGCATGAGGACGATTCTCTCTATCATATTATGTTTGACCAAGAGACTAAGCAGCGTATTCGTGTTGACCAATTTCCGGTTGCTAGCCAGCTTATTAATAAAATGATGGTTGTCTTGTTGGCAGAAATAAAAGATAAACCAACACTCAGAAAGAAACTATTTCAGATTGATTATCTTTCTACGTTGAGTAATAAAATTATTGTCTCTTTGCTGTATCACAAGAAAATTGATGAAACTTGGCAACAAGAAGCACAAGCATTACGCCAGACCTTAATTGCTCAAGGTTTTGATGTGCAGTTAATCGGTCGTGCATATAAAACAAAAATTATGCTTGATAACGATTTTATTGATGAAGTGTTACCTGTCGCAGGTAAAGAGATGATTTATCGCCAAGTTGAAAATAGCTTCACGCAACCTAATGCTCAGGTCAATATTAAAATGTTGGAATGGGCATTAAAGGCAACAGAAAACGCGAAAGGTGACCTGCTTGAGTTGTATTGTGGTAATGGCAACTTTTCATTAGCACTCGCGCGTAATTTCGATCGCGTACTGGCAACAGAAATCGCAAAACCTTCTGTTTATGCCGCGCAATATAATATTGCAATGAACCATATTGATAATGTGAAAATTATTCGCATGTCTGCGGAAGATTTTACACAAGCAATGAATGGGGTAAGAGAATTTAAACGTCTAGAAGGGATTGATTTAAAAGATTACCAATGTGAAACCATTTTTGTCGATCCACCACGTAGTGGTTTAGATGAGAAAACTGTAGAACTGGTTAAAACTTACCCTAGCATTTTATACATTTCTTGTAACCCAGAAACATTGTGCCAAAATTTAGAAACCCTAACAAAAACACATAAAATCAGTAAATTAGCTTTATTTGATCAATTCCCATATACCCATCATATGGAATGTGGTGTGTTATTAGAAAAAAGATAACTGCTTATTTCTCTTCTTAGAGTAAAAAATCCTTTAATAACGCGAATAAAAACAAAAACACCAGCAAGATAACTTGCTGGTGTCAAAATTTCGCTGTGTTTACAACAAATAGATAAGTACAGACTAGTACTGTTCTGCTTGTGATGCTCTCTCAGCTTCTTCTGCCTGTATACGTAAACGTTGACGATGTTTGAACTGACGATAAATCCATAACGCAACGATAACAATACAAACTGAAGAGAAGAAGTTTGAACCCCATTCAGGGTTAACGGTTCTGGTGTAAGCGTTATAACCGAAGAAGCCTAATAAAAAGAATGAAAAAATCAACTTAGGCATTCCATCAGTCATAGGTTGATTTAAATAGCGCTGATATAAACAGTAAACTGCCAAGATTAAACTGACGAGTGGGAAAACCGACCACGTTTCAATCAACGGGTTAAAAAAACTTGAATATGTACCATGTAAAGCGACACCAATGACTGCGGCAAGTAATAGCGTGCTTTTTTCACAGCGATTTTGTTCCATCATTTGTCTCCTTTCTGATGCGTTTTTTTCTTTATCTCTGGGTTATCTTGTTGAGGTATTTGCGTTTCTTGCTCACGTCGATACCAATAATAGGCACCTTTAGCAATCATTCGCAGCTGTATAACTAATCTTTCTTCTAATTGTTGACGCTTTTCAATATCGATATCTAGTGCTTCTGCGCCTGCACTAAATACAATAGTGACCATTGCTTCAGATTGCATTTCTGTAAAATAACGTGGCATATGACTCTCTTGCTCAAGATAGTCTGCCAGTTCTGCAATAAAATGTTGGATCTCTCGTGCGACTGCGGCACGAAATTCCGCCGAAGTCCCAGAACGCTCACGTAATAATAATCGAAACGCATTAGGATTATTGCCAATGAATTCCATAAAAGTGGCTACTGATGTTCTAATAACGCTACCACCTTTCGCAATACGTTGACGTGCTTGTCGCATCAGTTGGCGTAACATCAATCCACTTTCATCAACCATTGTCAGCCCAAGTTCATCCACATCTTTAAAATGGCGATAAAATGAGGTAGGCGCAATACCCGCCTCTCTAGCGACTTCTCGTAAACTTAAGCTGGTAAAACTACGCTCGGCACTGAGTTGGCTAAAAGCTGCTTCAATTAAAGAGCGACGGGTTTTTTCTTTTTGTTTAGCTCTGATGCCAATATTATTACTCACAGAAATCCTGATAATCCTAATTTGGTTTATGCTCAATATATCAAACTTTGTTAAAAAAGCAGTGCGTACAATCATCTCTCAAGACACATTCTCATAAAAACTCAACAAAGTGTGACTAATGCCCTTAATGTCAATTGGGCTATTATTCATTCTAATGTTAATATACCGTTGTCGGTTTGTATAAAACAGGTCTCTTCCTATGCAACATTCTCATTTCGATGCCATTGTTATCGGTTCAGGTCCTGGCGGTGAAGGCGCGGCCATGGGGCTTGTTAAACAAGGAAAACGCGTCGCAGTTATAGAACGTTATAACAAAGTTGGTGGTGGCTGTACGCATTGGGGTACCATTCCCTCCAAAGCCCTACGCCATGCAGTAAGTCGCATTATCGAGTTTAATCAAAACCCACTTTATAGCGACCAATCTCGTCTTATTAACTCCTCTTTTTCTCAAATACTTCGTCAAGCCAGCACCGTGATTAGTCAGCAGACTAAAATGCGTCAAGGTTTTTACGAGCGTAATAATTGTACGATGTATTCGGGTGAAGCCGCATTTATTGACGAACACCGGGTCAGCGTGCGTTATCCTGATGGTACTTGCGATATTCTTTCGGCTGATAACTTTATTATTGCAACGGGCTCTCGCCCTTATTGCCCGCCAGATGTCGATTTTTCTCATTCTCGTATTTATAACAGTGACACTATTCTCGATTTAGAGCATGAGCCGCACCATGTCATTATTTATGGCGCAGGTGTCATTGGTTGTGAATATGCCTCTATCTTTAGAGGATTAAGAGTAAAAGTAGATTTAATCAATACTCGTGATCACCTATTGTCTTTCCTTGATCAAGAGATGTCTGATGCACTTTCTTATCACTTCTGGAATAACGGCATTGTTATTCGTCATAATGAAGAATACGAAAGCATTGAAGGTGTCGATGATGGTGTTATTGTTCACCTAAAATCAGGTAAAAAAGTCAAAGCAGATTGTCTACTTTATGCGAATGGTCGAACAGGAAATACAGACACTCTAGGCTTAGAAAACGTCGGTATTAAAACAGATAGTCGTGGGCTCGTTTCTGTTAATGCCCACTACCAAACCAGTTGTGAACACATTTATGCCGTAGGTGATGTTATTGGTTATCCAAGCCTAGCTTCAGCCGCTTATGATCAAGGCCGAATTGCGGCTTTAGCAATCACAACCGGAAAATCAGAAACACATTTAATTGAAGATATTCCAACGGGGATCTACACCATTCCTGAAATTAGTTCTGTTGGTAAAACAGAGCAACAACTCACTGCAATGAAAATCCCTTATGAAGTGGGTCGAGCTCAATTTAAACATCTGGCAAGAGCACAAATAGCAGGTATGAATGTGGGAAGTTTGAAAATTCTCTTCCACCGTGAAACCAAGCAGATTTTAGGTATTCACTGTTTCGGTGAGCGTGCGGCTGAAATTATTCATATCGGCCAAGCAATTATGGAGCAAAAAGGTGAAGGCAATACTATCGAGTATTTCGTTAATACCACCTTCAACTATCCAACAATGGCAGAAGCCTATCGTGTTGCGGCGCTTAATGGTTTAAACCGCTTATTTTAATGCGTTTTGTTTTTCTGCATAAAATGCGGTCATATGTTCACGGATTGTCTCTGCTAATTGTTCATAACGATTACGCAAAGGCGATCCGGGACGATAAACCAAAATAATAGAACGTGATGGATTTGGATCGGTACATTCTAAGTAACAAACTCCATCACGTTTTTGTTCTTGAGGTACGGATAAATCAGGTAATAAGGTTATTCCACTACCAGCAGCGACCATATTACGTAATGTCTCTAAACTCGTTGCTCTAAAATGAGTATCTTCTTTTGCGCCAGCTTGGAAACAGAACCCTAACGCTTGATCGCGTAAACAGTGTCCATCTTCTAACATTAATAAACGTTGACCCGCTAAGTCACCCATCGGCACAGAGCTACGTTCATGCCATGGATGTTCTTCATAAATCGCTAATTTCATTGGCTCTTCAAATAAAGGCACTTCAATAAACGGTGCACTCTCTTTAACCATTGCTAAAATTGCACAATCGAGTTTTCCACTATCTAATTGAGCTAATAAGCTATGAGTTTGTGCTTCATGAAGGTACATCTCTAACTTAGGGTAGTTTTTATGTAATTCAGGAATGATGTGGGGCAATAAATAAGGGCCAACAGTAGGGATAAGCCCAATATGTAAAGGTCCCGCCATACTTTCGCCTTGCAATGAAGCCATTTCTTGTAGCACTTTTACTTCACGTAAAACAGTTTTCGCTTGATCCACCAGCAATAAGCCTTGTTGGGTAAACAAAACCTTACGGCTCGTTCTTTCAAGTAACATTACACCGAGTTCATCTTCAAGTTTACGAATTTGACCACTTAATGTTGGCTGGCTCACATGGCAAGAATCTGCCGCCCGACGAAAATGTTTATGCTCAGCTAGAGCCACCAGATATTCCAAGTCACGGATATTCATTGCAGATCCCACATTTATTGCTGATAGTTAATGTCTATAGATAATATAGTAACTGATAAATTTTTCTATCAGTCGAATGTTATTCTGTCTCTCTTTTTCAATATTATCGGCAATTTAAAATAAAAAAACAGAGTGAAGTTCACCCTGTTCTTTTTTAATAACAGTAAGTTGTCTTAAATAAACTCTTTTCTTATTTATTTATATTTAAAACTTCTTTGGCTTTTGCTATCGCATAAGCGACCTGTTTTTGAGAAACACCCCCTTTTGCAAGACGTTTATCTAAACATGATTGAAGCGATAAAATATCGTACACATCAATCATAATTTTACTGTTAAACATCTGTAATTCAGAAAGCGGAAGCTCTTCAATCGCTTTACCTTGCTCAAGGGCACAAACAACCACTTCACCCACAATATGGTGAGCTTCACGAAATGGCACGCCTTTAGCAACAAGATAATCTGCCAGTTCAGTCGCGTTGGCATAACCTTGTTTAGCGGCTTCTTCACAGCGAGGACGACGGATTTGAATGCCATCAAGAACTAATGTTGCCATATGCAAGCAATCAGACCATGTATCAATAGCATCAAATAACCCTTCTTTATCTTCTTGCATATCTTTATTGTAAGCCAAAGGCAGACCTTTTAAGGTCATCATCATGCCCGTTAATGCACCTTGAACACGTCCACATTTCCCACGAATAAGTTCAAGTGCATCTGGATTTTTCTTTTGAGGCATTAATGATGAGCCAGAGGTCACTTTGTCTGATAATTCAATAAAGCCCGCTTCACCACTATTAAAGAAAATAAGATCTTCTGCAAAACGAGATAAATGTACCATCCCAATAGACGCGCAAGATAATAGCTCCAAGACATGATCACGGTCGGATACACTGTCTAAACTATTGTTAGTTGCTCTCGCAAAACCTAACCATTCCGCTAATTGTTCACGATCGATATCATAAGCTGTACCCGCTAATGCACCGCATCCTAGTGGACTGATATCCAAACGTTTCAAAGCATCGGCTAAACGGCTTTCATCTCTAGCTAACATTTCATTGTAGGCCAAACACCAGTGTGCGAATGTTACTGGTTGAGCACGTTGTAAATGGGTATAACCCGGCATCACCGCATTTTGATTTTTTTCTGCGGTAATAACTAACGCTTTTTGTAACTCAACAATCGCTTGGCGAAGATGAATAACTTCTTCTTTACACCATAGTTTTAAATCTGTTGCGACCTGATCATTACGACTACGCCCCGTATGTAACTTTTTACCTAAATCACCCACTTTGGCAATAAGCTTACTTTCAACCCAACTATGGATATCTTCTGCATCACTTTGCAAAATAGACTGCGGGTTTGCCGTTACTTCTTCTGATAATTCATTTAAAGCTTGCTCAAGTTGAGCTTGTTCATCTTGTGATAACACACCAACGGTGACTAACGCTTTAGACCAAGCTACTGAGCCAAAGATATCCTGTTGTGCCAGTCGAAAATCAAACCGCAGTGAATCATTGAATTGTTTAAACCGTTGATCAGCTTCCTGACTAAAACGTCCACCCCAGAGTGCCATAATCGCTTCCTGTATCTATTCTGTGTAATAAAAAAGAGTGAGAGTGATGCTTGTTAGCACCACTCTATTGCCTTACGTTATTTTTTGCTCAGTGCACGAATACGTGATGGCAGAGAATATAAACGGATAAAACCTTCAGCATGACTGTGATCGTAAACTTCATCTTCACCAAAGGTTGCAAATTCCTCAGAGTACAGGCTATTTTCTGACTTTTTCTGAATGGCATTCACATGGCCTTTATAAAGCTCTAAAACCACTTCGCCATTCACATCTTGTGCCAGCGATTCTGCAGCCGCTTGTAGTGAAGCACGGATTGGCGTAAACCAACGACCGTCATAAGCCACATACGACATCTCTAAACCCAGTTGTTGACGCCATTTAAACGCATCTCTATCAAGAACAAGTTGCTCAACACCACGCAGAGCTGCCATCATGATAGTGCCCCCTGGAGTTTCATAGCAGCCACGAGATTTCATTCCCACTAAACGGTTTTCAACAATATCAATACGTCCGATACCGTGCTTAACACCTAATGTATTTAATGCATCTAAACACTCAAAAGGTGATTGTGTTTTACCGTTTACCGCGACAACTTCACCTGCTTTAACTGTAACAGTGACTAATTCAGGTGTTTCTGGCGCTTTCTTCGGATCAACAGTCCATGCCCAACAATCTTCATTTGATGCATTCCATGGGCTTTCTAATACACCACCTTCCGTTGAGATATGCCATGCGTTTTCATCACGGCTATAAATTTTCTCAAGTGTCGCAGTAGTAGGAATATTACGGACTTTCAGATAATCCAGCAGTGCTTCACGAGAACGTAAATCCCACTCTCTCCAAGGCGCAACCACTTTCAACTGTGGAGCAAGTGCCGCATAAGTGCTTTCAAAACGAACCTGATCGTTACCTTTACCTGTTGCGCCATGAGCAACAGCGTCAGCACCTAATTTTAATGCCAACTCTACTTGAGCTTTAGCAATAACAGGACGTGCCATTGAAGTACCTAATAAGTAGCTACCTTCATATAAAGCACCTGTTTTTAATACAGGGTAAACGTAATCTTTGATAAATTCTTCACGTAAATCGACGATATGACACTCGCAAGCACCTGATGCCAATGCTTTTTGTTCTACACCCACTAAATCATCACGGCTTTGACCGACATCCGCCACAAAAGCGACAACTTCACAGTTATCGTAATGCTCTTTTAACCAAGGAATGATCGCCGAAGTATCTAATCCGCCTGAGTACGCTAGTACGATTTTCTTAATACCTTTAGTCATAGTGATAACCTTCAATTCCCAATTTGTTTAAATTCTGCCAACTATCAAATAGCAATAAGATTTCTAGAGTGATTTTTTAAGCTAAAATACGGGTTCCGACTGCAACACCATTAAACAGTGCCGTCAGCTTTTCAGCATGGCGCCAACTTGCGATTTCAACAGGTCTACCAAGTGTTTTAGCCGCTTCCAATGCTGCGTTTACTTTCACTACCATGCCGTCAGTAATAATGCCTTGGTCGATTAACATCTGTGCTTTTTCAGCTGAAATCTCAGCAATCTTCTGACCTTTGCCATCTAAAATGCCACTGACATCGGAAAGCAGGACTAAATCAGCGCCTAATGTTTCAGCAATAGCGGTTGCGGCTTGATCAGCATTCACATTCATCAACTCACCTTTTTCAGTCATACCGATAGAACTAATAATTGGTAGATAGCCCGCACCTAATAATAAATTGAGTAAATCAGGAGAGCCGGGAGTTGCATTTCCTACATGGCCTAACTCTTCATTGATTTGAGTGACTTTTGCTAATTGCCCATCACCCAAAGAAAGTCCCACCCCATTAAGCCCAAACTGAGTTGCCCACGATAACAAGGTCTTATTAGCACTTCCGGCCAGTGCTCCTGTGATGATATCTATCTGATCTGCGGGTGTGACACGCAGACCTTGCTTTTTCACGACAGGTAATTGCAATTTACCCATCAATTCATCCACCAAACAGCCACCACCATGTACGATGACTAAAGGACGAGAATGCGTCGAGCGATATTGTTGTAATGCGGTGAAAAACCGTGTTAACGCTTCTTCATTATCAAGGAGCACACCACCCAGTTTGATAATTAATGGTTCCATGAAACTTCCCTACTCATTATTTAAATAAGTGATTCGGTTTCAGCGAAACCAAACCGAATGTTCATACATTGCACTGCTTGTGCAGCAGCTCCTTTCAACAAGTTATCTTCAACACCGACCACAATCAGATGTTCACCTTGTTGAGCAAACCCAATATCACAAAATGCAGTTCCTACCACGGCTTTTAATGCAGGTAATCCTTTGTCATAAACACGCACTAATGGCTTGTCTTGATAAGCATCATCAAAGACTTGTCTGACATTCTCTTGTGTCACACCCGCTTTTAACTTACAGGTGATAGTGGCTAAGATCCCTCTGGCAAAATTGCCTAAGTGAGGGGTAAAAATCACATCAATACCCAGATGTGTTGCAATTTCGGGTTGATGACGATGCGTAAACACGCCATAAGGTTGCAAACTCACCTCACAAAAACTGCTGGTTAAAGAGGCTTTTCTACCTGCACCACTTACACCGCTGGTGGCATTAATGACTGGCCATTGCGCGGTATCTAACAGTCCCGCTTCCACTAAGGGTTTTAATGACAACTGAGAAACTGTTGGATAACAGCCTGGCACAGCAATTAATTGCGCCTGACTGATAATGTCAGCATTCCATTCAGCTAATCCATAAACTGCCTGTGATAACCAATCAGTATTCTTATGTTCAAATCCATAGTATTGTTGATAAAAATGCTTGTTTTGTACTCGATAGGCACCCGATAAGTCGAACACCACACAACCTTGCTCTAAAAAAATCGGGGCAATGTCATGGCTGACTTCATGGGCTGTTGCTAAAAAAACGATATCAATATTTTCAGCCGCTTTCACAACATCAACCATTGGCTCTAAAGGGAGATCCACTAAGCCACGATATTGAGGATGAAGTTCAGAAAAGCACTTTCCTGCATCTGCACTTTGAGCTGATACCATCAGTCTGCTCAAATTCACACGAGGATGCTGCTGAAGATAGGCGGCTAATTCAGCGCCAGTGTAACCACTTGCTCCTACAATCAGAGTATTTAACATGTCATTCTTACCTTGTACTATGAACACAAACCGATTAATGTATTTTTATTCAAAAAAAGTGCATGAATATTGATACTATTATGAAGAAAGGCTGTCAACAGTGAATATTAAATTACCTACATTTATTGAGATTTATCGTCAATTAATTGCAACGCCCTCTATCAGTGCTACAGATGCTAAGAACGATCAAAGCAACGAATCACTGATTAATTTGCTTGCTAATTGGTTGGAAACATTAGGTTTTTCAATTGAAATTCAACCTGTACCTGAAACCCGAGGAAAATTTAACCTTTTAGCAACATTAGGAACAGGCAAAGGCGGGTTATTACTTTGTGGTCACACTGACACAGTACCGTTTGATGAAGGTCGTTGGACACAAGATCCTTTTACACTGACAGAGAAAGAAAATAAGTTATACGGCTTAGGCACTGCGGATATGAAAGGCTTTTTTGCCTTTATTCTTGATGCATTGCGGGATGTCGATACTAAAACGTTAACTCATCCTCTTTATATTCTTGCTACCGCAGATGAAGAAACCTCTATGGCAGGGGCACGTTATTTTGCCGCTCATACCGCAATCCGCCCTGATTTTGCCATTATTGGCGAACCAACATCCCTAAAACCTATTCGTGCTCATAAAGGGCATTTATCGAATGCGATACGCATTACGGGACAATCAGGACATTCTAGCGATCCAGAAAAAGGTGTGAACGCGATTGAGCTAATGCATGAATCCATTACTCACCTGAGTACACTGCGCGATACGCTAAAAACGCGCTATAACAACCCTGCATTTGTAATCCCTTATCCCACCATGAACTTTGGTTATATTAATGGCGGTGATGCAGCAAATCGGATTTGTGCTTGCTGTGAATTACATATGGATATTCGCCCATTGCCTGGGCTTACATTACAAGATTTAGATGATTTACTACACGAAACGTTAGCGCCCGTAAAAGCACGTTGGCCGGGGCGTTTAAGTGTTGAAGCGCTACATGATCCTATTCCCGGTTATGAGTGCCCCACCGATCATAAAATGGTCGCCGTGATCGAAAAACTATTAGGTGAGAAAGCGCAAACGGTGAATTACTGTACTGAAGCGCCGTTTATTCAAGATCTCTGCCCTACCTTAGTTTTGGGCCCAGGTTCTATTGAACAAGCCCACCAACCTGATGAATTTATTGATATGGCATTTATTGAACCAACTCGTGAATTAATGGGGCAATTAATTGAAAACTTCTGTTTAGCAGAGAAAGCGCAATAATAAAAAACCCTATCGGCTTATGTTGATAGGGTTTGGTCTATTTATCTACAATTTATACTTTAAATAAAACGATTAACGTAACCAATTGGTTTTGGCTAGTTGAACGATTTCATCACCACGACCATTAATAATCGCTTTCATCATATACAAACTAAAGCCTTTAGCCTGTTCAAATTTAATTTCAGGAGGCATAGAAAGCTCTTGTTTTGCGGTTACCACATCCACAATTACAGGGCCATCATGTTCAAAGGCTTCTTTAAGTGCATGATCCAGATCTTCACCTTTTTCAACGCGAATACCCTTGATACCCGATGCATTAGCAATAGCAGCAAAATCAGGGTTATGCAAATCTGTGCCATCCGTTAAATAACCACCAGCTTTCATCTCCATCGCCACAAAACCTAATACGCTGTTATTAAAAATAATTACTTTCACTGGCAAATTCATTTGCGCTAATGAGATAAAATCACCCATTAACATGGTAAATCCACCATCACCACACATTGCCACAACTTGACGTTTTCTATCTAACGATTGTGCACCAATGGCTTGAGCCATCGCATTTGCCATAGAGCCGTGATTAAAAGAGCCCAGTAAACGACGTTTTCCATTCATCCCAACATAACGGGCGGCCCATACTGTTGGTGTTCCGACATCACAGGTAAAAATGGCATCATCATTTGCCAGTTCACTTAATCGGCGCGCCAAGTATTGTGGGTGAATAAGCTCACGCTCACTAGGTTGTGCAAGTGCATCCAGATCTTGCCGTGCTTTGGCATAATGTTTTAAGGAAGCATCAAGATGAGCTGTGTCTGTTTTTTCTTTTAAACGAGGTTGTATCGCATTCAGAGTGGCTTTAATATCGCCAACCATCGCCATATCAACATGACAATGCGAACCAATACTACTTGGATTAATGTCGATTTGGATAATGTTGGCTTTTGATGGATAAAATGCACGATAAGGGAATTGCGTACCTAATAGCACTAACGTATCAGCATTTTCCATCGCATGATAACCCGATGAAAAACCAATTAATCCTGTCATGCCCACGCTATAGGGGTTATTCCACTCAATGTATTCTTTCCCTCGCAATGCATGTACAACAGGCGCTTTTAATGTTTGAGCCAGTTTAATCACTTCATCACGAGCTTGAGCACATCCGGCACCACACATTAAGGTGATATTTTTTCCATTATTCAATGCATCAGATAATTTTTCGATTTCGAAACGATTTGGCATGATGAGTGGAGACTGCAACGGATACCAGTTTTCATGCGCATCTTCTGGAGCTGGTTTTAATGCAACATCTCCCGGTAAAACAACAACTGAGACCCCTTTTTTTAAAATAGCGGTTCGCATTGCAATAGCAAGCACTTGAGGGATCTGCTCTGGATTTGAGACTAATTCACAATAATGGCTACATTCGCGAAAAAGTTCTTGCGGATGTGTTTCTTGAAAATAATTACTACCAATTTCAGCAGAAGGAATATGTGCAGCAATGGCTAACACAGGAACATGATTACGATGGCAATCAAAAAGCCCATTGATAAGATGTAAATTTCCCGGCCCACAAGAGCCTGCGCAAACCGCTAATTGGCCATTAACTGCCGCCTCTGCTCCTGCAGCAAAAGCAGCAACTTCTTCATGGCGAGTTCCCATCCACTCAATCGTTCCCATCTTTCGCAAACTATCACTTAATCCATTGAGAGAATCTCCTGTCACGCCCCAAATACGTTTTACACCGGCATTATGGAGTACTTTAGCAATATAGGTTGCAACTGTTTGCTTACTCATGGTGATGTTTTTCCTCAGTTTTGGGTGAATTGTGCCTCTCTGCAAGCTACATTTATTTCCTTCCCATATTCTATCTCTCTTCCTCACCAGCTTGCAGAGAAAATAATCTTACTAACTCAAATATAAAGAATAACACCAATCGTTATAATGTCACTGTGAAGATAAGATCCGCCCTTAAAAATACAAAGAATAAAATATCACTTCCAAATACATTCATTAAATTTATAATAACCGCACCAAATAAGAATATATCTCATTAATAACGTATTATTATTTACTAAAGTGTAGACAAAATTTTATTATAGGATTATTTTAATAATTAAAATAATTTTTAATTGTTATTTTTCTCATTACATCTTTATTAACAATTAAGCTGACTCATTTCAGCCTTACTCACTGTCTTTATTAAAAAATTTAACTTTCCTCTATTTGTTAATAAATTTATTACCATTGCATTATTTCATGCTCCATGAAAAAGAGGTATGAAATAAACATGACATTGGTCACGCTACCTTTTGCTTTTTGTCCTCTAGAATAAAGCCTGATTATTTTTCAACGGAGATTAACGGATGGACAAAAGTAGAAGTCCGATAAAGGTTTTCTTTATTAGTATTCTGGCAGTCCTTTTCTTAATTTTTATTTCACAATATGTCATTGGTAAAAAAGAAATTAAGATTGGCATTGCGGTAATACCTATTTTACCAATGTTATTTGCTGTAATTATTGGTATGTGTATATCTGCTGGATTTACCCGTAAAAAAATTAAAGTATGGGGTAAATTATTTACAGAAAAAGAAGAAGGCTTCTGCGGTAAAATGGTAGGTTTCAGCCTACTTATTTTAGGTACACAATATGCAGGAATGATTGTTCCTAATATTAAAATGATTTTAAGTGTCGGTATTCCTTTATTTGTTCAGGAACTCGGAAACTTATTACCTGTATTAATTGCAGTTCCATTAGCGATTAAATTTGGATTTGGTCGTCGTGCAATTGGTGCTTGTTCATCTATTAGCCGTGAACCTTCTATTGCTGTAATTCAAGGTAAATTTGGTACAGGCTCACAAGAATATATTGGCGTATTAGCCATCTATTTATGTGGTTCTGTTATCGGTACTTTGTGGTTTAGCGTATTAGGTAGTATTGCGCCATTAACCGGATTACACCCACTTGCACTTGCTGCAGGCTCTGGCGTGGGTTCTGGTTCCATGTTAAGTGCTGCATCAGGTGCGTTAATTAATGGTCTTGATGAAACATTAGCACAGCAAGTATTAAGTGTTGCCGCTGCATCTAACTTATTATCATCAGCACTTGGCGCACTGTCATTAACCTATTTAGGTTTACCTCTTTCAGAAAAAATTTATAAAATTTTCACCAGAGGCAAAACTGCATGAAAAATATAATTATTGATATGAAATTTGTATTCGTTGCTATTTTACTGGCAATGTTTACTCAGACGTTAACATCAGGGATCGCTCTTTATGCAATGTGGGATAGCTTTATTGCTATGTCATTAGTGGTATTTATTTCACTCGTTGCAAAACATTATTTACCTTCATCTTTACCAACATTTGCTTATGCAACAATTATTGGGATACTTATTTGTTTACCCGAAACACCAGTAAGAGATTTCTTTATTAGTTCTATTGGTAAAGTCTCTTTCTTATCTTGTTGTGTGCCTTTATTAGCATTTGCTGGTTTATCTGTTGGTGGTCAATTAGAAGAACTTAAGAAAATGTCATGGAAAGTTATTCTTATTTTCATGATTGTTTCAACTTGTTGTTTCTTTGGAGCATCAATCGTCGCGCAAATTGGATTTACTATCCAGGGAGTTATCTAATGAATAATATTTATAATGTCAGTGAAAAACTCTTTCAATTAAATGACTTTAGTAAAAAAACACGACAAGACTTGCACAAAATACCTGAGTTATCAGGTGAAGAATATAAGACATCAAAGTATTGCCGTGAATTAATGGAAAGTTTTGGTTATCAAATTAAAACTTTTGATGGGTATACTGGTTTCACAGCAGACTTAATTGTTAATGCTGAATTTCCATTAATTGCTATCCGTGCTGATATGGACGGATTAGAAATGCCAGACTTAACGAATAATGAACATAGTTCAGTTCACCAAGGTTGTGCACATAACTGTGGTCACGATACTCATATGACCATGGCATTAACCAGTGCTAAGTATCTTGCCGAAAATAAAGAAGAGATGAGCGCGAACGTTCGCTTTATTTTCCAAATGGCTGAAGAAGATATGCGTGTACCTGGCGCTGAAAAAATGGTTGAACTCGGTTGCATGGAAGGCGTTGATGAAACTTATGCACTCCATAACGATGCCGCCATTGAAACGGGTTGTGTGCGCTTTAATGATGGTGTGATGTCATCTTATGGCTCTGCATGGACATTAGATGTTTATGGTGTTTCTGCACACGGTTCAACACCACACAAAGGCTTAGATGCAATTCGTGAAGCCACTCGCTTAATTGATTATATGGATTATGTTGTTGCGAAAAAGACAGATCCATTTAGCCCAGCAGTCTTTGGTTGTGGCATGATCAATGGGGGAACAATCCCTAATGCATTAGCTGATCACGTACAAGCTCGCGGTACTATCCGTTCTATGGATGAAAATACCGACCAAGTACTAAAAGCGAGTTTTGATGAAATTGTGGCTCGTAGTACAGCGGGTGGATTTAAAACCACATTAAGCTATAGCGGATACCCTGCAGTTGTTAATCATCCAACTGCACATCAGCATTTATTAGATGCAATGCGTAAATTCTTACCTGAAGAGAATATTGAATCAAACGGTAAGCCAATGACAGGCAGTGAAGACTTTAGCTATATGGTTAATGCCACAAAAGGTAAAGTCGGTGCAATGTTCTTCTTAGGAAGTGGTAATCAAGCGAAAGGTATTAATAATTACCTTCACGCAAATCCTTATTTTGTCGATGATGATTGTTTACTAGTCGGTGCTCAGATTTTTGTTAATATTCTGACTCGTTAAACTCTTATTATTCTGCCTTAAGCCCGTTATTGCCCCCGCAAAAAACGGGCTTTTTTTATTCTGACTTCTATTCTGCAACACTATTATTCACATTGACTGAACGTAAATCAGGTAATCCTTGGTAGACCTCTTTACTGTGCCATTGTGTTCCCCACTGTTCTGGCATCTGAATAATATTTTTATCAATGTGAGGAGCATAAAGAGAAATAAACTCATGCATATAATCTTTCATATGGGTATGTTTACTGACACAAATATGGGTGTAACTCGGTTGCACTAAATGATCGATATTAATACATTTTAATGCGTCACCATCTTCAGTCTCATCATAAGAGGCGGTGGCAATAACACCGATACCTAAATGTCGCTTAACATAGTATTTAATAATCTCTGTATCCGTCGCTGTTAATGCTACTTTGGGCTTAAGATTATTTTTATAAAATACCTTGTCTAATTTAGATCCTCTTGTAAAACCAAAAACATAGGTAATCAATGGATACTCTGCCATTTGTTCGATGGTAACCTGCTCATCATCTTTCAATAAGGCAAGAGGATGATCATAAGGAACTAATAAACTACGAGTCCAGCGGTAACAAGGCAGTGTAATCAGATCTTCATAAAGGTGCATAGACTCTGTTGCGATAGCAAAATCCACATCGCCGTTTTTAACCATTTCTGCTAATTGAGCTGGTGCGCCTTGATGAAAATGTAGTGAAATATTAGGGTAATAGTGACGAAAATGATCAATCACATTCGGCAATGAATAACGTATTTGAGTGTGTGTTGTCGCAATATGTAAATCGACTTTTTTATTACGATCTTCTTCAGCCACAATGCTTTTGATTCGATCAACTTGCCCAAGAATATCACAAGCAATTTTATGGACTTCTTTACCCATCGGACTTAATGCTAATAAATTATTATTTTTACGCACAAACAGTGACACACTGAGCTCATCTTCTAATATTTTTAGTTGCTTACTGATTGTCGGTTGAGAGGTGTAGAGTTTTTCAGCCGCATTAGTAATGTTGAAATTATTTTTTACGACTTCAACAAAGCTTTTCAGTTGATTAATATTCATAGAGGTACCCGGGTTAATTTGCACAAATGCGCGGTTAATTATTAATTTTTATTCTAAATATGAGCACTAGATAAACTATCTTTAATATTTCTGTCGTGATATCTCGTCATACTATCTTGATTTAATCTTATAATAAGAATAGCGAGATCTATTCTATTATCCACACATTCACTTTAACTATTCGAAAGAATAATAAAGCAAAATAAGGTGTTATTATTTTCTACTTATCTATCAATCTTTGTATTATGCACAATGCTCATATAAATGCGTTAGCCTGAATCAAAAAAACAGAAAAAGGATATAACACACTGTTATTAAAACAAAAAACAAATTTGTTTTTTCATTTATTTTTGCGAAGCTTTCAATTGCCTTAACACAAATAACCCGTCAATAACGCCATAAATTTTACAGAAAAGCAGAATTACGTTATGATATTGATCACGTTTTAATACTTAGAGGCTCTGTTTTGTTATATCAAAACAACAAAGAAAACATTCTAATATCTTATTCAATCTCATCTATACTTAATAAATATTCTCTTATCTATTAGCTTAATACCACTATTTAAATTTAAACTTAGTAGAAGTAAGCTGTTTTTTAGTGAATTTTTATTACTCATTCTTCTCGCTAACAAATAGTCACTTCATTTCTTTTAATTAATTGAACAACAAGAAATTACGAATACCTTAATAAAGGTCACTTAATATGAAAATGAAGAAAAAAAGAAATAAACCGCTAAGAATCAATGATATAACTATTATTGATGATAGTAAGCTTAAAAAAGCAATTACGGCGGCAGCATTAGGTAATGCCATGGAATGGTTTGACTTTGGTGTCTACGGCTTCCTTGCGTATGTCTTAGGTCAAGTATTCTTCCCTGGCGCATCACCCGGTGTACAGATGATTGCTGCCCTTGCCACATTCTCAGTACCATTCCTTGTAAGACCGTTAGGGGGTGTCGTATTTGGGATGCTTGGGGATAAATTTGGTCGTCAGAAAGTGTTATCTGTTACCATCATCATTATGGCACTCAGTACATTTGCCATCGGTCTTATTCCTGCTTATGAAACTATCGGTATTTGGGCGCCAGTCTTATTATTACTCGCTAAATTAGCACAAGGTTTCTCTATTGGTGGTGAATATTCAGGCGCTGCGATTTTCGTTGCTGAATACTCGCCCGACCGTAAACGTGGATTTATGGGAAGCTGGTTAGACTTTGGCTCTATTGCTGGTTTTGTTATGGGTGCGGGTGTTGTTGTACTGATCTCGACTATCCTTGGAGAAACAGCATTCCATGAGTGGGGATGGCGTATCCCATTCTTCTTAGCATTACCATTAGGTCTTATTGGTCTATATTTACGCCATGCTTTAGAAGAAACCCCAGCATTCCAACAACACGTCGATGAAATGAATAGCGACGATCGTAAATCTATCCAAGATCCACCTCGTGTTTCATTACGTGAAATTGCATCAAAATATTGGAAAAGCTTAACCGTCTGTGTAGGTTTAGTGATTGCCACTAATGTTACCTACTATATGTTATTAACTTATATGCCGAGTTATTTATCTCATAACTTAAATTATTCGGCAGACCATGGTGTGCTGATCATCATCGCGATTATGATAGGTATGTTGTTTGTACAACCTGTCATTGGGTTATTGAGTGATAAAATTGGCCGTAAACCATTTGTTATTGGTGGCAGTATTGGCTTGTTTGTCCTTGCTTACCCTGCGTTTATGATGATTAACAGTGATGAAATCGGTTTAATTTTCTTAGGATTATTAATTCTTGCAGTTTTACTCAACTGTTTTACTGGGGTTATGGCATCAATCTTACCGGCTATTTTCCCAACCCATATTCGTTATAGTGCATTAGCAATTGCTTTTAATATTTCAGTATTAATTGCAGGGGCCACACCAACAGCAGCAGCTTGGTTAGTTGAAGCAACCGGTGATTTATATATGCCAGCTTATTATCTGATGATTGTCGCTGTTGTCGGTTTGATAACCGGTATCAAGATGATCGAAACTGCAAATAAACCTTTACGAGGTGCAACACCTGCGGCATCAGATAAATCAGAGGCAAAAGAAATTCTCTCTGAACATTATGATAATATCGAACAACGTGTTGAAGATATTGAAGCAGAAATCGAAGCATTACAGAAAAAACGCCAATCCCTTATCGATCAACATCCTAAGTTAGATTAAGAGAGGTTACATGCACCCGTCCCCTGTTCATTTAGTTTGGTTTCGTCATGATTTAAGAGTGACAGATAACAAGGCACTCTTTCACGCTTGCCAAGATAAACAAGCACAGGTGCATGCTATTTTCACCGTAACGCCTGAACAATGGAAAGCCCATAATATGGCTTTGTCATGTCAGGCGTTTATTCATAATGCGTTGCTGGATCTTTCAACTTCACTAGCAAAACTCAATATTCCACTGACAATAGTAATTAGCGATACTTATTCAAATGCAGCCGATAAAGTGGCTGAGTATTGCCAACAACATCACGTCACTGCGCTTTTTTTCAATCACCAATATGCCCTTAATGAACAACGCCGTGATAAAAAAGTCACTGAGTTACTAAAGAATAAGACAACCGTTTATACTTATCATGACAATGTGTTTATTCCACCAGGTAATGTAGTTACCCAACAAGGAGAGATGTTCAAGGTTTTTACTCCCTTTAGAAATGCATTTTTGCGACTCTTTGTTTCACAAGATAACGCTTCATTACCTATCCCAGAGATAAGAACACATCAAAAAGCGGTATCGCCTTTAAAAGCACCACTATTTTCACTTGAAAATACAAGCTCGCTCTCTTTTATCTCTACTGAAGAAGAGGCACTTAAACGCTTAAAACAATTCTGTTACGAAAGCGTGCCACATTATGCAAAATGGCGAGATATCCCTGCTGTTGATGGTACAAGTCGATTATCCCCTTATCTTTCAATTGGATTATTGTCTATTCGCCAATGTTTTAATCGCCTTTACCAAACTGAACCTGATTTCTTAGAAAACAATACATCGGGTGCATTTGTTTGGTTTAATGAACTTATTTGGCGAGAATTTTACCAACACTTAATTGTGGCAAATCCTAATTTATGTAAACACATTGCCTTTCAGCTTTGGACAGAAAAAATCAATTGGCGTAACAACCAAGATGAATTTAATGCTTGGACTCAAGGCTCAACAGGTTTTCCTATTATTGATGCTGCAATGCGACAGCTTAACCAAACAGGTTGGATGCATAACCGCTTACGTATGCTCACAGCAAGTTTTCTTATCAAAGATTTGTTAATTGATTGGCGTTGGGGTGAACGTTATTTTATGTCACAACTCATTGATGGTGATTTTGCATCAAATAATGGGGGTTGGCAGTGGGCTGCATCAACAGGAACGGATGCCGTACCTTATTTTCGAATTTTCAATCCCACAACCCAAGGCCGTAAGTTTGATCCCGATGGTGAATTTATCCGTCATTGGCTTCCTGAGCTAGCCAAGGTGCCGAGCCGATATATTCACACACCTCACGAATGGGCGGCAAAAACCAATAATCCTCTTAATTATCCATTACCGATAGTTGATCACGCCAAAGCCCGAATAAGAGCGATTGAGTCTTATGAAGAGGCAAAAAAAGGTAGAATAGCCTCACGTAATCTATCAAAAATGAGTTCAATATTGTGAAACCCCCAATAATCTCTGTCATTGTGCCAATGTTTAATGAAGCCTCGCGTATCACGAGATTATTGGATAGTTTAATAACTCAAACTTTTACTGATTTTGAAGTCATTATTATTAATGATGGTTCAACGGATAACAGTGTTGAAGTCACAATGCCGTATTGCCAAAAAGATGCGAGAGTGAAACTTTATCAACAAACTAATCAAGGATTATCCAGCGCAAGAAATACGGGTTTAAAATATGCTCAAGGCGAATGGGTAGTTTTTTTTGATAGCGATGATTTTATTAAGCCTGAATTGCTCGCACATTGGTATCAATTAGCCGTTACGCAACACGTTGATGTTTTAATTGGTAATGGCGAAAGGTTCAATCCAAGTGATCTTAAAAAACACCAAAGACCCATTCATCAACGACAGCCTTATCAAAAAGTCATCAAAGGTAGTGAGTGGATCATCCATGCCGTCACTCAACATCAATGGCCACATTTCGTTTGGTTGCAATTAATCCGACATGACTTAATAAAAAAGCACCAACTTCAATTTATTGAGGGGCTTTATCATGAAGATATTCTGTGGACAACGCAATTAGCACTTGTTGTAGAACGAATAGGTTTTGATAACCAACCCCTCTATTATTACTGCGCTAATCCTGACTCTATTACTCGTAAACCCGACCAACAAAAAGAAGCCAAACGAACACAAAGTTATTTGCAGATAATCTTACAGCTATTAAAAGAAGCAGATAAACAATCTGATCAGTTATTAGCAAAAGCACTCCGCCAACAGGCAGTTCGTGAATTGGGTAGTTTTTTTATTCTTTTTCGTAAATGTTGTGATACAGAAAATAGAAAATTAATCGCACAGCAATTTCGTACCCATGCGCTTTTTTCTTCGCTAAATAAAGGCGTAAATAATTGGCATCAGCGCTGGTTTATTTGCCGGGTGTACAGCCTTCTATTTATTGCCTTATTGAAATAAATCAGTATAAAAAAACAGCGCTGTTATTAAGCGCTGTTTTTCTTTTTAAATACTGATGACTCTAGCCTGTATTACGCATACCAGCAGCAATACCTGCAATAGTAACCATTAGTGCTTGTTCAATACGCGGATCAGACTCGCTATGAGTACGAGAGCGCTGTAATAATTCAGCCTGAAGCACATTCAATGGATCAGTATATACATTACGCAGTGCAATAGATTCAGCAACCCATGGCAAATCTGCCATTAAGTGTTCATCTTTTGAAATTGCCAAGACACTCTTAATATCATCAGAAAGTTGCTGACGCAATTTAGCGCCTAATGGCCATAAACGTTCGTCTACTAAGCGTTGATCATAGTATTCCGCTAACCATAAATCTGCTTTCGCATACACCATTTCTAACATCGCAATACGTGTATTAAAGAACGGCCAGTTCTCACACATATCGTCTAATACCGCTTGTTTTCCGCTATCAATTTCATGTTGTAATGCGGCTCCAGCCCCCAACCAAGCAGGCAACATTAGGCGGTTTTGAGTCCATGCGAAGATCCACGGAATAGCGCGCAACGTTTCAACACCACCGGTAGGACGGCGTTTTGCAGGACGTGAACCTAATGGTAGTTTGCCCAACTCACCTTCTGGGGTTGCTGCTCTAAAATAAGGCACAAAATCTTCTTCCCCTCGTACATAGTCACGATACATCGCACAAGAAACGTCAGACAATGAATCCATCACTTCAATCCAAGGGGCTTTGGGCTCTGGTGGTGGCAATAAATTCGCTTCTAAGATTGCACCTGCATAGTGAGCAAGGCTACTGATGGTGACTTGTGGTAACCCAAACTTAAAGCGGATCATTTCGCCTTGTTCCGTCACACGCAGGCCACCTTTCAGGCTTCCCGGTGGTTGCGAAAGTAATGCCGCATGAGCGGGTGCACCGCCACGACCAATCGTACCGCCACGTCCATGAAATAGTGTTAATGTCACACCTGATTTTTCACAAAGTTTGATTAATGCATCTTGAGCACGATATTGCGCCCATGATGCCGCCATCACACCCGCATCTTTTGCTGAGTCTGAATAGCCAATCATCACCATTTGTTTATCATCGATTAAATCGCGATACCAAGGAATATCAAACAAACGAGTCATCACGCTTTCAGCGTTATTTAAATCTTCAAGTGTTTCAAATAACGGGGCAACAGGTAATCGGATATCCGCACCCGCTTCTTTCAGTAATAGCTTTACAGCTAATACATCAGAAGGCACTTTTGCCATTGAGATAACATAAGAAGCGATAGAGTCTTTAGGTGATTGCGCAATAACACGACAAGTCTCAAAGACTTCTTGTGTTGGGGCACTAGGTTGCCAATTCGTAGGAATAAGAGGACGCTTAGAGTTTAATTCTTCCAATAAGAATGTTTGTTTTTGCTCTTCAGACCAATTCGCGTAATCACCAAGTTCTAAATATTGTGTTAATTCAGAGAGCGCTTCTGTGTGATTGGTACTTTCTTGGCGAATATCAAGCTTAACTAGCTGTAAGCCAAAACAACGGATTCGACGTAATGTATCTAACAGCTGCCCATTAGCGATAATACGCATACCGCACTGAGTCAGTGACTGATAACACGCATACAGTGGTTCCCAAAGCTCTGCGTTATCAATTAATAATCCTTCAGGTGGCAAAGATTGTTGGCCTTTAATGCGTTGTTCTAAATAATCACGGGTCACTTGTAAGCGAGTACGCAATTGTTTAGCTATTTCACGATAAGGCTCTGCAACATCAGCACCCCCCGCCAATTCACGCAGTTCCGGTGTACTTTCTGTCATCGAAAGTTCCGAAACAAGAACTTGGATATCATTTAAGAATAAATCAGCAGCTTTCCAACGACTTAATAGTAAAGCGTGGCGTGTGATCTCAGCTGTAACGTTTGGGTTACCATCACGGTCTCCTCCCATCCATGAGGTAAAACGAATAGGAGAAGCTTCTACGGGTAAGTTGTAATCAATGGATTCTTTAAGCTGCTCATTAAATTCACGTAAAAAAGCAGGGACACCTTCCCATAAACTATTTTCAACAACCGCAAAACCCCATTTTGCTTCATCAATTGGTGTTGGGCGAATTTTTCTAATTTCATCAGTATGCCATGATTGAGCCACTAACTGGCGCAGACGGCGCATAATATTAGTACGCTCGTAATCCGCTAAATCATCGTGATCGAGTTGAGATAAACAGGTATTCACTTCAACCAACTTATGAATAAGTGTACGACGTGCAATTTCGGTTGGGTGTGCCGTTAATACCAGCTCAATAGAGATTTGCTCTACGGCTTCTTTTAATTGCTCGTCGGTAAAATTCTTATCTTTTAGTCGAGAGATTAATTTCGCCAATGCCACCGGATTACTCGCAGCTTCACCATGAGGGGAAATGCTATGGTATTGTTCGGCTACATTCGTCAGGTTCAAGAATTGATTGAATGCTCTAGCAACGGGTAATAATTCATCATTAGAGAGATTCTGTAACGTGAGTAACAGCTTTTGTCGCTGCACTTCATTACCTGCTCGTGATGATTTAGATAGTTTTCGAATAGATTCAACCTTATCTAAAATTTCTTCACCAAGTGCTTCTTTTATCGTATCTCCAAGTAGCTTGCCAAGCATACTGACATTGCTACGCATAGCAGAATATTGTTGATTCATGAGACTCCTGACCTTGTCTTTGTGGCGGTAACAACATGCATCTTCCTATCAGAAAAGTCATGTCCTCCCAGTTGTGTAATTAACTTTCATTTCTGATGTGACTTTATTTTGATTTTTGTGATAAGCCACACTGCTTTTTTTACTTAGCCTACTATTCATATCAGAAAATAATCGTTTTGGGGGATTTTTCTGAAATTTAATTACGGCTTTAGTGTTATAAGAATGACTAATATTCACGCTGTTCTAACTCAATTTTATCAAGAATAAGGACATTTTTTCGTTTCTTATCTACTACGAAGAGTTTTTTACTAGAAAGAGGGAGATACTTGAAAATTTATCTGGCGAGAAATTTAGATGATTTTTTTTAATATTGATAAATTGTCTGGTAGATTTTACCATTTTTTAATTTTTTACCCCCATGTGTTATAACGAATTACTCTATCTCATACCTTATTTTTCCTATCTTTTTTTACTCACTCTGTCAGATTAAGACTTTTATTACCAAATAGGTCGATGCTTTATTTCGTTTTCTCTTTATGATCATTATCAATAAAGTAAACCAACATTGTTCAAAATAATATCAATTTAAATATCTATAACACTTAAAGAACACTCAGATCACTATTTCCGTTATCAGACAGGGGAAACCGATGACAAATGAATTAATTAATGCTTTTTCTATCATAAAATCTAAAAAATGGGTCGATTTAACACATAGTTTTGATAAAGATTCACCCCATTTTTTTATGTTCGATCCCGCTAACTTCAAAACTCTTTTTGACTATCAAGATGGTTTTTTCGCGCAACAATTTACCTTTCCTGGTCAATACGGTACACATATTGATGCCCCTTGCCACTTTGTGCCTAATACTCGTTATTTGCATGAACTAGAACTTAAAGAGTTAGTGTTGCCTTTGATAGTTATTGACCAATCTGAACGTGCAAATATTGATGCGAATTTTTCATTTTCTAAAGATGATATTCTTGAGTTTGAAGAAAAATACGGTGAAATTGAAGCAGGTACTTTTGTTGCTTTACGCACAGATTGGAGCAAACGTTGGCCATCACAAGAAGCGATGGATAATAAAAATGAGGAAGGCCAGAATCAAATTCCTGGCTGGGGTCTTGATGCATTAAAATTCTTATTTGAAGAGCGAAAAGTTAAAGCCATCGGCCATGAAACCTTTGATACAGATCCAGCAAAAGAATTTCATAAAAATAATGCGTTATTAGGTGAATATTATATTTTGGAGCAAGACACTTATCAGATTGAGCTAATGACTAATTTAGATCAATTACCAACACGTGGAGCCGTTATTTTTAATATCGTAGCTAAACCTAATAATGCCAGTGGCTTTCCTGTGCGGTCTTTTGCTATTTTACCTTAAGATTTTACGATAAAAATAAAGCGCTGGTATTCAGCGCTTTACGTTAATTAAAACATATTCATTTTTTCAATGAATCGACTTTCTTTTCAACATCTTCTTTTAGCTCAGACGTCTTATGTTTCACATCATGAGCGGTTTCTGATATTTTCTCTTCTGCTCGATGTTTTACCTCCGTCGCTTTGTCTTTTAATTGATCTATCTGTTTTTCGATCTTTGACATTTATGACTCCTTTATGACTAGAGATAGCTTAAGTATAGCCCAATTTTAAAATAAGCAAGTGTCATAGCTCACTCTTTTCATCTACTCGGCTAAGTTTATCTTTGCTTTTACTTCGCTTTGAAATTTTTTCTAAATAACCCATGACAAATGCAGATAAAACGAAGGTTAGGTGCAACACGACATACCATAATAATTTATTATCAGGGATATTCTTTAAATCCATAAAAACCCCCAATAAATGAATAGATGAAATTGCAACAATAGAGGCTGCTACTTTATTTTTTAGGGACTCAGCATCCATTTTCCCTAGCCAAGAAAGCTCCTTTTGATCCCTTTCAATTTCCATATTAGAAATAAAATTCTCATACCCTGAGAAAATGACCATAATCAATAATCCACCCACTAGCGCTAAATCAATTAAAGATAATAAATGTAAAACAAGCGTAGCCTCGGATAAGGAAAGAATATTAGGCAAGATTTCATACATTGACTGAAAAAATTTAATCGTTAGTGCCAATAACCCTAATGACAAACCAATATAGACTGGTGCAAATAGCCAACGAGAGCGATACATCCATTTTTCTACAACTTTGTTCATAATTCCTCTCTATCTACGCAAGAATAAAAACTTCTTTGAGTATAGAGGAGAAAAAAATACACAGAAAACTATCAGCAATAAAAATTACTGATAGTTTCTTATTAATAATGAAAATATCGTTTTACAATAACTGAGAAAGGCGATTTAAATCTGACTGAATTGCGCCAGCGGTCACATCTCTTCCTGCTCCCGGTCCTCTTATGACCAGTGGGTTATCACGATACCAACGACTTTCAATCGCAAACAAATTATCTCCGGGTAACAATGATGCCAGTGGATGATCTTTTCTTACTGCTTCCACACCCACTTTGGCTTTTCCATTGGCATCAAAACGCGCGATATACCGCAATACCATATCCATTTCATTTGCAGCAGCTAATCGTTGTGCCATCTGCTCATTGATCAACGCGCTGTTATCAAAGAACGCTTCTAGCGAACCCGTTTCAGCTTGTATAGGCACTAAAGATTCCACTCGTACTTGTTCAGGCTCGATGTCATAACCCGCTTCACGAGCAAGAATAACCAGCTTACGCATGACATCTTGTCCTGATAAATCAATTCGCGGATCAGGCTCTGTTAACCCTTGTTGCCATGCTTGTTCTACCAATTCACTAAACGGTACAGAGCCATCAAATTGTAAGAATAACCACGATAATGTACCTGAGAAAATACCACTAATTGATAAAATGGAATCACCACTTTCACGTAAATCGCGCACAGTATGGTTAATCGGTAAACCGGCGCCTACAGTGGCATTATATAACCAGTGACGACCAGTTTTAGAGAAAGCGTCTCGTGTGGTGCGATAGCGTAAACTTGATGCAGATCCTGCAATTTTATTAGCGCTAATAACATGAAAACCATAGCTGGCAAAATCTTCATAAGATGCAGCAAGGGACTCATTGGCTGTAATATCAACAACCACTAAATCATCATAAGGGTGTGCTCTCATCCAAAGATAAAGTGATTCTTCAGTATGTTCTGTTGCTTCATCATCAAAGAAAGCCAAAGCACGACTAGGATCAATCCCTTGATAATCAAGTAAACTACGGCGACTATCAACGACACCTGCAAGAATAAACTCGAAATCACTACGTGCGGATAACGGCTCTTGTTCACGAGCAAACAACTCTAGCCAGCGTGAACCAATATTCCCTTTACCAAACAACACTAAGCCAATTTGTTTTTCAGCTCTAAATAATGTTTGATGCAAACCTTGTAATAGATGCTCAGTATAATTGCGCAATACAGCGACTAAGCTGATGTTATCTTCAGCATGCCAAATAAATTCAACCGGTTGATCTTTAAGTTGCTGATAAAAACGATGGCAATGCAATGGATTTTTACACACACCTGCACCCACTAACGCCACTAAAGAAAACCCTTCTCGTAAATGTAATTTCCCCGGCAAAACGGCATCTTGTAATACATCTAAAGCACTGTTAGCCACTTCACTGGTATAACAAAGTTGTAAAAGTTGGCTATCTTTATCCACGCCAGTTGCTAAAGGACGGATTTGCGCACGCTTAAGTAATTCATCAACTTCTTTTGCTACTTGCTCAAAGTTTTGATGGGATGAGAGTTGTAGTTCAATTAAACAAACATCGTCATGGCTTGTGACTATCTTCGCACCCGTTCCTGATGCTAAGACACGTTCTATGCGAGTAGAACCCTGCTCTGGTTGATAACTACAACGAAGTTGCAAATCAATGTTACTACCTGATACGGGTTGCAATGTACGTGTATGTAGCACTGGGGCGGCTAAACGCGCCAATTCACTGGCTTCATCTAAGCGTAATAGAGGCAATAAGCAGGCATCTTTAACTTTACGTGGGTCAGCACTGTATACCCCCGCAACATCACTCCAAATTGTGACTTTACCGACATCAGCTAAAGCACCGACTTGTGTCGCTGAATAATCACTACCGTTACGCCCCAATAAAACCGTTTCACCTTGTTGGTTACGACTAATAAAACCAGTGACGACAAAACGGCTTTCAGGATATTTAGCTAATAGTGATTGTAATAATGGCCGAGATAACGCTTCGTTCACTTGAGGTTGTGCGGCTCTTTCAGCACACAAAAATTCACGCGCATCTAACCACACACTAGGTAAACCTTGCTCTGTAAGCAAACTTGCCATTAATCTTGCAGACCAGATTTCGCCGTGGCCGACAACTTCAGCATAAGTTGCATCTGTAATAGGTTTATCAAGCAAATAACTCAAACGTTCGAGATCAGCAATAAAGGCTTGAGAGAGAAGTTCTGCATTCTCTTTTGAAAGAAGTCCTTCAATTAATGATAATTGGTAACGTCGTAATGTCTGCTGAACTTGATGCGCTGAAATACGATCATTCTGACTCAGCTTGAGCCAGCTAATTAGCTGATTAGTTGTTGATCCTGCTGCTGAAACCACCATAAGATCATTAGGTTGGCTATAGTTCGTCATGATATTCACGACACGTTGATAACATTTTATGTCCGCAAGACTGCTACCACCGAATTTATGTAACTGACGGCAAATCGGCTCCGCCTGTTGTGTAATCGCCACTACGCTCATGATCCATGGTTACCTTTTAGTTGCTGCATCAAACGCACTTTGCAAATCGTTGATTAAATCCTGACTATCTTCAATACCCACCGAGATACGAAGTAATGAGGGACTTATCCCTGCTGTGTTTTTCGCTTCTTCTGACATACCTGCATGTGTCATGGTGGCTGGGTGACAAATTAAGGTCTCTACCCCACCTAAAGATTCTGCCAGTGTAAAGAGTGTTAATTGAGATAAAAAGTGTTTAATCACATCCAATCCTCCTTTTAACTCAAAACTTAACATCGCACCGAAACCTTGCTGCTGTTTTTTTGCTATTTGATGACCTGCATGATTTTCCAGTGCGGGGTAATATATTTTCTCGACTAAAGGTTGTGTCTGTAAAAATGCCACTAATGCCTGTGCATTTTCTTGTTGAAGTCGAATTCGAGGCACTAATGTTCTTATGCCACGTAATAATAAATAGCTATCAAATGCGCCAGAAGTGACACCAATATTATTCGCCCACCAGCTTAGCTCCTCAAGTTGTTTCTGACACTGACAGATAACAACACCTGCCACAATATCAGAATGCCCGTTAAGGTATTTTGTACAGGAATGCACAACGATATCTGCACCTAATGTTAACGGTTTTTGCAAAACAGGGCTCATAAAGGTGTTATCCGCCACCACTAAAGCCCCTTGTTGATGAGCCAATTCACTGATCTTTTGAATATCCGTTATTCTCAGTAATGGGTTGCTAGGTGTCTCAATAAAAACAATTTTAGGCTTGTGAGCTAAAGCTTGTTGTAATGCAACATCATCATTTTGGTCAACAAAAATGACACGATAAGCGCCACGTTCTTGTTGGCTGTTAAAAAGGCGATAACTTCCCCCATAACAATCATGAGGCGCAACAATGACGTCGCCAGGTTTTAGAAAAACCGTACAAATTAAATGAATAGCTGACATTCCACTGCTAGTGACAACTGCACCCACTCCACCTTCTAGTTCGGCTAATGTCTTTTGCACCATATCTCGAGTTGGATTACCTCGGCGAGAATAATCATGTTCACGAGGCTGATTAAACTCTAAAAAATTATAGGTACTAGAAAGATAGATAGGCGGTACGACACAACCAAATTGAGTGTCTTCATTTAGCCCATTATGGATAGCAATTGTTGCTGTTTTCTTCGTCATACAGGCACCTTGTCACAGCGATAAGTGGGAAAGTCGACAACAGCATATCTAATTAGACACCAAGACGTCAACACATCTAGACATCTAAACTCCTTTACGGATAGATTAAGTAATGAAATAATAGCCAAATTAAGGATATTACCAGTGACTATCACTTTTTCTCTCGCCTTCAGTCAGAAGAGTCGGTGGTTTTAGAAAAGTCATGATAAACTGGTATCGCCCATCAGAATGAGGGTTAACCCTATTCTGACTTCAACTAAATGAATATTAATAAAGGTAATCCATGGCTGAATGGAACGGTGAATATATCAGCCCTTACGCTGAGCATGGCAAAAAGAGTGAGCAAGTTAAGAAAATCACAGTTTCAATTCCGTTGAAAGTGTTGAAAATTTTGACCGATGAACGCACTCGCCGTCAGGTTAATAACCTAAAACATGCAACCAATAGTGAATTATTGTGTGAAGCATTTTTGCACGCATTTACCGGACAGCCTCTGCCAAATGATGAAGACTTACGTAAAGAACGTAACGATGAAATCCCTGAAGAGGCAAAAGAAATAATGCGCCAGCGCGGGGTTGATCCCGATACTTGGGAGTATTAATCAGCGCCAGTTTTTGATTTATTGCTTGATTAACACGAACAAAAAAGCCCAAAGCAAAAACTTTGGGCTTCAGATTATGCCCCCCTAGCTTTTAGCGAGAGGGGGTTCTTTAGGTATGCTTTCCAATCAACCGCATAGGTCTATTTGTTATCACCCTAGGCGAGCTATACGCGAACTTGCTTCATCAAGATGACGACGTAACGCTTTAAGGCATGGAGAAAAATTGTCAGAAAAACAATTACAGCTCTCAGCTAAAGTATAAAACTGCTCGGCTAACTCTAAACATTCCCGCCAAATTTCACCGCTGATCCCATCAAGTAATGTCACTGGACGAAGTGTATTGACTATTTCACCACCGGACTTAGGTGCAAATCCCATTGGTAAAATATCGTAGGCAGGTGAGATCTCATATGGGCGGCCATGTCTACTGATAAACGATAAATTGCCATGATGCATATCAGTATTTCCAATCAACATACCAAATGCCCAACGGCGTGCCGTGCTAATCGCAGCATCTGGATGAACGCGTTTTTGCTTAATTAGCTCATTAACTAATACTGGCCAAGGCTCCCTTGCCCGTCCTATAAACTCGGCATCTAGTGCTTGTAAAGAAAAAACGCCTATACGACCTAGTAGACCTACACGGTCAAATCGTGGGATTTCGAGGAAGCGTTGCCCTTCAAAATCAAATACCTCTGTTTCAACGCCAAGTACTTTTAATGCCAAATGCTCAGCTTGAAGTAAATCACGCCAACGCTCACTAACAGCATTATTGTTAGGCGCCGTAAATTTTACGATAACATGACCTTTCTCTGTATAGGCACAGAATTTGGGTTGCTCCCCACCCGCGGATGAACCAGGATCTTCTCCCGAACTAACGGCTCGTGCTAATGTGTGAAAAGTTTTATCACGCTCAACAATTTCTGGTGTCTGCATACCCAAAAATTGATCTCTTGCCTGCTCTCCTATTAGCAGATTTCCCACTGCATCATGCCCATGAGTCAATAATGCTCTAATTATATCTGTATCAGACCAACGATCGGGGTTTTGAGGTAAACCAAGCTCAGCCGAATAGGCAGAAGCATAAGCTCTCCCAAGATATCCTTGGGGGCGCATATCCAATAACCACCACGGCAAACCTTCACTATGTCGGTTCACATTGTCTATCCGCTCCATGACGAAACCTTCTGGGAAAACTGGCGTCAATTTACCTAGTGGCTTGACCTTACCTTCTTCATTTATGCGATAAATAGGAACTGAATTAAACCCACGGGAACTATCGCGTAAAGTATATTGAATAGAAGCTCCCGAACCAATTCTAACAATATCGTCACCTAGCGCATTTAATGCCCGTGACAATGTTGGCTGGCTAATATTCAAAATATCAGTAAGTTGCCTTGCTGACCTAGGTTCATTACGTAATATTTTCCGTATCAATTCAGAGCGTATTGTCATGATATTAATTGCTTTATGAATAAGTAAGTGAATAGATGAATGAATAGATAATTTATCAATTGTGATCTGGCTTGTCACTATCAAAAGCGTTATCTAAAAAGAGAATACTTTGCCCATAAAAAAAGCCCAAAGCAAAAACTTTGGGCTTTTTTTCAATTCCGAACTGTCTGCAAGATGCCAGACTAGGCTGACATCTTGTAACAACAAATATCTTATTTGCTGCCTGGAATTTTGAAGCGTTTGTTGAACAGATCAACACGACCACCAGTTGCAACATCACGTTGTTTACCAGTATAGAATGGGTGGCATTTGTCACAAACGTCCAGATTCAGGTTATGACCCGCAGTGGAGTTGATTTTCATAACGTTACCGCAAGAACAAGATGCAGTAATTTCTTCGTATTTAGGATGGATATCTTTTTGCATGGAAAACCTCTACTAAGGCCGTGTCGCCATTCAGCCCACAGCCGAACACCACACGTCGTGTTGATTGAAATTAAGTGTTTGGTAATTTATCTACCAAAGGGGGCGGATCATACAGAATATCGACTAAACGCGCAATGAAATCTGCACACTTTTTGTGATATTCTTAAAGACACCTTTTCGCTAAAACTCTCGGAAACCCTGATATGACCATAGTTCAGGTGATTTTACCTGTACCACTATTTTCCTCTTTTGATTATCTGTTACCAGAAGGGATGGATGCACCTGTTATCGGTAGTCGGGTGATCGTGCCTTTTGGTAATAAACGCCGCTCTCTTGGTATTGTCAAAGGACTCAGCACACACAGTGAGTTTCCTATCGAAAAGCTAAAGCCTATTGATGAGCTCCTTGATGGCGAAACGCTCTTTCCTGGTGTTTTGTGGGATATGTTAAATTGGGCATCGGCGTATTACCACTATCCGTTAGGGGAAGTGTTATTTCACGCCATGCCAATTTTGTTACGACAAGGAAAACCCGCAGAATTCACACCACTATGGCAATGGTACGCCACTGAAGAGGGACTTAATCTTGACCTCAATAGTTTAAAAGGTGCAAAAAAACAGCAACAAGCATTAGCGGCGCTTCGCCGTACACCATTATATCGCCATCAACTTGATGAATTTGAGATCACCACAGCAACACTCAACAACTTAAAAAAGAAAGCCTTTGCAGATCTCCGTCCTATTCAACCTGCTCCTATACACTGGCACAATGATCTTACTGTTCAAGGCGAACGGTTTAAATTAAACACTGAACAAGCTATTGCCGTAGGTGCGATCACTGCACAGGCCAATCAATTCTCACCTTGGTTATTATTGGGCATTACAGGTTCAGGTAAAACAGAAGTTTATTTAAGTGTATTAGAAAAAATTCTCGCGGAAGGTAAACAAGCATTGATTCTCGTGCCTGAGATTGGCTTAACACCTCAAACAATTCGTCGTTTTAAGGCGCGCTTTAATGCGCCTGTTGATGTGCTTCATTCAGGATTAAATGATACTGAACGCTTAGCCGTTTGGTTACGAGCAAAACGCGGTGATAATGCCATTATTATTGGTACACGATCAGCGCTCCTCACCCCTTTCCAGCATCTTGGTATTATCATTATCGATGAAGAGCATGATGGATCTTATAAACAACAAGATGGTTGGCGTTACCATGCACGTGACCTCGCTGTTTTCCGTGCAAAACAAGAAAATATTCCTATCGTGATGGGAACCGCAACGCCATCAATTGAAACCAGTTTTAATGTTGAGCAAAAAAAATATCAACAACTCACTCTAACTCAACGTGCAGGCAATGCAAAACCTGCAACCGAGCATTTAATTGATTTAAAAGGCCAACCACTCACAACAGGGTTGTCTCCAATTCTTATTAAAGCAATCAAAGAGCACCTTAATGCGGGTAACCAAGTTATGCTCTTCTTAAATCGCCGAGGATTTTCACCCGCATTGTTATGTCATGAATGTGGTTGGATAGCAGAATGCCCCCGCTGTGATCACTATTATACGATCCATCAAAAACATGGCATGTTACGTTGCCATCAATGTGATAGTCAGCGACGAATTCCAGCACAATGCCCACAATGTGGCTCAACAAATTTAATACCCGTAGGATTAGGAACCGAGCAACTTGAGCAAGGGATTGGTGAATTATTTCCTGATACACCAATAACGCGAATTGATAAAGATACAACAAGCCGCAAAGGCGCTTTAGAACAACAACTGGAAGATATTTATCAAGGTGGCTCACGTATTCTTATTGGTACACAGATGTTAGCCAAAGGGCATCACTTCCCTGATGTCACCTTAGTGGCTTTACTGGATGTTGATGGCGCGCTGTTCTCCAGTGATTTCCGTGCGGCCGAACGCTTTGCCCAGCTTTATACACAAGTATCAGGCCGTGCAGGCCGAGCAGGTAAGCAAGGCGCGGTATATTTACAAACTCACCAGCCAGATCACCCTCTGCTGCTGACACTATTAGAAAAAGGTTATGACGCTTTCACGAAAGAAGCTTTACAAGAGCGACAAGCCACTTTTTTACCGCCTTATTCTAGTCATATTATGATCCGCTCTGAAGATCACAATAATCAACGTGCCCCCCAGTTCTTGCGACAGCTTAAGCAGTTTTTTGAACAACACCCAATGCGAGATACAAATTTATGGGTAATGGGGCCTGTTCCGGCAATTCAAGCTAAACGAGGTGGAAATTATCGTTGGCAATTATTGCTCCAACATCCTTCGCGGAGTTATTTACAAAAATTAATGTCTGTCACTTATCCTCAGATTGTCGCCTTACCTGAGAGTAAAAAAGTGAAATGGAATATTGATGTTGACCCAACAGATTGTTAAGGGTCTTCTCTACCTAACTTGACTATATTTTAGCCAGCGTTATGTTAAGGATACAATTCCACTTGAATACTCGTTACAATCAAAGACTATTTATCAATTTTGCGAACTACCTCATAAAAACGATTGGTATCACACTTTTTATGCAAACTAGGTAACAGTATCTATTTAAAAAGTGGGTAGAATAACAATTTAGAATATTTCTTGAATTAAAAACCGTCGATAAAATCCTTTTTTAAATATTGGCGGTTTTTTTGCAATAAAAAAGCAATCGTTTAACTAAACCATCCAAAAGGGAGGTATGGGGTTTGCAACAAAATAATAAAGATAATACGCAAGCAACAATGAAAGATGTTGCCCTTGCAGCCGGCGTGTCCACAGCAACTGTGTCACGTACATTAATGAATCCGGAAAAAGTATCCTCACAAACCCGTCAGAAAGTTGAACAGGCTGTTCTTGATGTCGGCTATTATCCACATAACCTGTCAAAAAACCTTAAACGTAACGAGTCAAAAACGATCCTGGTGATCGTCCCTAACATCAGCGATCCCTTTTTTACTGATGTTGTGTGTGGCATTGAAGAAACCGCTGCACAACATGGTTATCTCGTGTTAATTGGTGATTGTAAGCATCAGCAAAAACATGAAAATGCCTTTATTAATCTTATTATCACCAAACAAATTGACGGCATGTTACTTCTTGGCTCACACATCCCTTTTGATGTTTCCAAAGAAGAACAGAAAAATTTACCGCCGATGATCATGGCAAATGAGTTTGCACCTGAACTTGAATTACCGACTGTTCATATCGATAATCTGACAGCCTCTTTTAGAGCAACACACTATTTACAGCAAATGGGGCATAAGCGTATTGCTTGTATTACAGGCCCTGAAGATATGCCTTTATGTCGTTATCGCTTGCAAGGCTATATTCAAGCCATGCGTAGAACAGGCATACCCTTACGTGAAGATTATATTATTCGTGGTGATTTTACCCATGAAAGCGGTGCAGAAAGTCTGAAAAAGTTAATTTCATTGCCTGAGCCACCCACTGCTGTGTTCTGTCATAGTGATATAATGGCAATTGGCGTTATGTGGCAGGCGAAAAAATTAGGATTAGAGCTTCCTAAAGATCTCTCTGTTATTGGTTTTGATAATCTGGATATCACACGTTATAGCGAACCTGCTCTGACAACAATGGAACAACCTCGTTATCAAATAGGACGTGAATCGATGTTGTTATTACTCGACCAACTACAAGGTAGACCTGTTGCACCTGGCTCTCGCTTATTAGATTGTGAGCTAATTATAAGAGACAGTGTCTGTCGGCTTAAAAGCTAGGCAAAACACACTATGTTAAGTAACATATCGTTTGTGATACCTATTCCTTTAATTATCAGCGAATCGAACTGTGGCACAACGAGACTATGTGGGACGAGGGCAGACATCTGCTCGTCGTAAAAAAACAACGAAAAGTAAGAGCAAAAAGGCTGCTAAAGGGCTGCCTTTAACAACGCTTATCGCGGCAATCGCTATTGTGGCGCTGTTTATCGGCGGCCTCTATTTTATTACACATAATAAAAAAGAAGCCGTAGAAACAACGCCAACTATCAATGGGCAACATCCAGCGAATAGCCTACCGCCAAAACCGCAAGAGCGTTGGCAATATATTAAAGAATTGGAAAATCGTCAGGTGGGTACACCTTTACAACCTGAATTTCCTTCATCAGGTAGCCAGATTAATCCGAAAGCAACACTTTCGCCTGAACAATTGCGTTTTTTACAACAAATTGAAGCGGATAAACGCCAACCCGCCCTTCAACTGCCAGAAGTGCCTTATAATGGTGAAGTCCCGCGCTCACAAGTGGTTGTAACACCACCAGCAACAACAACGCCTTCTGTTTCACAACAGCCAGCACAAACTCAACAACCGCAAGCACCTGCGATTGTTACAACGCCTAAACCTACGGTGACTGAAACAAAATTTTTAGTGCAATGTGGCTCATTTAAAAATACCGAACAAGCTGAATCAGTGAGAGCAACGTTAGCTTTTTCTGGTGTTGAAAGCCGAGTAACGAAAGGCAATGATGGCTGGATCCGCGTATTATCAGGCCCTTACAGTAAAGAACAAGCCAACTCCGTGAGTAAACAAGCGGCTGGAGCGGGTGTATCAGGTTGTATTCTTCGCTCTTCTGGGGGTTGAAAAATAAATTATCTCCCCCACCTATAATTCTAATTCACACAACGGGTCGTACTTTATCTTAGATAAAAGCACTTCCCGTCCCATTTTTTATTGATTAAACCAGGGGCTGACTCATGACTACAATCGTAAGTGTTCGCCGTAAGGGCCAAGTTGTAATCGGTGGTGATGGACAGGCGACGATGGGTAATACCGTCATGAAAGGCAATGTTCGCAAAGTACGCCGTCTTTATAACGACAAAGTCATTGCGGGATTTGCTGGCGGCACTGCTGATGCTTTTACTCTTTTTGAACTGTTTGAACGCAAATTAGAACTTCACCAAGGGCATTTAACTAAAGCTGCGGTAGAACTTGCTAAAGATTGGCGTACAGACAGAATGCTACGCAAATTAGAAGCGTTGCTTGCTGTTGCAGATGAAAATACATCGCTTATCATCACGGGTAATGGTGATGTGGTTCAACCAGAAAACGATTTAATTGCTATCGGTTCTGGTGGCCCTTATGCACAAGCAGCGGCTAGAGCTATGCTAGAAAATACCGAACTTTCTGCACGCGAAATCGCTGAAAAAGCGCTGAGCATCGCTGGAGATATCTGTATTTATACTAACCACAATGTTAACTTTGAAGAACTCTCTTCAAAAGAGTAAGGATTTGAGAGCATGTCTGAAATGACTCCTCGCGAAATTGCCAGCGAACTCGATAGATTTATTATTGGTCAAGATAAAGCGAAACGTGCGGTGGCTATTGCCCTACGTAACCGCTGGCGTCGTATGCAGCTTGATGAAGCGTTGCGTCACGAAGTAACACCTAAAAATATTCTGATGATTGGACCTACTGGTGTAGGTAAAACTGAAATTGCACGCCGTTTAGCAAAATTGGCCAATGCGCCTTTCATCAAAGTTGAAGCAACCAAATTCACCGAAGTCGGTTATGTGGGTAAAGAAGTTGATTCAATTATCCGTGATTTAACCGACTCTGCAGTCAAAATGGTGCGTAGCCAAGCTATCGATAAAAATCGTTTCCGTGCTGAGGAAATGGCTGAAGAACGTATCCTCGATGTACTTATTCCACCAGCAAAAAATAACTGGGGCGTAGCAGAACAAGCATCAGAACCTTCAGCAGCACGTCAATCTTTCCGTAAAAAATTACGCGAAGGCCAATTAGACGATAAAGAAATTGAAATTGAATTATCTGCAACACCAATGGGTGTTGAAATCATGGCTCCTCCAGGAATGGAAGAGATGACGAATCAATTACAATCTATGTTCCAAAATTTAGCAGGTCAGAAACAAAAAGCACGCAAGATGAAAATCAAAGATGCGTTTAAGCTGATTGTTGAAGAAGAAGCAGCTAAATTAGTTAACCCTGAAGAGCTTAAACAACAAGCGATTGATGCGGTAGAACAACACGGTATTGTCTTTATTGATGAAGTAGACAAAATCTGTAAACGTGGTGGACAAAGTTCTGGCCCTGACGTTTCTCGTGAAGGCGTACAACGTGACCTCTTACCATTGGTTGAAGGTTGTACAGTTTCAACAAAACACGGTATGGTAAAAACAGACCATATTCTGTTTATTGCATCAGGTGCTTTCCAAGTTTCCAGTCCTTCTGATTTAATTCCTGAGTTGCAAGGACGTCTGCCAATTCGTGTCGAACTTCAAGCGCTGACAGCAGAAGATTTTGAGCGTATTCTAACTGAACCTAATGCATCGTTAACGAAACAGTATGAAGCATTAATGGCAACCGAAGGGGTGTCTATTAGCTTCACCGAAGACGGTATTCGCAAAATTGCTGAATCAGCATGGCGTGTAAATGAAACCACTGAAAATATTGGTGCTCGTCGTTTACATACTGTTTTAGAGCGTTTGATGGAAGAAATTTCCTACGATGCGAGTGAACGTCAAGGTCAATCAATATTGATTGATGCAGAATATGTAAAACAGCATCTGGATGAGCTTGTCGCAGATGAAGATCTGAGTCGATTTATTTTATAATCAACTTGTGCGATCCTTATCAGCAATATTTACGTGGGAGGCTTGCCTCCCATTCTTATTTTTATAATAACAACGAACATGAGTATCGAATTTCAGCATGAGCTCTCTAAATTCCACTAGCCGGACTCAAGCCTGGCTTGAAAGTTTACGACCCAAAACACTGCCTTTAGGGTTAATTGCCATTGTGACTGGCTCCGCATTAGCGTATTGGATGGGGCATTTTGAGCTACCTATTGCACTGCTTGCTATTTTGACAGCAGGAACGTTACAGATCCTATCAAACCTTGCTAATGACTACGGTGATGCCGTAAAAGGAACGGATACTGAAGAGCGTTTAGGGCCACTTCGTGGAATGCAAAAAGGCATAATAACAGCCGCTCAAATGAAAAAAGCGCTGATTTTAAATGTTATTATTTCCTGTATCTGTGGTATTGCACTGATTATTGTCGCCTGTAAAAAGCCTGAAGACGCTATTGGCTTCTTAGTGATGGGTTTACTCGCTATTGTTGCTGCAATTACTTATACCGTGGGTAAGCGCCCTTATGGTTATATGGGGCTAGGTGATATCTCTGTTTTAATTTTCTTTGGCTGGTTGAGTGTCATCGGAACTTATTACTTACAATCTAACACCTTTGATGTTGTTACCCTACTTCCAGCTACGGCCTGTGGTTTACTTTCTGTCGCTGTTCTAAACATTAATAATATGCGCGATTTAGAAAGTGATATTCAGGCAGGTAAAAATACATTAGCGGTTCGCTTAGGCCCTGCTGGCTCTCGGACTTACCATACCTGTGTTATTTTTCTCTCTATTGCCTGCTTAATTATCTTTACTCTACTCTATATGCATCGCTGGACCGCGTGGTTATTTTTACTCGCCACCCCGATGCTTTTACTGCATATCAAACGTGTAAACGCTGATCACTCCGGCGAAGGGATGCGTCCTCTACTCGAACACATGGTAAAAGCAGCACTGCTAACTAACGTTCTTTTCTCTTTAGGTTTAGTTTTAGAATAATTTCACTCGATTGTTGATTTGACTCACTGAATTTTCAGTGAGTCTTTTGCCAACCACCCCTGTTAAGGGATATACTGACCTTTCCTGTGGCAACCTGACGTAATCTCCTATGAAATATGATACTTCTGAACTCTGTGATATCTATCAAGAAGATATCAATGTCGTAGAACCGCTTTTCTCAAACTTTGGTGGTCAAAGTGCCTTTAACGGGCAAATCATCACCGTTAAATGCTTTGAAGATAATGGCCTGCTTTATGATTTACTCGAAGAAAATGGTAAAGGCCGCATTCTTTTGGTCGATGGCGGTGGCTCTGTACGTAAAGCCTTAGTTGATGCTGAACTCGCGCAACTTGCTGTTTCTAATGAATGGGAAGGCATTGTTGTTTACGGTGCAGTACGTCAAGTTGATGCATTATCAGAGCTTGATTTAGGTATTCAAGCAATGGCCGCTATCCCTGCGGGTTGCCAAAGTGAAGGCATTGGTGAAAGTGATATCCGTGTTAACTTCGGTGGTGTTACCTTCTTCTCTGGTGATTATCTTTATGCCGATAACACTGGGATCATCTTATCAGAAGAACCATTAGGCTTAGATGAAGATTTGATTGAAGAGTAATTGTTACTTTTTAATTGCATTCTTACGATTTCAATACTCAAAAGCCACCTAACGGTGGCTTTTGTTTTTTAGGTTTTAAGCAAATAAAGACAATTACTGCACGTCTTCCATTTTGCCTAACAGCGCACGTAAACGCTCTTGCCAGCTTGATTGCTCTTGTTTCAATTCTTCATTCTCACGAACAAGGGCTTCGCGTGATCCTTTTGCTTCTTGAACTTCTTGGCTCAGCGCATCATTTTTTTCTTTTAGCTCTTCGATTTCCATCTGTAATAACGTGATGGTATCAATTGCTTGTTGTACTTTTGATTCTAACTTTTCGAAAACTTCAAATGACATACTGTAATCCCCCATATAATCGATACTTCCGATTGTAAGTAGCCTATCAACAACTGTCTAGCATCTTCCGAGGAATTACATTCTTTTTTCAATTTTTCAAAAACACTGGTCAGATCACATTACAAATGTCGATCAAGTCACTAATTAAGAGCGTTTTCACTCATTTTCTTGATGAGACACACAAATTTCAATTTCGCTTATTCTCGTTTACGCTCATTAACGATAAATTCACAGTTATCTTTTCAATTCGAAAAGAATACTAACAATAAATAACCCTCTTTCAGGATAGAATATATGAGCCAGACGAAAACCTCTCTTATGGGTCAATGCATTTCTGAATTTATCGGAACTGCGTTGCTAGTCTTCTTTGGTCTTGGTTGTGTTGCTGCAGTACGTATTGCAGGTGCAGAGCTAGGACTGTGGGAGATAAGTATTATCTGGGGGCTGGGTGTTGCCTTAGCCGTTTATCTTACCGCGGGCACTTCTGGTGCTCACTTGAACCCAGCAGTAACTGTTGCGTTTTGGTTATTTGCTTGCTTTGAACGCAGAAAAGTTATCCCTTATATTATTGCACAAATGTTAGGTGGCTTCTTTGCCGCAGCTATTGTGTACTTTATGTATTACAGTGTTTTCCTCGACTACGAACAAGTTAATGGCATTGTCAGAGGCTCACAAGAAAGTCTCTTCACCGCTGGTGTATTTTCAACTTATCCTGCAGCTCAAATTTCCGTTATACATGCCTTTTTTGTTGAAGTTATCATTGCCGTTATATTAGTTGGCTTAATTTTAGCCTTAACTGATGATGGCAACGGTGTACCTAAAGGCCCATTAGCACCTTTATTAATTGGTATCTTAATTGCCGTAATCGGTGGTGCATTTGGCCCATTAACCGGATTCGCCTTAAACCCAGCTCGTGACTTTGGTCCAAAATTGGTTGCGTACTTTGCTGGCTGGGGTGATATTGCGCTGACTGGTGGACGCGATATCCCTTATTTCTTAGTTCCAATAATTGCTCCATTTATCGGTGGTATCTTAGGTGCATTGGCTTACCGTAAATTAATTGGCCGTCATTTACCTTGCGATACCTGCAAAATTGAAGACGATAAATAAAATTAAGAGCAATATTGTTGATTATCAGAACAGGTTACTAATATGACAACAGAAACAAATACATCGAATACCGAGAAAAAATACATTGTTGCACTGGATCAGGGTACAACAAGCTCACGTGCCGTAGTTATTGATCATGATGCCAATATCGTCAGTATTTCACAACGCGAATTCACCCAAATCTATCCTAAGCCAGGCTGGGTTGAACACGATCCAATGGAAATTTGGGCAACACAAAGTGCAACCCTAGTTGAAGTATTAGCAAAAGCAGATATTCCATCCGACCACGTTGCCGGTATTGGTATTACAAACCAACGTGAAACCACGATTGTATGGGATAAAGAAACGGGTAAACCTGTTTATAACGCCATTGTATGGCAATGCCGTCGTACTGCGGATTTCTGTACGCGTTTAAAAGATAAAGAAGGTGTTGAAGAATATATTCGTCAAAACACCGGGTTAATGGTTGACCCTTATTTCTCTGGTACAAAATTAAAATGGATCCTCGACAACGTCGAAGGTGCGCGTGAAAAAGCAGAAAAAGGCGAATTATTATTCGGTACTGTTGATACTTGGCTAGTTTGGAAAATGACACAAGGTCGCGTTCACGTTACAGATTACACTAACGCCTCACGCACCATGTTATTCAATATCCACTCTTTAGATTGGGATCAAAAAATTCTCGATCTGCTGGATATTCCTCGCAATATGTTACCAAAAGTGGTGCCATCTTCAGAAGTCTATGGCCAAACAAACATTGGTGGTAAAGGGGGTACACGTATTCCTATCGCGGGTATGGCGGGTGACCAACAAGCTGCACTTTATGGTCAACTTTGCGTACAAAGTGGTATGGCGAAAAACACCTATGGTACAGGCTGCTTCTTACTGATGAATACAGGTACAGAAGCCGTTCGCTCTAATCATGGTTTGTTAACGACTATCTGCTGTGGCCCTCGCGGTGAAGTAAACTATGCCTTAGAAGGTGCCGTATTTGTTGGTGGTGCGTCCATTCAATGGCTACGTGATGAGCTAAAACTCATTGATGAAGCCACCGACTCTGAATACTTCGCAACTAAGGTAAACGATACTAATGGTGTCTATGTTGTTCCTGCATTTACAGGCTTAGGTGCACCATATTGGGATCCGTATGCTCGTGGTGCTATTTTTGGTTTAACCCGTGGTGCTAACCGTAATCACATCATTCGTGCAACCTTAGAATCTATCGCTTATCAGACACGCGATGTACTCGATGCAATGCAAGCCGATTCAGGTGCGCGTTTACAATCACTGCGTGTTGATGGTGGTGCTGTTGCCAACAACTTCTTAATGCAGTTCCAATCCGATATTTTAGGTACTCGAGTAGAACGCCCTGTTGTTCGTGAAAGTACCGCATTAGGTGCAGCATTCCTTGCAGGTCTTGCTATTGGTTTCTGGAGCGATTTAGAAGAAGTGAAAAACAAAGCCGCTATTGATAAAGAATTCCGCCCAGGTATCGAAACCACTGAGCGCAACTATCGCTATAACGGCTGGAAAAAAGCCGTCGCTCGCGCACAAGAGTGGGAAGATCGCGCTTAATTAATACAACGAGTTGAGAGAGAAGTAGCCTAGGCTACAAAACCAAAATGCCGAGAAATTCTATTCTCGGCATTTTTATTTAATTGATGACACCAATAGCCTAAATAGTATGTTCTTCATGGCTAAAACGATGAGCCAAAGGAAGCCAACAAAGCATAATAGCCACTGACATCGCAAACATAATCATACCTAAGCTAAATTGATTATGTTGTGGTAATAAGGCTGAAAACCATGTTGCAACGCCTGAACCCACATTTTGTAGTCCACCCACCAATGCACCCGCGGAGCCTGCTAAATAAGGGAATGGTTCCATTGCACCCGTTGTTGCCAATGGAAATAGCATACCAGCACCAAAGAAAAATAGTGCGGCAGGTACTAGAAGCGTCCAAATATTCATGATATTTAGCCAACCGGGGAGCCACATTAAGATACCGGCTGATAAACAACAAAAAACAGAATGCCACATCAATTGCACAAAGGTTTTACCTTCACGACCAGCATACCAAGCGCCAAAAAATGCCGCAGGGATCGGTAAAATAAATAATATACTGATAGTAATACTATTTAATCCTAATACTCCTCCCATTAACACACCGCTTGATGCTTCAAAAACAGCAATACCAGATAATGCACAAATCAACATAATCAAAAATGCACTGAAAGTACTATTTGAAAGTAGTAAGTAAAATGATGACAACATTTTACGTTTTTCAACTTGCACTGGGCGCGTTTCTGGCATCCAACGATACATACAAAACAGGACACTGGTTCCTAATAATAATAAGAAGATATAACACGCATGCCAGCCAAAGAAGTGAGCGACAACACCACCAATCATCGGCGCTAATAATGGACTAACTAAAACCCCCATATTTAACAAACTATTGGCGTAACGTAATGCAGTGCCTGTATATAAATCACGAGGTTGAGTACGTGTCATGACACCCGCAACACCTGTTCCCATACCTTGTAAGGTACTGGCAATAACCAGTGTGGTTAAATTTTGCGAGAAAATCGCCACTAGCGTAGATAAACAAAAGATAGTCATTCCGACTAAAATAACAGGACGGCGCCCTACTTTGTCGGATATAGGTCCATAAATTAGCTGTGAAAAACCATAAGAAAAAAGATAGGCCCCCATAACTTGCTGTACCGCCCCTGTGGGTTCACCAAAGTAAACGGCCATATCAGCAATAACAGGAACATAAATAGTTTGAGTCATTTGACCCACAGCAACCAATGCAATTATCAATAATAATAGATTTGCATGCTCTAACTTTCTCATTTCTTTTCTCAAGAATTTTAGATAAATAAATTAACGGACAGACGCATACCACAGAGAATTTATAAAAATAAACTCTGCAAAATGCGTACCTTCTCAGAATGAGACTAAGTTAACAAATTTGGAGAAATTTGCGAGATAGTCAGCAATTTTTGTATAAAGATTAATGTCAGAGAAATACACCATAGATGTCAATATATATGTACATTTTGTGTCATTTATTGACAAAATCTTAGATTAATCACATCACCACACCATATTGATAAATAAAAAGCCACTTCCTATTTAGAATAAATAAGCAAAATAAGCGTGTTTATCAAAAGGAGATTATCTCTATGGCTAATTGGGTGAATGGAAAAGTTATTCAAGTTCATCACTGGACTGATGCGTTAATAAGTCTCGTTGTCAATGCTCCTATTGATAAGTTTACAGCCGGACAATTTGCAAAATTAGCGCTAGATATTGATGGAGAGCGAGTACAACGAGCCTACTCTTATGTAAACGCACCAGATGATCCCAATTTAGAATTCTATCTGGTCACTGTGCCTAATGGAAAATTAAGCCCTAAATTAAGCGCACTTAACGTCGGTGATGAACTCCTGATCACTGAGCAAGCCAGTGGTTTTTTTGTATTAGAAGAAATTCCCACAACAAATACACTTTGGATGCTTTCGACGGGAACCGCCATTGGGCCTTTTTTATCTATTTTGCAATTAGGTCACGATCTTGAGCGATTTGAAAATATCGTTCTTGTTCATGCTGTTCGATATGCTAATGACTTAAGTTATTTACCTTTAATGGAAAAACTCGTTGAACGTTATCAAGGCAAATTACGTATTCAAACCATTGTCAGCCGTGAAAATCACATTGGCTCATTAACAGGACGTATTCCTGCATTAATTGAAAGTGGCGCTTTAGAAAAAACGGTTGGCCTAACCATCAGCCCAGAAGAGAGCCATATTATGTTGTGTGGTAATCCTCAAATGGTCAGAGATACTCAACAACTCTTAAAAGAACAACGGGAAATGCGTAAGCACTTACGACGCAAACCCGGACATATCACCAGTGAGCAATATTGGTAATAAAAAATAAGGGTGAGCTTATTTCTCTCACCCTCATTGATTTAATCATATAGATTAACGCCAGCGACGATAATCTACTTGTTCAGTCTGTTTACCAAAATAGTTTTCACCGTCATTACCAACAAAGACACCGCAATCAAGCAACATAATCATTCCGATAAAAGAAGGAAGAAAACGTCCTATCGCCCATTGCCAAAATGGTTCTAAACTACTTGTATCTGCCAGCCCCAACATCACAGCAAGTAAAAGTAATAAAAGCCATATTCCTCTTTTATTTCTGTCATGAAGTCTTTTTGTAAAAATTGCACATAGCGGATAAAGAATAAAAAGGAACACTATCCATATTACAATGGCAGGTAATGGATAAATCATATCATTGATAATAAAAAGGCCTAAAAACAGCGCAAAACAAGCACCTAAACCGGCCCAAAAGTCACGACGCCCAATTCGCCCTTTGAATGAAAATGCCCAATGTTGTAAGGTCATAAATTCTCAATAATTTACTTAATTTGTGAATTACACTGTCCATTTAGTATCAAATAATACAGACTAGCCAATAACAGCACAGACAAGCGGAGGACAGATGATAAAAGCAAATACACTTTCTACGTTATACCTGATAATCATAAGCATTGCTCTTTGTTTGCCAACTTCTGTTTCTGCAACAGAGATGTCTGTCGCACCAAAACAGCCCAGTAAAGATGATATTGCCTATCTTAAGCAAGATGCACCTGTTTTTGAAATGACAATTCCGGAGCTAAGAGCTAAGTTCAATCAACAAAATCCGTTGTTATCGCTTAATGAATATAAAGTTATCACTAATCACGATATTGCCATTCCACTTGTCAGAGCCGCAACGCGTATTACACCTTATCTCTATTCATCTGCAATATTAGAGCGCGGTAGCGAAAAAATAAAAAGCTTACAACTCACACTGATCCATACCCCTGATTCACCTGAATTAGAAAAGAGAAATCGTGAGATCACCACACAATATATTATTACTTTGGTGGCTCAATTTGACTCATCAATAACCCCAGAGCAAATTCAAGAGGCTCTCAATTTATTCGCCTTTAAAAATCAAACTTCTGATTATATTAGCCATGATGTGGGGGCTATTCGCTATATTGTTGCCCATGAAGGTGAACAATTAACAACTTTTGCTATTGAACCGATTAAGCTTTCTTTAAACAGCAAGATCGTTTCAGCTATTCCGTGATAAAAAACAAAGCTATTCTATTCATTGTTCTCTATACTGTTGTGCATCAACAGAATTCGTGTTTATTAGCAAACTAAATTTAAACCACTCGGTTGGAGGAAAAGTTATGCGCCATCCATTAGTCATGGGTAACTGGAAACTCAACGGCAGCATTCATATGGTTCATGAATTAATTGCTGCATTACGTAAAGAAGTTAGCGGTGTTGCAGGTTGTGATGTTGCTATCGCACCACCCACAGTTTACCTATGCCAAGCACGCCATGAAATTGGTGGAAGCCGTATCGCATTAGGTGCTCAAGATACCGGTGTTCACTTATCAGGTGCTTTCACTGGTGAAACTTCAGCAGAAATGCTGAAAAACGTTGATGTTAAATACGTTATCATTGGTCACTCTGAGCGCCGTACTTATCATAAAGAATCTGACGAGTTTATCGCTCAAAAATTCGGCGTGTTAAAAGAGTTAGGTTTAACACCAGTATTATGTATTGGTGAAACTGAAGCAGAAAATGAAGCAGGCAAAACGCAAGAAGTGTGTGCTCGCCAAATCGATGCCGTGTTAAATGCACATGGTGCTGCAGCATTTAAAGATGCCGTTATTGCTTATGAACCAATCTGGGCTATCGGTACTGGTAAATCTGCAACTCCAGCACAAGCACAAGCTGTCCATAAATTTATTCGTGATCATATTGCGAAGAAAGATGCCGCTATCGCTGAACAAGTAATCATCCAATACGGTGGTTCTGTTAACGATAAAAATGCCGCTGAACTGTTTGGTCAACCAGACATCGACGGTGCATTAGTCGGTGGCGCTTCACTGAAAGCTGATGCATTTGCCGTTATCGTTAAAGCAGCCGCCGCTGCAAAAGCGAAAAAATAATTTTATCTTTTTGGCTTCTGCCATTAAGAGATAAAAAATAGAGAAAATCACCTTACTGAATATCAAGCAGAAGGTGATTTTTTTGTTTTTGCTTTATGACACATCAACGACGACTTATTTCATCAAACACACCGCCTGTCGCAAAATGTATTTTCTGTGCTGATTGCCAATCACCAAAAACCTCATCAATCGTAAATAGTTCGAGTTTTGGGAAACTGCTTTGGTATTTCTCTGCTATTGCTTTATCTCTAGGGCGATAATAGTTTTTTGCTGCAATCTCTTGTCCCTGTGATGAGTAAAGATAATCTAAGTACGCTGTGGCAATTTCTCGTGTTCCTCGTTTATCGACAACCTTATCAACTACAGATACTGTAGGCTCTGCAAGAATAGATACTGATGGTGTGACTATCTCAAATTTATCAGCACCTAGTTCATTAATCGCTAATAACGCTTCGTTTTCCCATGCAATTAATACATCACCGATGCCTCGCTCAACAAAGGTATTGGTTGCGCCTCGCGCTCCTGAATCTAATACTTCAACTTGCTGATAAAGTGCTTTAACGAAGGCTTTCGCTTTTTCACTATCTTGATGATTAGCTTTTAATCCATAACCCCATGCCGCAAGATAGTTCCATCTGGCACCTCCTGAGGTTTTGGGATTAGGTGTAATAATGGAAACACCCGGTTTTATCAGCGAATCCCAATCTGTTATCTGCTTAGGGTTTCCTTTTCTCACCAGAAAAACAATCGTTGAAGTATAAGGAGCAGAGTTATCGGGTAATCGCGTTATCCATTGCTTATTGATGCTTCCTCGCTGTGCGATTGCATCAATATCATAGGCAAGTGCCAATGTGACAACATCCGCTTCAATACCATTGATAACTGATGTCGCTTGCTTTCCTGAACCACCATGTGATTGGCGAATAGTGACACTATCTCCCGTTTTCTGCTTCCAATACTGACTAAATGCTTGGTTATACTGCTGATAAAGCTCTCTCGTTGGATCATAAGAGACATTTAATAACTGAATATCTTTAGCCCATAAACTATTAGAAAAAAGTAATACGACTAAAGCTGTTGATAATAAACCCCATTGTTTAAGCATAGCTATCCACCCTTTATCGTTAAGTATTTAACTAGGCTGACAGAAAGTGTTATCACGATGAAATAACAAAAAACCGATGGATATACACAACGGGAATATGACTATCAATATAAGGGGATAAAAAGAAATAAAGGAGGATAGAAATAGCTAAATGAAATATTTTCACTCGAGAAGCTACTCTGACACAAAGAAAATGTATCAGAGCAGTTCACGAATAAGGATAGAACTCAGAAAGGCTTAGGTATTACGATAACCCTATTGATTAATAGAGTTTTTTCGCTGTTTCATACCAATCAGCTTTAAAGACACGTTTCATATTCATGACCGCATCAATAATATCATGGTGAACCAGTTTTTCATTTTGAATACCAACACAACGACCACCGTAACCTTCTAATAGCAGTTGTACAGAATAAGCTCCCATACGAGAAGCAAGAATACGGTCGTAAGCAACTGGAGAACCACCACGTTGGATATGACCTAATACCGTTGCACGCGTTTCATGTTTAGTTTCGGCTTCAATAAAACGAGCTAATTCATGCACATCACAAACGTGTTCAGTGATTGCGACGATTGCGTGGCGTTTACCACGTTCAATACCCGCTTTGATTTCTGCCAGCAATTCATCACGATCAAAAGGTAATTCAGATTCAGGCAGAACAACAAATTCACAGCCCCCTGCGATTGCCGCAGACAGTGTTAAGTCACCACAGTAACGCCCCATCACTTCCACGATAGAGATACGTTTGTGAGAAGTTGATGTATCACGTAAGCGGTCAATTGCTTCAACAGCCGTTTCTAATGCAGTAAAATACCCGATAGTATAATCAGTGCCAGCAACGTCATTATCAATTGTGCCCGGTAAACCGATACATGGAAAACCTGCTTCCGTCAGTTTTTTCGCACCAAGATAAGAACCATCACCGCCAATAACGACTAGGGCATCAAGCTCATTTTGTTTCATGTTCTCGATGGCAACAGCGCGAACGTTGTCTTCACGGAATTCAGGGAAACGAGCAGAACCAAGGAACGTACCACCACGGTTGATCATGTCTGACACGCTAAAACGGTCGAGTTTTTTCATGCGATTTTCGTATAGCCCCATATAGCCATCCATAATCCCATAAACCTCTAAACCTTCACTTAGTGCGGCACGAACAACACCACGGATCGCGGCATTCATACCTGGTGCATCACCACCACTTGTTAAAACCCCAATTCTTTTGATCCTATTGACCATGATTACCTCTGATTCTTATTCGATGTAATTATTGCAAAATTGTTGGAATAACTTTTTATCTCAATATCGGCTTGTCTGGTATTATATACCGATATCGCAAATGCTGAATTGATTCAACAATACCATTGTACGCATATTTTTTACCAGTTCATCATTATCGTATATTTTTTTTCATAAACTTGATGCGCATTAAACTAATCAAATAGGCTATATAAAGATTATACTAGTCTATCTCAAATATGTTTCTCTAATAAGTTAACACTTTTTATACAGACACTTTACTGCCTTTTTGCATTCATCTCAAAAAAACGCTATTTATGCTAAAAAATAGCATCGGCATATTTTGATAAATATTCAGTTTTTCTCTGGTGTGATGTTCTATCTGCCGTTTATCTCTCTATTTTGTGATGTCATCCTTTTAAAGAAAAAAATGATCTAAGGTACATTTGTGATCGACAACAAAGTTCTCTGGTTGATTTACCGCTTTTCAACCGAGACTGATACAGTGGAACTTTCACTTAATAGGAGGTTTTATGTTTGATTTAACGGGTAAAATCGCTTTAGTTTCAGGTGGCGCAAAAGGCATTGGTAAAGGTATTGTCATCGCCCTAAAAAATAGTGGTGCTAAGGTGATTATTGCCGATATTGATGATGTTGCTGGCAATAAAACAAAACAAGAATTAAATGTTGAGTTTATGCACCTTGATGTCACTCATCAATCCGCCTGTGAAAAAGTGGTTGATGATGTCGTAAAAGAGTATGGCAAACTTGATATTCTTTGTTCCAATACAGGCATTTTCCCTCAAGCCACGATTAAAGAGATGACCGAAGCTGATTGGGATAAAATGCATACAGTTAACCTTAAAGGTATGTTCTTTTTAGTGAAAGCTGCACTTCGTGTCATGGAGAAACAAAAACAAGGTCGTGTGATTATCACGTCATCCATTACGGGAGCAATCACAGGCTATCCAGGCTGGAGCCACTACGGGGCAAGCAAAGCAGGACAACTTGGCTTTATGCGCAGCGCAGCACTTGAATATGCACGTCATGGTATAACCATTAATGCTGTGATGCCGGGCAATATCCTCACCGAAGGCTTACAGGCGCAAGGTGAAGCGTATTTAAATCAAATGAAGGCATCAATCCCAACACATACTTTAGGTGAACCTGAAGATATCGGTTACGCCGCTGCCTTCTTTGCGTCGAATGAAGCAAAATATATTACAGGGCAGACAATTATTGTCGATGGTGGACAGATTTTACCTGAATCTCCAGAGGCGTTGTTGTAATAACCTCTTTAACCAAGGAAATAATTTGATTTCCTTGGTTTTCCTCGTCCTAAAAAAAAACTATAATGCCTAAAATAATACAGCCATAATTAATCATTAATCCTTAATTGACATCATGAAGAAACTCTTAAAAAACAGCATTATTCAATGCTTAATTTTGCTTATTTTTGTTTTATTACTACATATCTCTCTAGGCTATATACTACGTTTTTTTTATGTTCTCACTTTTACTGCATTTCTTCTATGCTTATCTGGTCGTTTTAAAAAAATCTATTCTATTTGTATAATTTTATTATCAATAATTGGTGCTATTTATACGCCTATCGGCTTAAAATATGGTTCTCCTAATATTAATTCTGTAATTTCAGTTTTTTATACAAATACGAATGAGACTTTAGAATTTATTCAAACCCTTTCGCCTATAAATATAATATATAGTTTATTGGTTGTTATATTTGGTTTACTCAGCTTAAAAGTTAGTATTTTTATTAAAAATAAACCCTCTATTTTCATTATTTTTATTTTTATAATGACGAGTATTACTTGGCCAATAAAAGACCTGATAAATAATGGTACCTATAACTTTGAAGCAAAATTACCAATACTGCGTTTTTTTAGTGATATAAAAAAACATTATGATAGTGTAAAAATAGAAAATAAGTGGATCAATACAGAACTGAATAAGAAAGATAATTGGCAACCTATTAATAATACAAAATATAATAATTATATCTTAGTTATTGGAGAGAGTGTTAGGCGAGACTTTATGCAACGTTATGGTTTTTCTATAAAAAACACACCATTTCTAGAAAAAAGCCCGGTTATTCAATTTAATAATTATATCTCGGCAGCACCTTCAACACTACTTTCGCTTCCTCAATCTTTAACAGTAAAAAATAAAAATACTCATGAGCTTGAGTTACCAAACAATATTATCACTCTAGCTAAAAAAGCGGGTTTAAATACTTTTTGGTTTTCAAATCAAGGTTCTATAATTGGTTCAGACTCAATTATTTCCACCATAGGAAAAAGAGCAGATACCTATCATTTTTTAAGCAAAGGCGATTATCATAATAATGGTCTCACAACCGATAATGATTTATTACCTGATATTAAGAAAGCTCTTTTCAATTCTAATGGAAAAACCAATCTCATTGTTGTGCATTTAATAGGCTCTCATTCACAAGCGTGTGCTAGAACACAAGGTAAATATGATGAATTTTTTCAATCAACCGAATTATCTTGCTATGTTCAAAGTATCAAAAATACAGATAAGCTATTAGAAAATATTGTAGATATATCAAATAGCACAGGGAAATCATGGTCTTTACTTTATTTCTCCGACCATGGGCTATCTTATGAAAATAAAGGTAAAAGTTATGCAAAATTAGCTCATGACGACAAATTTAAACAGAATTTCGAGGTACCTCTTTTTATCCTATCCAGTGATAGCAAAGAAAAAATAAATATAACCGAAAGAAGAAATGGCCGATATTTCATGTCACTTTTCTCTGAATGGACGGGTATCACTGACTCAAAAATCCCTAACTATTGCCATATGATTTCTAATGATAATTGTTCTGACCAAAATACAGTTATAAACTTTCAAAAAGAAGAAATTGATTATAATCTGCTACCAGAAGACAAAATCAATTAACCACATTATATAGCTCTCTTAATAAAGAGAGCTATTATTTACTCTATCCAATCGATAGCTTTCAAAATATTATATTTTTATATTTAATTATTATATAATTATGTAACCTTATATTGATGAATGTGATTGCAACTCATGAATGTCTTAATCCCTAAGCAACTAGGACATATATGGATAGGCCCTAATCCTAAACCAACTCAATGGATGAACACATGGGAAAATAAACATACGAATTGGAAATACACTGTTTATGATAATAATTTTTTAAATAATTATCATTTCAAAACACGAAATCTTATTGAGTTCTATTATAAACTAGGCCTATATGCTGGTGTCGCTGACTTAATGCGATATGAAATCTTATACGAATTTGGTGGATTTATTCCTGAAGCAGATAGCATCTGTTATCATAATACAGATGAATTATTTACAAAAAAGCAAGCCTATACCGTATATGAAAATGAGTTTATTCGAGGAAATTTGGTTGCACCTATTTATGCATGTGAACCTAAAAATGAATTCGTTGGACAATTAATAAATGAATTACTGCAATTAACACCTTTAGACTTGGATTATCCTTGGATATCAACAGGAAATTTTTTTGTAGCCAAGATGATTCAAAAATATAATCCAGACATCACAATTTTTCCATCACACTATTTTAATCCTATTCATTATGAAGGAATAGTGTATAACGGTGATGATAAAGTTTATTCAAAACAACTATTTGGCTCTACTTCATCGAAATATAGAAAAAGTATTAATCCCATTAATATCTTTAAAGCTAAACAACAGAAAAAAATGAGGAAAATTTTTCTTAATAATATTTCAAAAAGAAAAAAGGAAAATTTTTCAATTGATTTTTAAACAATTAAAAATTATTAAACTCCATAAAATAATTAAACAAAAGAACAAAAAAAAGCCCCTCTCCAGAGGGGCTGCAAAAGACAGGGATGGTGTCCGAAAATAGAATTTAACTATTTGTTTTTATTGAATTCTAATAGTACACCGTCCACCAACTGTCCACTTCGACCATTATTGATAATAAAACTTAGCCCCTCACCGAGGGGTTATTTAAAATTCATTGTTACAACCCATAAACTAGGAATTTGATTGTTTTTCTTTGAAATAATATCCAATGATAAAACCAAGTGATGTACCTAGAGCAGTAATAATTATAGATAGTACTTTTTCTAATTCTAATGGTTTAAGATAATCAACAGGGTTCTCTACGCCAGCAGCTTTCAACTCCAAAACCCATGACACAACTCTTCCATTATAAAACCAAACAAAAATAGCAAATAAAATCAATAGCCCAAAAAAACCACCTAGGAACACCAAAGTTAGTAAACTTCTAGTTTCCCCTTCCTTTTTAGCTACATTACTCAAAGTAATTTCTTCTGACTTAGCTTGGCTATCAGCGTTTTGATTAGCTTTTTCTAAAGAATCTAAATAATTATCTAGCCCCATCACTTCATCATATTCAAGAGGATCCATATTACAATTCCTCTTTCAATTTCGTCAGCTTTTTTATCGCATTACCATAATCATTTATTAAGGAATCATTATATTTCTCAATAGAGTCTAAACAAGATTTGATTTCCACACCAAACTCATTCGACAAAGTACTCTTAAATTCTTTTATTTCTACCTTATCATCCTTCACTGAGTTTAATCTTAAAAGTATTTTTGCATAAAGCCGAAGGTTGCTCCTTACAACTTGTTGTGCATTTTCTCTATATTCAGAGAGTTCATTACCTATCTGGGTTATGTCATCTTTATTTGACATAGCAAGTCACCACCTGTATTACATGATTAAATCGGCTTATTAAGATAATTTTTCCTATCTGTAATATTTTACCACTCTTTTTTATTTCTAAAATCTACTATAAAGTACGCTCACAATAAAAAATATCTAATAGATTGATATTAAATGTCTATTTCCATTATAACTACATATTAACAAATCAGAAGGAAGTTCTTTATCTTATATTCTACCTAGAAGCCAAACTTTAGCCTTAATGTCTTGACTTTTCTTCCTCAGTACAATTCAACGTAAGGTTATTTTTTAAACTAGCTCTGCCACCCCTTCCATATCAACTCCACTTAGTTTGGTAAGAGCTTTATACTGTTTATTTTTTGTGCGTTTATCTTTATTTTATTAAAAAACAAAAGGATAATGAGAATTTCCTGCTAATATATACTACTAATTGTAGCTCATCCATAGGAGTAAAAAGTGAATTTTAAAAATCAAGCATATAAAGACTTAGTTCAAGATTTGATCAGCGACGCTTTTTATCTTGAATCAAGATCAAATAGGGGAAAAATTGCCACTATTCGACAATATGCAGAAATTGTTATTCGAAAACTAATAGACTTGCCTCCAAATGAAAAAGTGACTCTAGGTGAGCATGAAATAGTAAAAAAATTAAAAGATAAGACTGAAAATGATAAGCAGATAATGTGCTCTCTTCGTAAGCTACAAACTCTTGGGAATAAGTGTACTCATACACAAACTCTCGGCCCTATTTCAGATGATGATGTGAAGTCAGCAATTAATGCATTATTCAATCTCTACGCTGGCTTGTTTGTATTGTATTTTAAGAAATACTCTTTTGGTTCAAATGCAGAAGTTGTAACTGCTTTTTCTATTTTACCTCCAATTATCAGATACATTGTTCTTGATAACCTATACAACATTGATAAAAACAATCTTCTAGTTATTGATAAACTTTGTTTAGTTCTACTCAAAGCGTTTGATAAAAACAATGCATTGAAATGGATTAATGATAGGAAAGAAGACCTTTCAAACACTCTGCCATATACACCAGAAGCAATTGCAGAAATTGAAGAAACTTATGGGAAAGATTGTGCTGAACAGGTTGTAGCTAATGCCCCTAAAAATATGTACGTTTGTTGTTTAGAACGACTAAATAGAGTATCGCAAACTTTGGAGGCACAAGGACTACTTTATAATAACTTTGAACAAGCCAAACCTCTTTACTTAGAAAAAGGTATTCTTGATACTAATACACCAGAGAATTCAAAGTTTAACGACATAATGGATTTTGTATATCTTGGACGACAAGCAGAAGATAACGAAAAACTAAAGAATCAGCATCTTTACAATACATTGATGTAGTTAAAGATTATATTAAAGACAGATCTTCAAAAGACTGTAATTAAGCAAATTTTTAATGAATGTTAAATGTAATTTAAATAATATAATTATTCATATAAACAACGCCCGGAACCCTCCGGGCATTTTCATCAAATCGCTAATGCCTGCTGGCAACACTTATCAATATGTAGCTCTACCCGTTCAATCAATTGAGGCTTTGAAATAAACCGCGTTACGGTTTCATGGCTGACGAACGTCGCGCCACAATTGATATTCTGGCACTGGTTATAACGTTCTTTGGTATCGGAAGATATTTGCTGACTACTACGAGTATGTGCGGCATGACCACAAACAGGACAAATCATCATAAACGGGTTACCTCTTTATGATGTGGAAATTACCTGTAATTATACACAGGCACTATTCCTTATCCATATCTATATCACTGCTTTTGACTTCTAATTCTAACGAGGTGGTAAACCCGCTATTGTTCAGGGAATGACTCACCGTGACCAACGTCCAATAGGCTTCATCAATCTCAGGCTTAAATCCGCTCACTTGTACCGGCAATTCAGGAAAGAGATCCGCTCGCCCTTTCGCAAGGGTAATACTAAAAGAGGCAACGCCCCGCTGTATTTTTTCCCATGCGGCTTTCGCGGCACGTTCGGCATTGGTTTTACTCGCGTAAGTGTGAGATAGCACCATCACGTTACCTTCTTCACCGACAAGATACTCCCCTTGTTTCTCTTCTTCTTTTTTCGGTTTATCGGTAGTCGGTTTTCTACGGCGAATTTGTGATTGTGTTTTCTCTTGCGGTTTACGGGTATTTAAATAATTGGCAGTCACCCCAGTGTAAGCCCCTCTATCCACCAATGAAAAACGGTGCCCATCCCCTACACTGCGGGTGATTTGTACTAACGGTAATGCTTGACCACTGGCGGTGGTGTTTCCCCCTTGCACCATAAACAGCAAATTGCCGTTTTTAACACAGGCGGTGGCACCGTTTGATTGTCCTAAGCGCGTTAAAAAACTGCCGTCTGACTCATTGGTTTGGTCGATATGTTCAATTTTTACCGTATCAAGACCAGGATCAACCACCGCCGTGACATTATTGCGCCCTGCAATCGTTCTGACGATATCCCCTATTGTTTTTTGATGGTATGACATTTCACGGCGAACATTCAGCGTTGCCCTAAAATCGGCACTACGAGCGCGTAATGTCATTTTATCCGGTACACCTGAATGTTCTATCTCATCAACCGTAAAAGAGCCTTTATGAATAAGGCTTTCACCCTGCCAACCAAGATGCAAGGTCAACACTTCACCCCGTTTAGGCATCATTAATGCGCCGTCAGAATCATCTAACTCAATATCAAGCCGGTCAGCTTCAAAACCTCGATTGTCTGTTAATGAAAGTGATATTAATCGCCCTTGAATTTTGGCGCTGATATCTTCGTCACCGGCAATTAACACGAAAGCTGGCGTGCTACTTTTACCGGTGATCATTTCTGGCAACATTATGATAAAACTCCTTTCATCGCTTCACCGGCACCATTGGCCATCATGCCTAATTGGTCGCTTAAATCCCCCAACATCTGACTGATGGAGTCATCCACCCGTTTTAATGTCAGTGAGAAATCAATTTTTCTGGCGGCTCCATCTTGGAAAAATTCGGTGTGGGTGCGTTGTAAATCGGTGATCACAAACATGCCATGAATGGTGCCCGTACCATCAATAAATGACCACGCTTTACCGCTATCCGCCATTAACTCCAACGCTAACAATGAAACTTTACCGCCCGTTAATGAGGGATAAAGCGCACCCGATAAGGTGATCACATCGGTATCAGGGCCAATAAATTGTTGTGCAGGTCGGCGTGCGACACGTTGAGTAAAACCATGTCGCCATGTTTGTTGTTTTTGTAGCGATTGATAAGGTATGGTGCGTAACTCAAACACAAATACCCCAAGTGCTGCCATCATTACCACACCTCACTGTCTTGATAACGGCTATTTAATCGTGCTTGCTTGTCGCGCTCACGGCGTTCAATTTCCGCGATCACAAGCTGTGCGATATCTTGCGCGGATTGATTCGGTTGAGGATGAATATTAATTTCATAATGTGCCGGCGCACCTTGATAACGCTGTTGCTGAATGTTCACGTTAGCCGGTGCCGTGCGATAGTTTTCAACTGGCAAACTGTGCGGGTGCAACGGGGCATTTTGCGCCTGTAATGAAAAGGCACTGCCTAGCGATAATGCGGCTGTCGCTAACATGGCGGTGTGTTTACGACTGGTGATATTCGCAGGGCCTTCGACAATTTCAGGGCCATTTTCGCCGGCAATACCAAACTGACCACGCGGGATATAACCACCGGAATCATACATACCGGCAAAGTTGCTATTGTAAGAATCTAATGCAGACTGCACTTTCGGATCATTACTTTTCATAAACTCAGGGGTGAGTGCTTCTTTAGCGGCGGTTGCCAATTCCCCAATGCTATTTTTAAAGTCCGTCCATTTGTTTTTTATTCCCTGAATAATGGAATCAATCAAGTCGCTACCAAACTGCAAAAATTTAGCCGGTAACGCTTTGGTATCTTCGACAATTTCATCCCATTTAGTGGAAATCGTTGTTTTAAGGAATTCCCATTTTTCTTGGGTGTACTTAACGATTTGATCCCAATTGCTATAAATAATCCCCGGTAAAGTTTGTGTCATGAAAAAGGTTTTAATGCCTTCCCAGATACCTGAAATTACAGATTTAACAGATGCCCATGCGGTCTTGGTATAGCCAACAATACTATCCCAATGTTTTGCAATTAAGCCCGGGATCGTCCAGTTAAAGAAGATGTATTTAATGGCTTCCCATGCCATTAAAATGGTGCCTTTTAATGCCTGCCATGCGATAGCGGTGCGCTGTTTAACAGACTCCCACACTTTGGTGACATACGGCTCAATCTTATCCCAATTTTTATAAATCAGATAAAATGCGCCGGCAATAGCGGCAATAGCTAACAAAATAGGGTTAGCTAACATGGCTTTACCCAACCATAAAAAAGCACTACCTAATAATTTTATCGGTTTTAATAACAGTGTTAACGCGCCACCGCCTTTAATACCTAAAATTGACAGGCTTAATTTCGTGGCAGCCAATGGCCCTAACATTGCGGCAATGGATAACGAGAGAACACCCAGTGTGGTAATCATGCCCGCAATGGCTAAACCTACCATCGTTAGTGTTTTAGCCAGCTCAGGGTTTTCTTTCATCCACACACCCACATTAGAAATCACACTGGTAATACTTTGTGATATCTGACGCAATGGGCTATCAATGCCGTCAAAAATCTGAATGCCTAAATCTTCCCATGCAGATTGTAGGTTTTTCATATCCCCGCTTAAGTTGTCCGTCATGGTGCCCGCGACTTTTTGGGCTTCGCCTTTAGCTTTCTTTAAGTCGGCAACAAGGTTTTGCAACTCTCCCTTACCCGCTTGTTCTGCCAATACCGATAACGCGGAGAAGGCTTCTTCACCCGCAATATGTTTAAAGAATCCCGCCCGTTGCGCATTACCCATATTGGCGGTTTTCTTATCCAATTCAGCTAATAACTCAGGAAAGTCGCGTAAGTTGCCTTTGGTATCACGGGTTTTAATACCAAGTTCTTCTAATGCTTTGGCGGCCATTTTCGGCGGCTCAGCAAGACGCCCTAAGATAGCGCGTAATGAAGTACCCGCCATTGAACCTTGAATACCCGCATCACCCAATTTACCCGTTGCAGCTGCTGCGGTTTCTAAGTCAACCCCTAACCCTGACGCCACCGGTGCAACGTATTTCATGGTGTCGCCAAGCATGGTTAAACTGGTATTTGAACGGGTAAAAGCGCCGACTAACACATCACTCACTCGCCCCATCTGATCCGAGTCGAGTTTAAAGCCGGTTAAAATATTGGAGCCGATATCTGCCGTGGTACCTAAATCAATATCACCCGCCAATGACATGGCCAATGTACCCGGCATAGCATTTTTAATTTGCTCAGGCTTAAAACCTGCCATGGCATAGAATGCCTGACCTTGCGCCACTTGGTTAGCCGTAAATGCTGTGGTTGCGCCTAGCTCTCGCGCTTGTTCACGCAACATCTTAAATTCATCGGAGTTTTTATCTAAGCGAGTTAATGCCTGCACCTTTGACATACCGACATTAAACTCGTACCCCGGCATTAAGGTTTGTTTCGCGGAATACAACATACCGGCACCGGTTGCCGTCATGGTGGCACCGGCACCCGCCATTTTATTGCGCACATCAAGTGTCTTTTGATACTGCGATTTAGCCGCCGCCATGCGCCGCTCTTGTTCGGCACTGCGCCTTAATTGGTTTTCTTGCCGACGGAGCTGTTGCGTGGTGCGCTCAATATCACCATTCAGTCGCCGTTGTGCTTGACCGAGTTGATTAGTAGAAATGCCATTGGCTTGTAATGCCGAGCGCTGTCGCTGTGCCGACTGCTGTAATTGCTCATACTTGGTTTTAAGTTGCCCCGCTTCCCGTTGCGCTTTTTTAAACGCTTCTAACTGTTTTTTTGTCGGATTCTCACTGTTGGCAATTTCTTTGGCGAGAGTGGCAACACGTTGTGTGGCGGATTGGTACGCTTGCTGTGTGGAGGCTAACTGCTGTTTGATTTTGCGAAAGCCGTCAATTTGTGAGGCTTGCTGATTGAGGTTTTTTAGCGAGTCACGCGATTGACGCACAGCGGACGCCAATCGTTTATTACTTTCTTGCGCACTGCGAAAAGGTGCGGTTAATTTATCAACCGCACTCAGTACAACTTGTAATTTTAAGTTATTACTCATCCTGTTGTCCGCACCGTTTCGCCGCTTGATAGCGCCATGACAATAATTCTGAAAGGCTCATTTTGCCGGTGTCTGCCGGTGACCAATGAAAAATGACGGCAATATCTGCCGCCAGTTCATCGGTGGTTAATTCGCTTGGGAATCGGGCATAACCGACTTCGGTAATAAAAAATTGACCACCTGCACGCTCAGGTTTACCAAGTCGCCCGCGGCTAAAGACAGCACATCTTGCTTTGTCAGTGTTGGCATAGTAATGCGCGGTAGCACCTGCATCATGCTATCAACATCCATATCCATTAACGGCTGTAAACGCACACCGCGTAATGCCCCTGAATTGGGTTTAAGCACCGTCACTTTATCGATTTTGGTTTCACCACGCATAATCGGTTGTTCTAGTGTCACCGTGGCTTGGTCACCATTCACAACAACCCACTCAATTTGCTCTTTGTTTTGTTCTTCGATTGGCTCTTTCATGTTCTCTTTCCGCATTTAATTAAAGCCCCAGCGCATCACGCTGTGCTTGTAACAGGTCTTTACCGTCCACTTTTTCCACCATATTGACGATATCAATCTCAATGATTTCTTGGCCGTCCATCACTAACTTGTAGTAAGTGGGTTTTACGGTAATTTTGGTTTGTGTGTTGTCGCCCGATTTCCAGTTGCCCGGATCAATTTCGCTATAACGACCACGGAGAACCACTTCAACGGCTAATGTTTCCCCCGTATCATCACGCTGATAAGCGCCACATAAACGCAATTGAACCGCATCAATAGTAGATGCACCCCACTGGCGATAAACGTCAATATCAACACCACCGAGGGTAAACTCACTATCAAGCGCGCCGTCATCAAGGCCCATATCAATTTGCACCGAACCATTCATACCGCCCCCGCGATAGGCTTCTAACTTACGGGTGATTTTGGGTAATGTGAGTTCTTCCGCAACGCCCACATAATTGGCGCCATTCATAAATAAATTAAAATTCTTTAGTTTGCGTGGTAACGCCATGATTTACCCCTTGATTTTGTTACCGAAATCCATCAGGTATTTATCGGTAATACGCTGACGTAACATCAGATTTTCCATTGGTGGTACGGGTGTATAGTCATAATCCAGTGTGAGCTTGCCGTCTTTAAGTGCTTCTTTGCTATTTGATGTCGGGTCATACCAACATTCACCACCTAACAAGTAGCCCTGACTGACCAGTGAACGTAATTTTGCATTGATGGTTTCAACGATATCCCGCGCTAAAGATGGCGTTAACGGTTTATCAATTGCCCACATCTGCCCTTCCGCCATGGTGTCAGCGAGGACTTGCGCAGTTCGGGTATAAGATTCAAAGGCAAACAGCGGATCATCCGAACAGGTACGCGAACCCCAAAAACGAAAACCATCACGACGAATAAGCGTAGTGACGCCTTTTTCATTCAGTAAACCGGCATCGGTAGCAGGGTCTTGTAAATCCCAATAGATATCTTTAGAAATGCCCGTGACACCGTTAACGGTGATATTGGATAACGTTTTATGCCAGCCAATATCATTGTCTAACTTGGCACGCAAACCTAGCGCACGCGCGGTGGCGTAAGCCGTTGATTCGCTGTTGCTGGTGCTATCCCATGACGTGAAATCAGGGAAAATCACCATTAATTCACGTTGACCAAAGTTGTCACGGTACTTGATTGCTTCGCTGATATTTTTACAGTCGTAAGCCGAAACATAACCAAATGCGCGGAGTTTTTGACAAATGACCGCAATCTCATTGGCAACCGCTAATGTGTCGTGACCGGGTGCACCAATAATACGAGGCTTAACGCCGTGTTGGGATTGAGAGGCTAACAGTGCTTGTAACCCTGTTTTTAGCCCTTCTTCGGTGATGCCACCGATAATATTAGTGGTGGTTTCCGCTTCACTTTCGCCTTGCTCTACACGCACCACAACGGTGATGGGTTTAGCCTGATCTGCAATGGCTTTTAAGGTACTGGCTAAGGTGCCGGTTTTCCCTGCTTTACCGATAGCCTGTGACACATCGGTCAATAAGACGGGTTTGTTTAAAGGAAAGGTTTTTTCGTCCGCATCATCAGCGGTGCAAACCACGCCAACAATAGCGGTGCTGATAGTGCGAATGGGGCGGGTGCCTTCGTTAATTTCAATAACGCGCACACCGTGATGATAATCTTGTGCCATGCTCACGGACTCCTATAACTGTGTCCGTGTAGCATGAAAAATTAGCGGTTAAATTGCACGAAAGCGGGATTGTTTGAGTGGTGGTACAAGGGTTATTCTGGTTTTTGTGGCCAATCAACCATAGGCGCTGTTGATAAATCAACACTATCTAATGCTTGAGCATACTCCAGCCATTGCTCTAAATGTTTTTTATCACTTTCTTTTATAATATTTAATTGCAACTGACCCAACCAAATTTTTGTTTTGTTAATAACCTCATACATTCTTTCTTGCTTCTCAATAGTAGCGATTTCAATGTAACGAAAATTATCTTTCTTAAAAGTAATATTTTCATCTCTATCAAGTGAAAAAACATACTCATTAATATCAAGATGCTCAGGAAAATCCAGTAAATAATAATTTTCAATATCATCTGGAATAGGAACCAATTGAAAACAAGTTAAATCTGTCTTTTTTATAAATACAAGCATATTTTCAAACTCCTACCAGCCAAACTTTTTTTAAAGATACGGATTTACCACCTACAATCGTCACTCCATCTTTTTCTATTTTATACGAAATCGCGCTGTCATATCCTGTTTGTATATTAGCTGTATAGGTAAAATCTAGAACCGGAAATAATGGAATAACTCTGTCATAAATTTGAGTCATTAGCCAAGCTCCTGACGAATTACCACCAAAACTCATTTTTTTATTCCAATCATATCCTGAACCGTCATAAATTAATTTAACGCCTGCGCCTATCCCTTTCCCTATTTTTGTATAACGATTGTCACCTTGAGCTTGCGTTAACGCCCCTACATCACCCGCCGTTAAATTAATGTCAGCACTTAGTGGTTTGTTGTTCACCTTACGGGTATTAGGTACTCGCCCATTGGCATTATTGTTAGCATTGTTTGCGGCAGTCTGTGCATTAGATGCAGCAGCCTTTGCCTCATTCACCTGTGCCGGTGTTGCAGCACCCACATCACCGGCAGTCAAACTAATATCAGCACTTAGTGGTTTTCCATTCACTTTGCGAGTGCTAGGCACTCGACCGTTAGCGTTATTATTCGCATTGTTTGCCGTGGTTTGTGCTGCGCTTGCCGCAGTCTTTGCTTCATTCACTTGTGCAGGTGTTGCAGCACCTACATCACCGGCAGTCAAACTAATATCAGCACTTAGTGGTTTTCCATTCACTTTGCGAGTGTTAGGCACTCGACCGTTAGCGTTATTATTCGCATTGTTTGCCGTGGTTTGTGCTGCGCTTGCTGCAGTCTGTGCATTGCTTGCTGCGGTTTTGGCTTCGTTAACTTGTGCCGGTGTTGCTGCACCCACATCGCCCGCCGTTAAAGTAATGTCTGCACTCAATGGTTTATTGTTCACTTTACGCGAATTAGGCACTCGTCCATTGGCGTTAGTGTTAGCATTATTAGCCGCAGTCTGTGCATTGCTTGCGGCGGTTTTGGCTTCGTTAACTTGTGCTGGCGTCGCAGCACCCACATCACCCGCCGTTAACGTAATATCAGTGCTCAGTGGTTTATTATTAACTTTACGGGTATTAGGTACGCGACTATTGGCGTTTGTGTTAGCGTCATCCGCTGATCCTTGTACCTTACTTAAACCCGTGCTTAATTCGGTTTTAGTGGCATAAATCTTAGCTACCTCTGCCATTGTCTGTTTTGAGGCACTTTCAATGGCATCATTAACAAATTCACGAGTTGCCAATATCACCGAGGGGTCAACCTTTAACTCAACTGACTCGGTATGACTAACGGTTAATATCATGCGGATAGTCTGTGTTCGTCCGCTTCCCTCTTGTAATTGTGGCTTATAGGTTTCGGGGCAATTACCTACCGCAATTAAACTGCCTTCATCATCAAACAAACCAATCTCACGTATCCAGTAACCGCCTTCATTTTCAGGTATAACCTGTTCAGCGATAATCTGGCTGTCGTTTTTCGGATCAACAAATAAGGTATTTAATCCCGCGCGACGTTTTTCACCGACGAGTTTAGTTTGTTGTGTATCGGGTGTCGGCAACGTTCCGCCACCGTCACCCACGGCCATTTGGGTAATTTTTAAGGTGGTACCTAATGCCGTGGCTTTTGCCAGTTTATTGCCACCAATCACCGTTAATAAGGCGAAAAATTTAGCGCTCATGTGCGACCTCAACTTTATCAATAATGTGTACTCCGACCGCCGTTAATGGCGCACCAGACACGGTAATTTCTTCTGCAAAATAGGGGTAAACCGTTAACTCATCACCGCTAAACGTTGCGGCAGAGAGATAAAACTCACCTTGTGAATCAAGGTTGATAGATAACCCCAAAAGGTGCCGACTAACAGGGCGTGCATCAGCAATCAAACGCTCTAATTCGTCATAGATTTCTTGGGTAATACCGTTTTCTTGCACGCCAACATCAAGACGAAATGTGCCCGGCGGATCGTCGGTTTGCCACCACTCCGTGACTTTGATGATGTAACCGAGTGGCTCAACTACACGCTTAAGTGCGCCAATGGTGCCCTTGTGGCGATGAATAAACATTGAATCCCTGACCACTTGGCGCTTAACAGGCTCCGACCAGTTTTCATCCCATCGATCCACTGACCAAGCCCATGCAAGATATGGCAATAAATCAACCGGGCATGTGCTGGCATTCCATAATTCGCGTAAAGGCACGGGCAACGTCTGCAAGGATTGACAGGCAATGGCGGCTGCCTTTTCTAATGGGCTACTGCCTGACGGTAATAAACTATTCATCCGAGCCACCTATCGTTAAGGTGCTTTGGGTGCAATAGGAGGCTTGCGTTTTATCCAGCACCACGTCTTTAGTGGGTTGTTTTAACTCCACACGTTGCACGCCTTCCACATGCAATGCGGCATAAATCGCTGACAGGCGAATATCACGTCCTAAACGGTGTTGTTCTGTGATGTATTGCGTCAGCCGTTGATTTGCTTCTTTGCGTATCGGCTCCGATTCGGGCCCCGGAAAGAGGAATAACGTTGCATCAATTTGATAGGGAATAATTTTAGCGGATTGCACTTTGATGCGGTCAGCAACCGGTCTCACATCTTCATCGTTTAACGCGTGCTCAACAATGCGCAGTAATTCTTCTGATGCAGTGCCGTCACCCTCACGAGATAACACCGAGATAATGACATTTGCCGGTGTTGGACTGATCGCGGACACATCGGACACCCGACCATCGGCACTACGGGCATGAAATTCATAACTGCCCACCGGCCCCGCAACACTTAGCCCCTCAAATGCGGCGGGAATGCGTAAACGCAAATCATCGTCAGATTCTAAAATCGCCGGTGTGGGCGGAATAGTCTGGTTATTGCCGGGACGCAACACTAAGCGCGATAAATTATAATTCGCGGCTAACTGATCTAAATCTGCCCCTTTCGCATACGCCACCATAACCGCACGCGCGGACTCATTGATACGCTGGCGCAATAACAACTCACGATAGACGTTTTCTTCTAACAGCTTGGTCAGGGGTTCAGACTCTAACGATAACGTGTTAGCCACCGCATCACGTAAATGCGTTGGCATCGAGGCAATCAACGTCGTTTTGCGTTCGCGTAATAATTGTTCTGCATCTAACGATTCAATCACATCAGGCGGTGTTAATTGGCTTAAATTAATCGTTGGCATTATGTCACCGGTAGAGAGAAATTAATCGGTTGTTGGTTATGGGCGTAATAGCCGGTGATATCGACAATCACCTGTTCCTGTTGGCTATGAATATCAATGGCAGTCATTACAATACGTGGCTCCCAACGATAAACCGCGGTGTAACACGCCGACATTAATTGCAGTCGCATCTTGGCGTTAACAGGGCCGTCAATTAAATCGGCAAGCAAACTGCCATATTCTCGGCGCATCAATCGGCTACCAATGGGTGTATTAAAAATATCTTTAATAGACTGGCGAACGTGCTCAATATCGGTAATACGTTCACCGGTTTGGCTGTTCATACCGAGATAGTTCATTGCGGTTGTCCTGTATTACCATCACCCGTTCGCACACCACCGTGGGTATGGGCTGAAACCACCACGCCATTAGAGGACATTTTTCCGCCAACATGGGTGATATCGCCGGTCATTGTGCCGCCTTTTTGCACCGTCAGTGATCCCGTGGTTAAGTTGTTGGTACAAATAACGGTAGGAGTATCTAAGGTGATTTTGCTTGTCGCGACACACATAATGTCGGGTGATGTGACCGTGACCGACTCGCTGGCTTCAATCTCGGCAGTTTTAATTCCTGTAACGGTTAGCGCGCCGGTTGCTGGCTCATACTCAATCACTGCACCGTCTTTATACTCATGACGATGGGCGGTTAATGAGCTTGATGGCTCTGAAAAATCGTCACTAAATATTGCCGGTAACACAAACGAGGTGGTTAAATCACCACCGATTGACAGCAATAACACTTGTTCGCCGACACTGGGCGCCCACCATGAACGCGAGTTACCGGCACGTGCAGTAAGCCACGGGCGCCAGTCGGTTTCATTGTCGCCTGTTTTAACTCGACAGCCTTTTTCCGCACTGACATCAATTACAACGCCTGTGCGGATCAAGTTTTGTATTTTTCGGATAAGTTCTGCGATATTCATACCCGCAATGTGCAACGGGAAATAAAAAAATTCACGAGATTGGGATTGTTTCAAAGACGGGACAACTAACGGGAAAGGAATTCCAGTAATTGATTTTCGATATGTTTAATATCCGCCGGTGAAAAGCCTAATAGCTTTCTTTCAGGGTATTGAATTTCTAATGACTTGCCCCGCACACGCTCTTTCAAACCGTAATGATGCACCGCAGCAATGCCCTCGACTTGAGGGGCAAAGAAGAGATCAACACCTTTATCATTAGCTGACATGCGCAAATAACGGGCGGTGGCTAAACGCTTAAACATGCGAGTCTGTTTATTGGGTTTTGAAGTGCTGATTTTGTCTTTTTTCACTTCAATAAAACGCAAAATATCGCGCTTATAAAAACTGCGTTCAGCTTTCTTTTCCAAATCGTAACCGGTGATCACCTCGCCCTTTTTCGTTTTACGTAATCGCCAATTTTTTAAACTGCGCGGTTGCCCTTTCCAGACAAATTTCATACCCCGTAATACGGTAACCGTTGAGGCTTTTCGTTTGGTGAATGCCGTTCCATCAGGATTTTTTTGCGCGCGAATACGTTGCAAATTGCTTTTGCGTAAATCACGGGCAATTTCACGGGCTAGCTTTTTGCGCTCATTGGGTGAGGCTTTTGCCAGCATGGTGGCTAATGCTTGGGTTAACGGGCTGAAATCATCGGCGTTCATGAGCCACACTCTCCCAAATTTCAAACGGATCAGCCGGCTCTTCAATGGCACCGACAACGAGTTTATCCGCTTGCACATTAACGAGGACACGCTCAGTCAACTTTAAATCAATGCTAATACTGGCGGTCTGGTTGCTATCAATAAAGGCATCAAAGGCCAAATGACTTTGGCGTTTATCGGGATTGAGGAAAATGTCAGGCTGATGTTTTTCAATCCAACCGATAATGACCGCCATTAATACATCTTGGTCACCGGGATAATCATCAATAATAATATTGAGATTGTATTGATACTCATAAGATTGACTACGGGCACCGGTTGCTACAATCGCCCCACCATCAATAAAGGTATATAGCCTATCGGGATTTTCGCCTAAATAAGCGACCTTTTTAATTAAGGTATCACGCAGGTTTGCAGGCTTTTTCATGGTTTAACTCATTGATGTATTGCAATAATCGATTTGTATAATCAATCAAATATTCCGTTTGTGCCTTATTCTCCGCCATCATTTCGAGGAGACGTAAATAATCTTGTTGAGCTGTTTCGGTAAGTCGTGCGGGGGTTGCATCACCCATGCCGGCGGTGGCGGTGGTGCGATTATCGGAGTTGGGGCAATCGGCTTTGATGTACACCCGTTTAGTATTATTGCGCAACTCATCATTAAGCCGGCTAATATCATTTTTTGCATCGGTTAGCGCCTTTGTGTGTTGTTTATCCAGTTCTGATAAACGAGTAAGTTCTTCCTGATAGCGTTCAATAGCGTCTTGATGACTGATAACATTTTGTTTAAGGGCGAGGTTGTCACCCTTAAGCTGGCTATTCTCAGTGAGTAAGGCATCAAACTTAAATATCAGCAGTAACCCCATCACACCCGCGACAATAATAAGCAGTACGTTCATTTTCATCGTGGGATCTCAATATGAGGATAATCAGGAAAACGAGTTTCGACGGGTAAACTGGGATCACTTTTCCAGTTTTTACCAAAGCGCAATGTTACCCCTTCTTCATCTGCGGCTTGTTTAAAGGCTCTTAAAATCGGCTCAAAGAAATGCGGTTGCCATTCCATCCCCGGTTTAATGACAGAGGGTAAAATATCAATGGCATCGCCCGTTAAATGACGGCTATTTAATGTTTGCGAAACGCCCTTTTTGACGTTTTCTTTTTGCTTTTCAAGTGTGCGAACACCTTCTATCACCGCAAAGTCTGCCGTAGAAATTTCTAACGCACGATAAGCAATTTTTACTAACAGCGGGTTAACGCCAATAAGATTATTTTTACTGCGCTGACTCAATATAAATTTACTCACCGGCAACCTTCCTTAAAAATAACTTTCCGACTGCGCTAATAAATGCTGACCCCATCCAGCCCGCCATGCCCGCTATACCGCCGGCAATCTCAGGTTGCCACTGAAAATAACTGGCACCGAATAAAATCAATGCCCCTGAAAACATAGAGACAACGATTTGTGCAAGTAAAATGGCAAAGCGGAACGACTCCCCTTTCACTATTTTATTGGCATAACTGGCAATACCACCAAAAACTGCCATGCCGGCAATTAATAAGGCGGTAAACCAATTCATATTATTTGGATCTTTATAGGGCATCTTCTTCATACCTTCCCCCTTAAAGGGGTTAATCCCAAAGTTGTAAAATCGGTGTGATGCTGTGTTGTTGGGGCGTGTTCGGTAACTCAATCGCGGTGCCAGTAGGTAATATTGCCCCTAATTCAACCAGCCCCGGATTAGCTTCTAATACTTGCTCAATCATGCCGGATGACTGACCAAAGTAACGCCAACAAATATCATCTACGGTATCCCCTTGTTGGGTGTAAATCCGCATTAGATAAGCTCCACCGTGTTGTGGGTTTCCCCTTTGATGCGTTGTAAAGCCCATTGGCCATCACGCCACACTTCATCAATCACTGGCGTCATGGTGTCGGCTTTTTTATTACCTTGTGCGGTAGTATCAATATCGCGATAACGCTCGATTAAACTGGCTTTTGCAAAACAGAACACCGCACGCTGATATAAAATCATCAGTTCACTTTCTCCGTTAATCTGTTCAGCGGGCACCTCTTTTAATGTTTTCACAGCTTGACCAATACGCCACTGATACAACTCGCGATTCACTTCAATCATGGCGTTCAGTAACGTGCTTTTCAGTCGTTCCGGTGTCACTGTGCCATCGACACGTGTTTGCAATTGAAAATCACGAGTTTGAATATCAGGGAAAAAGCCATTATTTTTAATGGTTTCGTCTTTTTGTGGCACAGGGTTAGCAGAAACATAATCCATAAGAAAACCTTAAAATAGGTGGGCGGTGGACGAAAGAAAGCAAATTGCTTTTTCCGTGCCGCCCTGACGTGGTGTCACAATGCTTTTTCAGCGTCACGCTGGGCTTTGAGCACTTTATCTAGTTGCTTTAATTCGGTTTTAATCCCGACATTTATGTTTAACTCTAAGGCTCGACTTAATACGCAGTAGCTTTCTTGTGGTCGATTATTATCGCGTAGCACTAACCCTAAGATTTTATAGAGTTTTGCTCTCACTTCATCGGGCATATCTTCATCATCGGTCAAGGCGCGTGTACGCTCTAACGTTGCTAAAGATACAGGTGATTTCACGGCATACGCTCGCATGGCCGAATCAGCAATTTCTTCGGCAATCACGGTGCCCGTGGTGCGGTTAACACCGGGGATCACTAAACGGTTAGCTAATGCATAAACGGCAATATCTAACGCGCCTTCATAATCACCCGCATCAATTTTCCACAGCAAAATCGTCATTAAGACATCATCTTGCACGCCACTGCCGCCGGATAGCGCCCCATCAACCCACGGCTGATAATTGGCTAATATCTTGCGTTTATAAGCCTCTTTGCGCTCGCGTGACTGAAAATGTTTTAGCTCTTTTTTATCTGTCGCAAGACGTAACAGCATCATGTGATAGCCTTTCGTATTGCGACTAACATGCCCACCCAATTGAGTGGACTGTTGCGCACTTAGGCTCATGCGGTGTTTTTCCCACGGAGATAACATTATTTCGCCTTTTTATTTTCAGCCGGTGCTTCTTCGGTTACTGCGCTGTTGTCTGTACCAGTGTTATTTTCAGGCGCGATAACGTCAGTGGTTTCGGGTGGTGTTTCTTCGGCATCTTCGCAAACGATATTTTCAACCAATGCCACACCGCGGAAATCTTCAACCACGAAATCTTCATTGACTGACTCGTAGTTTTCGATGCGATCGCGTTTTGCATTATCCAGCACTTGGCGACGACGAGAATCTGCAAGGAAATAAATCGACAAATTATCAAGACGAGTAATAAAAAAGGCATTTTCAGGAAAGAACGGCGCACGTACAGCCGGTAAACCGCCAATACGTTTCTGACTGATAATGGTATCTGCGGCCAGCTTTTCGCTGTTGTTTTGGTCTTTATTGACCAGTGGGAAGTATTTATCTGCTAATAATTTACGCCCACAAATCACAACAAGACCGGTATCGTCCTGATATTCTGGATCAATTGCCTTATCAATGGTGTCTTGGACTAACGCATCGAAATTTTGATACGCGCGCCCTTTACCAACATAAACCGGTTTGGCTGTTGTTGTACCGTCTTGCGTGATACTGCCCATCACATGTTCAGGCGCACGTTCGCGTACTTTTTGTAACCAGCCCGAATTCACATCTTGCAGTAAGGGATATTTTTTACGATCAGAGTTATCGGCGCGGTGCGTACCATTAAAACCAATCATAATGCGGTCTAATGCCTGACGGCGGATAATCGCATCACGGATACGGGTTTGAAAGTCGGTAAACTTCGCCCACATATCAATTTTTGCATAATCAAGGTGGGTGTCGTAATTGGTTTTCTGGCAAAGATAGCTGTTCTTTGTCAGCTTAATCGGATCGCTTGTTTCACGGTCTTTTGTTGTTGTGTCAGTGGTTCCCGCGATAGTCGAACCGATGCCTAAACCAATCGCTTCACCGACTTGCTCATCAACCGGCACAATATTAATGTGCGTTAAAAACTCCGCCGATTGCTGGATCGTAGTTTCTAATTTTTGAGCAGCAGACGGCTCAATCGGTACTTTGGTATCGCTAAACTCTTGGGCACTAACACCGTAAATTTTACCGAGTTGCGTCATATACGCATTAAATTTAAAACGAGTTTCTTTTTTCATGGCTTGTTCACTACCTTAGCAATCCGTCAGCACTTCGCCGTTATTTTCGCCACCCGTTGCCGGCGGACGATGTGAGAACGAGGCGTCTGTATTTTCAAATTGGGTTTTTAATTCCGTGAGTTGTTGCGTGAGCGCTTTTACCGCTTCGCTTTGGTCTGCGCTTTTTAATGCGGTAATTTCTGCTGAAAGGGTTTGCACTTCTTTGGCGCACAGCTCTACTGCCTGATGCACATCGGTAAATCGCGCATCATCACTGTGTTGCTTTTTAGAAAACATCTCTTTAATGACGCTAAAAAGTCCCGGCTTATCGCTTTCTGGTTTTTCGTCAGTAAATTCGAGATGTGTTTCTTCTGCGGCAGTAAAGACGTTATCTTTGCTTTGTTTGCGCTCTGAAAGTGGGCTACTTTGTGCATTGGCACTAAATTGCAGCATTTCAGTGCCTAAACTCGCGGGGTTATCAGTCACTGCAAGACCGACCAGATAGGCTTCACCGGTATCTGAAAAACTCGGGTTAATTTCGACAGAGGTGTAAACTTTTTGACGTTTTTTATTGAGTTCAATTAAATCAGGTGTCGGATTGATCACACCGTATAATGCCAACTTACCTGCCAGTGCCCCTTCTTTGATTTCCTCGGTATACACCGATTCCACATCACCAAAGCGTGGTGCCCATGAATAGTTATAGTGATCGACATTGACCCGCGCACCATAAACCGCGGGATCAAAGTTTTTCGCAATTTGGGTTAACCATTCGCGGTCAACTCGACGCCCGTCCGTTGTCGCCCCTTCAACACAAAGACGAACCGGTTTTGATTTCTTCGACATGCACACTACTCCAGACTGCATCCGTTTATTCGTTGGTCTGTATGTTGTCGGTTAAAAGGGGCGTTAAACAATGGATAAGGTTTGTTTGAGAAATGGCACAAAGGGAATGAAGCGAATCGGTGATCCACGGTCAATAGACTAGCCGTAACTTAAGCAAGAAATAGTGATTGTGCAATGGCTATTACAGAAACATTTGATAACCGAAAAAAAGCAATGCACCTGTATTTTTCAGGTTACCGCATTGCCCGCATAGCGGAATCGCTAGGCGAAAAGGCGTCTACTATTCACAGTTGGAAACGCCGTGATAATTGGGATGAAATTAACCCAACCGAGCGCGCAGAGTTAACCGTTGAAGCGCGTTACTGCAAGCTTGTTTTAAAAGAAAATAAAGAAGGAAAAGATTTTAAAGAAATTGATTTATTAGGGCGTCAAATGGCGCAGTTATCCCGCATAAAAAAATATCAAAACGGCGGTAATGAAACGGACCTAAACCCTAAGATTGCTAACCGCAATAAAGGCGAACGCCGTCAGCCAGAGAAAAACTTCTTTTCAGAAGAACAAATTGAAAAACTGGAAGATATTTTTCGTGATACGTTGTTTGAATATCAAAAAGTGTGGTATCGCGCCGGTCATCACCGCATCCGCAATATTTTAAAATCTCGTCAAATCGGCGCAACATTTTACTTTGCCCGAGAAGCCTTTATTGATGCCCTGACCACCGGACGGAATCAAGTTTTCTTATCCGCCAGTAAAGCGCAAGCCTATATGTTCCGTGAATACATTATCAAAATGGCATTAGAGGTTGATGTTGAATTAAAAGGCGACCCGCTGATGTTAAGCAACGGTGCAACACTCTATTTCCTCGGCACCAATGCTCGCACAGCACAAAGTTATCACGGTAATTTATATCTGGATGAAACCTTTTGGATACCCAAGTTTCAAGAGTTACGCAAAGTCACTTCGGGTATGGCCATACAAAAACATTGGCGACAAACCTACTTTTCAACACCGTCAACCATGAGCCATGAAGCGTACCCGTTTTGGTCGGGTAAGCTGTATAACCGCGGACGCAAAAAAGAAGACAGAGTTGATATTGATATCTCACATGAAGCTTTAGTGAATGGGCGTTTATGTGAAGATGGGCAGTGGCGACAAATCGTCAATATTGAAGATGCGTTGCGGGGCGGTTGTGATTTATTCGATTTAGAGCAACTCAAAAAAGAGTATAGCCCGGACGAATATAACAACCTGTTAATGTGTCACTTTATGGATGATATCGAATCCCTATTCAACTTTAACATGATGCAAAACTGCATGGTGGACAGTTGGGAAGTGTGGGACGACATTCAACCGTTAGCGCTGCGCCCTTATGGTTATGATCCGGTTTGGGTAGGTTACGACCCCAGCAAAGGCGGTGAAAATGGTGATAGTGCCGGTTGTGTGGTTATCGCGCCACCGAAAGTACCCGGAGGAAAATTCCGCATATTAGAACGCCATCAATGGCGTGGTATGGATTTTCGCGCACAAGCTGACGCCATTAAAAAAATCACCGAACGTTTCTATGTGGAATATATGGGTATTGATACCACCGGCTTAGGGCATGGGGTTTATCAGAATGTTATCCAGTTTTTCCCTGCTGCGCGTGAGTTTATTTATAACCCGAATGTCAAAAATGCCTTAGTCATTAAAGCCTATGACGTGATTAGTCACGGACGCTTAGAGTTCGATGCGCAGTGCGTTGATATCATTCAATCCTTTACATCCATTCGTCGTACCACCACAGGAAGCGGTAACCGCCCCACTTATGAAGCCTCACGCAGTGAAGAAAGCGGACATGCTGACCTTGCATGGGCAACAATGCACGCCCTCTTCAACGAACCCTTAACTGGCACCACCGAGAACAGTAATAACATTGTGGAGATTTATTGATGAGCCGTAAAAATAAAAAGAATTTTAAAGCACAACAAACGGCAACCGCTAATAACAGCATGGAAGCCTTTACCTTTGGTGATCCCGTTCCGGTGTTAGATAAACGAGAAATTTTTGATTATCTGGAATGTGCGCAAATTGATAATTGGTATGAGCCACCGATTAGCTTTGATGGATTATCAAAACTGTTTCGTGCGGCGACGCATCATAGCAGTGCAATTTATGTCAAACGTAATATTTTAGTCAGCACATTTCAGCCTAACCGTTTTCTCTCTAAGTTAGACTTTAGCCGGTTTGCCCTCGACTTCTTAACCTTTGGCAATGCCTACCTTGAACGGCGTAATAATATGGTGGGTAACTTATTAAAACTCACCCCAGTTCTCGCCAAATATACCCGCCGTGGTGTTGCTGATGATAGCTATTGGTTTGTGCGTTATGGCTATGACTCACAGCCTTATGAGTTTAAACCCGGTAGCGTGTTTCAGTTATACGAACCCGATTTAAATCAAGAGCTATACGGGTTACCAGAATATCTGGCGTCTACTATGTCAGTGCTACTGAATGAAGCGGCTACTCTGTTTCGTGTTAAGTATTATCGTAATGGTAGCCATGCCGGATTTATTTTATACATTAGTGATGCCTCACAAACCCCCAGTGATGTTGATAAAATTCGTAAGGCAATGCAAAACTCTAAAGGTGCAGGTAATTTTCGTAATTTATTTCTTAATGCACCCAACGGTAAAAAGGACGGGGTTCAAGTTATTCCACTAAGTGAAGTTGCGGCGAAAGATGAATTTCTCAATATCAAGAATGTTAGCCGTGATGATATGTTAGCAGCACACCGCGTACCGCCTCAAATGATGGGGATCATTCCACAGAATACCGGTGGCTTTGGTGACGTAGAGAAAGCGGCAAAGGTTTTCTTTCGTAATGAGTTGTCACCGCTACAAAGTAAAATGTTACAGATTAATGATTGGCTAGGTGAAGAAGTGATTAAGTTTGATAAGTACACATTAGGTGATGAATAACCTCACCGCATAAAGAACAATACCGCCGGCACTGGCGGTATTTTTTTACCTGTAAGGTATGAATGTCGGTCTGACTAATAATAATAGTGACCCAATTCTATTATACCGCTTACCCCCTGATAAGGCGAATCCGCCTAATTTTCACCCTCTCAAAACTGTATTAAATGCGCCTACAATCCATTTTAAGCGCACGTAATTTATTTGATACCTAGGTAACTTTTTCTTGTTTTAATTGCTCTACGCGCTGGAAATTTGCGAGGAATAAAGTTTTCAACTCCCTCAAAACGCAATCGTGACCCCGCCACGCCCGCGCACTAAATCGACCTCTTTTTATGCACCTGCATGAGTGCCACAAAAGCCCGTGATATCTGGCGCCTTCGAGCAACTTTGATCCTTTTTTGATCTTGCAATATGATGCAATTAAATACAAATTTAATATTCTTTTAAACTATAAGGTATTATCTATACTCTTATCACTTAATTCAGTATCTACAATACTTAAAGACACCTTCTTTTTTATGCTATCTATATCATTATCAATTCTAACAGTTATAGGCATTCCTCTTTTATAAGAGGAAAAATAACCTTCAGGACACCTACTAATATATATCAATCCAGTAATATCTTCAGTTTCAGATAAATTAACGAATATACCATACTGATCATGTACGCTTTTTATTGTACCTTTAATGATATCTCCAACTCGATGCTCATCTTCAAACTTAGCCCATGCAGGATCTTTTAACCTCTGGCTAAACATCTTGACATTTTTTTTAGCTTCTTCAAAATTAGATAAATAAGAAAAATTACTATCACTAATAAAATTACTTGCTAATAAATCATATTTTTCTTGCCATGTAGATAAATAATCTATTAAGTATTTAGCATTTTTTGCCGCAACATCTTTATCATACTGAGTACTATACTCACTCATTGTCTCAGCGATATTTTTAGCAGTATAAATAGAGTCATAATAAGTATCTTCTGCAACTGCAGCTAAATAATTTATATCAGACACCATATCTAAATGAACAAATCCAGCAGATGTTATTTTTAATAAGTCATCATCATCAACAATATCTGTTGTCAATTTTTCTGATTCCAAGCAAAAGCTCTTTATTAAATAATTAACTTCTCTAAAAATAACAGACTCAGGAATCCCATATTTTAAAATACATTCTTTTAAATCCCTAACAGAAAAATAGCCTTTATATCCTGACATTCCAATATTAGAAAAATTATCACGAAACCATTTTAATATAATATATCGACTGAAATAATTTGGACTATCATCATTAATATCAATAGAAAACAAATTTTTAAGATAAGAATTATCGCTTTTGTAATATCTTTTTTTCATTCTCAATAAAACTCTAGTGATAATATATATTGGTAAAGAGTAGCTACCTCCTTGTTGTCTTATCTTTAATATTTCACCACTTGTAATATGGCCACTAGTACAAAATTCCATAAAAATTTCTAATGCTCTTCGTATATTCTTACCCGCTAACCCTACTATTATCCGACGAATCTGAGTATCATGTACAAATATAGCCTTGACTATAGATGTTAAATAAATAGTTCTCTCTTCTTTTCCACAATCAACTAAAATTCCATTACCTAAATCATATTTTATTTTATTACTAGATGCATTACTCATTTTATTGATAATTAATTGAACTCTTTTATCTAAAACCTCTTGAAACATAGGGGGTTCAATTCTAAAAACCATATCCTTTATTGCTGTATCTAATGGTGGCCTATTTCGATGGTTATCATATGTTTCATCTCTTAAGGGAAGCATAATTAGAACTCTAAACTCATCTTGCAACCATTGAGCAATTTCAAACATTAATAACTGCTCATCTCTAGTTCTTTTATCGCAATTATCAAGAACAACTATTATTAATTTATTTCTTTCCGAGCCTAAATAACGGGTATAACAAATTGTTTTTTTACTCAAATCAGAATCATTTTCATCTATAATATCAAATAGCTTCTCATTTCTTTTTTCTTCATTACTAATGAGTCTACCAATTCCTTTATTGAACTTATTAATTTCAACAGAGTAAATTTTTCTAATGACATCTAAATCATCAAAATCAATTTCAGGATGTGCAGATATACACTGCTCTACCATTTTATTTCTTAACCAGTTATATATTTCATCCTTATTAACTGGAGAGTTATTCATATTTATTCTTATCCATAAAATTTCATTTGATAATTTTTCAGGAATAACTTCTTCAATTAAGTGATCTATAAAAGTTGTTTTACCAGAACCAACACTTCCAATTAATAAAATAATTTTACCTTCCAATTCCTTTTTCTTTTCTAATCCTTTTATAAGCTCTCTAGGATTGGATAAATCATCTATTAATGTTCCATCAATAATATTAGGTAATACTCTATTATTAATTACTTTATTAATTGGCTCATAATATCGTTTATTTTTTGGGGAAGATATATATCCATGTTTAGCTATAAATTTCCTATCTTCAACACTATTTGGGTTAAATACATTTCTATATTCTGAAATCAATTTCTCACCAAATGAATTGAATCCTATCTCTTCATTTTGAATTTTTTCTCCACCCACAAATTTTAATGGTTGATGATATTTTTCAGGATAAATTTCTTTATTAATTATATCGGCATCTTTTTTTAATGTATTTTTTTTTAAAAAATCAATAAATAATGAGAAATCTTCACTGCAGTAACTCAATTTATCGAGGGAAATGACTGGTTCATCATTATCCCAGAATCCTGTTTTCCACTTTATTCCATCTGTTACTAATATTTTTCTTAATGGATTTACTTTACTTGCATACAATGCATTCACTTCTGTTGCATATAACCTCGCTTCAGAAAATGCCTCTTCTAAATCCTCATTGGGTCTTTTAACTTCGATAACAACAATAGGAAGACCATTAATAACAATAAGATAATCTGGATAGTAATTCCTTTTATTATTTCTTTTTTTTATAAACATTCCTCTTATATTGTGTTTCGTAAGAATTTCCTCTTTATCTAAACCTAATCCATCAGGAGGAGCTTTCTTTAACAATTCAGAAACAATATGTTGTTCGACATCACTTTCAGTAACAATCTTTCTGTTTATTAGTAAATCATGATTATGCATGTATTAACTCCCAAATAAAGAAAAATGGCGCAAACTTTAAGTTTACGCCATTTTAACTTTTTTGTTTAAAAGTACATCTGGTTATTTATACATACAATATATTGACTTCTTAAGAAGAAATGACTACTATATGTAGTAAATTTGATTTATTTCATTTTATTACAATTCCAAATGTCAATTTAACCAACTATTCAGCGTATTCACCGAATACGAATCTCACCACACAGCGATGAGAATGACTACCACAACAGAAATAAAAAAGTGATTTAAAAATAAGACAAAAAGTATACCAAGTCAAGCCCCATTCTGTAAGAAAAGAACCACTATACTTTATCTTATTGTCATTAAATTTTCTTATATTATAAAAGCTTATCCTTTTTCGCTTCTATTCTCTTTCGAAAAAAACCTTCGATATCAAACACTAATCTTGAAACATTTCATTTTCTATCAATGATATTGTTAAATTTAACCATGATTATATCTCTCCTTTTCTCGCTCTCTTTTGTCTTCACTTCTTCAAAATTAACTTTTTCGCTTTTCACCGATGAAATTTGAATCTTCCCGTTCTCAAACCAAATCACTTCATCGCCATAATTAAGGCGCATACCGTTCATCACCATTGACCACATTGAGTCAGGCGGTAAATCCAATCCCATTTTTTCGGCAAAGGCTTTAAATTCAGGTATCAAACGTTCCTGATTTTCACTTAATGACACTGTTGAAATTATTCGCTGACTCTTTTTATGCTCTAAAACCTCGCCAAATGATTTCTCCCAATCGCTATATTGTGAACATAGGTCGAAATATTCAGGCTCAGAAATCCCCCATACGGGCGATTTTAAGCCCCTTTCGTGTGGATTTTTAATATCGGGTGAACTGCCCGATCCACAGTTATTGACAGGACTCCGAGGCGCGCTGATCGCGCTTTTTAAAGTCAAAACCCGCCCTGTTTCTAACTTACGCTTATGCTCAATCGCCTCTATATCCTGCTTAGATTTACGAACTAAACGATACTGACGCTCACGCGTTTTTACTAAATCGCTACTTTTTATCGGTGAATATAATCCGATTATTCGCATCACTTCTTCATCATAAGAATTCGGCTCATCGGCAACAGTACGAGCAACTAATAACGTTTGTAGGTTACGTTTAACGTTAGGGCCTCCTTGATGTTCGATATAAGCGGCGAAATCTCCTGCATCGGCAGACGCTCTTACTTTTTCCGCTATATCACCCAACTTATCAGCGATACTCACACCACGAATACGACGACACTCACGCCATACGCCTTTAGACGGCAAGCCAAACATGTGGAATTGAGGAATACGCCAAGTAGACGCCCACGCAGTAACGGCTGATGCAACCTCGGTTAATAACTCTCCCGATTCGTCATCAACTTCGCCCTCTAGTGCATAACCGTCGATATTTTTTGAAATATATTTAGCGAGATAACCCGTAGCACCGCCTTTATTTAAATGCTTTGCTTCAAAACGGTGTTTCTTTGCGCCCCGTTCTTCGCCATCTTCTTCAAGGGCATACTTACGCATGATCTCAATCGCTGATGCACGTTGAGATTTATCCAGAAACATCATCATATGCCAATGGGGTGTAGCATCATGATGAGGCTCAACAACTCTGATCCCGTAATAGTTAATACCTTTATCTTTAAAAGCAGTGCGAATTTTCGCCCACACCCTCACTAAATAACGTTGACCATCTTTCGGAGTGTATGCGCTGTTATTCCATTTCTCGTTAATGAGAACTTTTTTCTTTTTCTCATCTTTAGAAACATTAATTTGCTTGGTGGGATGGTATTTTGAAGGGGTGGTTAACGTAATAAATAAACCAATATCACCTCTTTCTTCGGCAACTTTTTGAATACCTGCGGCTTGCGCCATTAATTCCATACGGCGAATTTTAGGGTTAGCGATACTCGCTAATACTTTTTCCATTAAATCAAAACGATCACCCGTTTCAACATCTTGAATATCCATCATTTCAAGATAATTCATATTTGCTAAACGCTGCGCTCTGACTTCGCGTACTGCATTTTTACTGGCGTAAGGTGTCTTATCTGAATTCACATCACCAAAGGCAATATGCAAAGACTCACGCCAACGCTGACGATGAGCCTTTAACTTTTTCAGCCACCAATCTTCATTAGTTAACCGACTTAATCCTGATAACGCATCTTCGGGTGTCAATTTCCCTTTTTGAACTTTTCCCCAAAACAATGGCGTTACATGTAAATAGGTAATCAACTGCCCTAATTGATGATAAATAGGGTTAATCACTTTTAGGTTAAGTAACACCTCACGATCACCGTTATTTTCAGCAATTGCCTGATCAGCCAATTCATCGAATAAGTTGTCACACGCGTTTGCAAATGACTTCGCCATATGACGCAATATTTTGTCATGCGCATCTGGCAAACGATTAAAGAACATGGCTTGATCAAAATCTCTATCTAACAAAAATTGACGTTTATCTTTCGCTAAACCATAGCGCGCATTAACGGCTTGCAAACGCTGATAAACGCTTTTATGGAACTTAAAGACCAGCCAGTTATGAACTTCTTTCGGCGTTTTCTCTTTTTTAAGATGTTCGATGTACTTAAATAAGCGAGATTTAAGAAAGCGAGGCAGTTTTTCAATATCGAATAAAATCGCTTGCCCCTGAGCCAATTGCTCACGGGTAAGCGGTCTTTCATAAACAACCGGCTCATGCTGTTTTCCATTCCACCAATATGTCCATTGCATATCAGCAGGATAGGAAACAGGAGGCTGAGAAAAATCAATCAGACGGCTAGCCATTACCGCACACCGCCTAAATGCTTCGGATCAATAATTTCAATGGCTGTTTCGCACAGTTTAGCAACGTGAGTCATTACCTCTATCAATTCAGAGATAGACTTAATTTCTGCGCAAATAACACGACTCACATGCGCACCAACAACGCCAGCAGTCACATTTACCGCAGAGTCATACCACGCAATCACTTCACGGCGCACACGACCATCAATAACAGTGACTTCGATTAATCCAAATTGTTTTTTCCAATAAACGATAGCAAAACGAGTGCCAGTAATATGCACCCCATTTTTTGGATCTTGAATATCGACATAGCCCTGTTCCATCAGCATACCTCCGGCAAAACGGCGATAATTTCTTTTGCTGATTGGCGGTTTCCATTTGCAGAAATAGAACGAGGCGCATCAATCTCGTGAATAATAAAACCGAGATCGGCATACAGCTCTTTGGCGTGAATGGAATTAGAGACAGTAATCGGGTTACCTTGTGATTGATTTAATGCCTTTAATGCTTGAGCTAACTCAATTTGATGAGCGTGAGTAAAATCCGTGTGATGATATTTAGTAAAACTACCTTCATCTCCCATATATGGAGGATCACAATAAACACCATCACCGAAATCAACGAGTGACAAAGTATCTTGCCATTCTAAACAAGCGATAATGGCATTAGTGGCTTTCTCAGCAAATTGTCTGATTTCCTCCTCTGGGAAATAAACACGGGCATATGTTCCGAATGGCACATTAAATTCACCCGAATTGTTATATCGACATAATCCATTAAAGCAATGACGATTTAAATATAAAAACCGAGCAGATTGTATATATTTATCACACTCGCTTTTATCTAATACCTTAATTGAATTAAATAACTTTCTAATAGCAATGTAATCATTTCTATGATTAGTTTCTTCCCATGCATAGAACTCTTTACGCGCCATTATTTCAGTATGTTCTACGACATTACTATATAAACTAATTAAATCCTGATTGGCATCAGCAATTAAATATTCGTTATATTCTGTATTCATCATCACAGCACAAGAACCGGCGAAAGGCTCAACGAGACGTTTTGTTTTTGGCAGGTGCGGGATTAATTTATCCATGATACGGAATTTAGAGCCAGCCCATTTCAGAATGGTTTTATTCGCCATTTCACACACTCCGATAATGCTTAGATTTCAGCTCATGCACTGTCTGGCAATCTGCACAGCGGGTGCATCCCATTACCGCAATACGGCGCTTTTCGGGTATTTCACGACCGCAATCTTCACATTCAAACGCTGATACACCTACGTAACGCCCTGTTACTGCTTTTATTTGTTTATCAAGCAATAACTGTGATTGTTCGCAGGCTAAATCCATTTCTTTAGACATAATTCCATTCCTGTGCTTGATGTTCGATAGACTCGGCTTCACCTTCTAATAATTGAAATACTTGTGAAGGCTCCATTCGTTCACTTAGTGCTTTTGATGCTAATTTGCGCAAACGAGCAGAAAAAAGAACCGCCCGAGATTTTCTTTCATCTTCTCGAACGGCATTAATTAAATCGGTTACATCACTTTCTTTAGACATAATCAGACCTCTGATAATCAGATATAAAAAGTCCTGACAAATAAATGTCATTTATTTTTTTAGGTGTAATTAAATAGGCATTGCTAATTTATTCGGGATTAATGCGCTCAATACTTTTATTTGATGAAGTGCATTAATGATTTTTATTTTATCTTTCCTCTTTAATAATAAATAATCTATTCCGTTCTTTTCTTTTTCTATCTCAGCAAGGTAATAAATCATCTGATATATACGATTATTTTCATTTCTTAAATAATCAAGAAACTCACCAATCAAAATATCATCACTATTTTTATTTAACTTACTTAATAAATCAGCCCTAACTTCGGCTGTTTTATTCATACCACTGACGCGCTCATCAAATGAAAGACCATCATTGCGATAATGCTTTACCACTTTAGACTGATAAAAATCATCATTGCCTTGTAGTTGCTCTCTTGCTTGAATAAGCTCCGCAGCATTCATAACAACACCTATATAGAAACTTTCACAAGAAACGAAACAATAACAATGGCACATAAAACCAGTGTTGCTTTATCCGCTTTTGAATATTTTTTACTTTTATAAGTAAAAGATTCACTGCTTAATTTATATTTATTTCTTTGCTTAATTAATTGGTTCATTGAATGTCACCTTTTAATAAGTCGATATAGTGAGTTGCTTCTGCCATTGCATCAAACTTACCGAATGACTGATCATCTAACCAAACATGATAACGAGTTATCGGTGTTACTGCTTTTCTTGGCAGTTTAATAATGGTGAAACCTCGATACATAAAACTATGCTCTGTAATTTGTTTCACCTGCATCTTATAGCCCAACCCATAAACGCCATGCGTCACGTTGTTCTTTTGGTAAATTCGAATATGCATCATCCATTCCACGATTAAATTCCGTGATACTCACCCATAATTCACCGGCTCTAGCATCTGGCTTCATAGGATCACGAAATTCAATAATGGGTAACTTACCCGCTTTAGCCATTGATCTAGTGGCTTCGTAACCTTTCCCTATTAATTCCGCAAACTTTGCGAGTGGCACCGCATTTACAGGGAATTTCACATTGATTATTTCTTTATTCATTTGCTACCCTCGTTAGATCAAGCCCTTTAAAACCCTTTATTTTCGGTTTTATAAGGGTTTTTACGCCCTAGGTGGTTCCGTATTTTATACCACTTAGAATTCACTAGATCAATACTCGGAACCAAAATAATGGATATTGCCTCTCGAATAAAGGCTATAAGAAATGCTGAAAAACTAAGCCAATCACAGTTTTGCGAAATAATGGATATGCCAATAAGCACATTAAAAAAGATTGAAGGTGGTCATAACGAACCAGGGTGGGTAACTTTAGAGAAAATCACTAATCATCCAAGATTTTCAAAATATACGCTGTGGATAATGACCGGTAAGTCATCACCAGAAGCTGGTCAAATATCTCCGGCTCTCGCACACAGTGGGCAAGAGAAAGAAATATCATCCCGCTCAGACAAGAAAATTGGTTAGACATTTTATATGAATATGCTGATTACTGTTGGTCGCAGTCAGTCAGTTACATCGGAGGGCTTACTTATGGCAATTAAGAAGCTCAATGATGGTCGTTATGAAGTGGATATTCGCCCAAACGGGAAAGATGGTCAGCGAGTCAGAAGGATATTTGATCGCAAAATAGAAGCTACAAATTTTGAGAAATATACAATTGTAAACGCTAAGAAATTTTCTAGCGATAAAGTCCAATCAGGAAGAATTCGATTAAGTGAGCTACTTGATAAGTGGTGGTTATATCACGGACAAACATTAAAAAACGGATCGATAGAGAAAAGGCATTTAATTAAAACAGTGAATGCGCTTGGTGATCCAACAATGAACCAACTTGATAAGCATGCATTACTAGAACATAGAGGAATGCGCCTTTTTGATGGAGTGAGTCCATCAACGATAAATAGGGATATGTATCGTCTATCTGGAATGATAAGCGCATTAAAAAAACTCGAAATATACAAAGGTGATAACCCATTGAGAGGATTACCACCATTAAAAGAAAAGCCACCTGAACTCACTTTTTTAAGTGATGATGAAATATCGAACTTATTAAACTCATTATCAGGAGACTATCGCCGTATCGCATTACTATGCCTTAGCACTGGTGCAAGATGGGGTGAAGCTGAAATGTTAGATAGCAAGCACGTTCATCAAGGAAGGGTAACTTTTGCCCATACAAAGAATGGTAAAAAAAGAATCATTCCAATTTCTGACTCTCTTGAAAAAGAGATAAAAACCAGAAAAACAGGAAAGCTATTTCATGTTGATTACGGAACCTTCCGAAAAAAACTAAAAATAGTAAAACCGGATTTACCCGATGGGCAAGCAACACACGTTTTACGCCATACGTTTGCAAGTCATTTTGTAATGAATGGTGGGAACATCGTAGCACTGAAAGAAATATTAGGTCATGCGAGTATAAACCAAACAATGGCATACGCTCATTTAGCACCTGATTATTTGCAGTTAGCTATAAAATTAAATCCACTAAAAGGTGATATAAAAGTTTAAAAATAGGAGGGGATTGGACGTCCACATTCTGTCCACCGACAGCCAAAAACGTCCACTTTCCGTCCACCTTTAAAGACTTTTCTAGACTTTCATTACCCTTAAAAATGAAATTTAACTCTTTGTTTTAAAAGGAATGACAAACAAAAGGGCAAAAAAAAGCCCCTCTCCAGAGGGGCTGCAAAAGACAGGGATGGTGTCTATGGCAAGGAAAAAACTTCGTTGTTGCTACTTACTCTCTAACTAGGTACTACTTTTTTACTACACTCTTACTTCATTACTAATTCTGTTGACTTTGTTGGTCAAAATACGACATTCGCTGTTGGTAATTCTTTTCCAATTGCGCTTTCTGTTCTGGGGTTAACAACTGATACATTTGGTTATGGACTTTTGCCATTTCTACATGGCGCTCTATTGCTTGTTTATCCATATCTTGCATCTGTGCTCTGACTGCTGCTTCGTCAAACTTTTCAGCAGTAACTAATTTATGCATATTCTCATGATATTGACGGAAATTTCCGTTATATCTATCTTGATGATGCTGGCGCATTAAATCGCGCATTTGAGTACGTTGTTGCTCAGTTAATGTGATACCGTTAAACATACGTGACTCGCCATAATTGCGATCCATCATATGTCCTCGTTGTCCGCGGTGACCTCTATAATCACGGTCGCCATGCATTCCATAGCCATAACCGCAGTGGTAGTTACCATTATACTGTTGCTCAGTAGGCGGATTAGTATTTGCGGTTTCAGCTAATACCATCGTCGGAGCTGCCAAAAACATTGATGCTAGTGCAACTACTGCTACTTTACGCATTGCTTCACTCCTAATTCGGTAAATTAATACCAACCTAATTAATACGACCTCAATGTGTATAATTCATATGTGTAATTCTTTGCTATGTGGATTACTATACCCTTACGGCTGCAAACTAGCGTCAGAGCGTGTAAAAGAACGTAAAGTCATAGATTCGCGCTATTTATTATCGTATTTTTCTCTTGGAGGAATTGACGAATGCATAAAATCTTATTAGTGGATGACGATCGCGAATTAACATCGCTATTGAAAGAACTGCTTGAAATGGAAGGCTTTAATGTTGTAATCGCCTCTGATGGCGAACAAGCACTTAAACTTTTGGATGCGTCTATCGACTTGTTATTACTGGATATCATGATGCCACGTAAAAACGGGATTGAGACACTCAAAGAGTTACGCCAAAATTTCCAGACCCCAGTCATTATGTTAACGGCAAGAGGCAGTGATCTTGACCGAGTTCTTGGCTTAGAGCTAGGTGCTGATGATTATTTACCAAAACCTTTTAATGATAGAGAGCTGGTTGCGCGTATCAGAGCTATTTTGCGTCGTTCAAACTGGAGCGAACAAAAACAGACTGATAGCACGACATCTCCAACATTACAGGTTGATAAATTACAACTTAACCCTGGCCGACAAGAAGCAAGTTTTGATAATGAACCGCTAGAGTTAACAGGAACTGAGTTTACTTTGCTTTATTTACTTGCTCAGCATTTAGGACAAGTGGTATCACGCGAACATCTAAGTCAAGAAGTCCTTGGCAAGCGCTTAACACCGTTTGATAGAGCGATTGATATGCATATTTCTAATTTACGCCGTAAATTACCAGAAAGAACAGATGGACAACCTTGGTTTAAAACGTTACGTGGCCGCGGTTATCTAATGGTTTCAATAACTTGATAAATATTCTTTATGATAAATAGTCTGTCAGCGCGCATTTTCGCAATATTCTGGCTGACGCTCGCATTAGTTCTCGTGCTAGTTATGATGGTTCCAAAGCTGGACTCGCGCCAGCTTACCCCTCTTTTAGAGAGTGAATACCGTCAAGGCGTTATGCTAGAACAACATATCGAAGCTGAATTAGCTCAAGATCCGGCTAACGATCTCCTTTGGTGGCGTCGATTAATTCGAGCCATTGATAAATGGGCTCCCCCTGGCCAACGTTTAATTATTGTCACGAGTGAAGGCCGGATTATCGGTGCTCAACGTAATGAGATGCAAGTTGTCAGAAACTTTATTGGTCAATCTGATAACGCCGATCACCCCAAAAAGAAAAAATATGGTCGCTCTGAGATGCTAGGGCCTTTTTCTGTAAGGGATGGTGAAGATCATTACCAACTTTATCTCGTGCGCCCTTCAAGTAGCCCTCAATCTGACTTTATCAACTTATTATTTGATAAACCATTGTTGTTACTCATATTCACCATGCTTATCAGCACACCATTATTAGTATGGCTTTCTTGGAGCTTAGCAAAACCCGCAAGACAGCTTAAAAATGCCGCTGACGATGTGGCTAAAGGTAACCTACGCCCTCACCCTGAACTAGAAACTGGCCCTCAAGAGTTTTTAGCCGCAGGCACGAGTTTTAATCAGATGATAAGCGCTCTTGAACGTATGGTAGAGGCGCAACAACGTCTGATCTCTGATATTTCTCATGAACTACGCACCCCGTTAACACGCTTACAATTAGCCAGTGCATTGTTACGTCGTCGTAGTGGAGAGAGCAAAGAACTAGAGCGCATTGAAACTGAAACTCAGCGCCTTGATGGTATGATTAATGACTTACTAGTACTTTCCCGTAATCAGTATAAAAACGAGTTATTACGCGAAACAGTAAAAGCCAACGAATTGTGGGATGACATTTTAGATAACGCTAAATTTGAGGCCGAACAAAGTAATAAGACACTGCAAGTCACAACACCTCCAGGAGCCTGGCCTATTTACTGCAATCCATATTCTCTGGCGAGTGCATTTGAGAATATAGTCCGTAATGCTCTGCGTTATTCAAATTCTCGCATTGAAGTCGCGTTTACTGAACAAAACCAAGGTATCACCATTATTGTTGATGATGATGGCCCTGGCGTTAGCCCTGAAGATAGAGAGCATATCTTCCGACCATTCTATCGCACTGACGAAGCTAGAGATCGTGAATCCGGTGGTACTGGCTTAGGATTAGCGATTGTTGAAACTGCCGTCAGCCAACACAGAGGCCATGTTAAAGCCGATGACAGTCCATTAGGTGGGTTGAGGGTTGAGATTTGGTTGCCGAGAGCGGGTGCAAGTAACAAATCGCCAACGGCTTAATAGAGTAATTAAACTGTTGTATCAAAATATCCTGCCACCTATTGAAGAATAGGTGGCATATTCTTTTTGTTAGCATTTATTGATGCAATTCAGAATGATCTGGCTGAATCGTTCGCTATTCCGATATTTATATATCTACAATCAATGATAAAATACCCAGCTATTACTTGACCGTCTGGTTTGAAGAGTCTACTCTCAGTGCGGATTTTCGCATATTGTTAAAGTATGCTTATATAATAAAATTCTTATATTACATATAGATAAGGGTTTTTCAAGATAAATTTTGGCGCTCTGGGGGCCGTAAACCCAGTGCGGTAGCTTTGTTTAATTACGAGAATCTGCAGTGAAAAATCAAACTTCAGTATCCATAATAATTCCAGCATATAATGCAGAAAAGTGGATAGAAAGATGTATAAAATCATGCATTGATCAGACTTATAAGAATATTGAAATAATTATAATAAATGATGGTAGCCAAGATCGTACAGATGAATTATGTCAATATTATGTTTCCATGGATAACAGAATTATCTATAAAAACATAGATAATGCGGGTGTATCAAATGCAAGAAAACTTGGTTTAGATATATCTAATTCATCATATATCTTATTTTTAGATAGCGATGATTATATTAATAATGACTGTATAGAAATTTTAATTTCATATAAAGATTACGACTTAATTATTGGTCAAGCAAATTATGTAAACAATCATAATAAAATATTATCTAATACTAAATTTGAGATTAAAAAAAATATAATATCTAGCTATCTAAGAGGAAAACTACCAACCTCTTTATGGCCAATATTATTTAAAAAAAAGATATTAGATGAAGAATACTTAATATCAAATTTAAAAGTAAGTGAAGATTTCATCATTCTATCCCAAATAATAACAAAAACTAAAAAAATAAAAGTTATAAATAATATAATTTATAATCAAGTAAGGCATAGTCTAAGCACGACTGCAAATCATTCCGCTATACATTTTAAAGATAATTATAGAGCTCACCTATTTGTTGAAAATAATCTAATTAAAAAATTAGATAGAAAATATGCAAATGATATAAAAATATTTCAACTAAACTACCTATATAATTTAATTGTTAATTTTTCACCTTACGCCAAGTATCAAAAAAAAATTATCAAATCGCCATTTTTTTTAATAAGTGAGATAAGTATAAAAAAGAAAATCATTTTATCTTTATACTTATTAAAGATTTTTAATAAGAAAAATTATATTTTTTTCTTGCATTATTTAAAAAGAAAATAAACATGAATAAAATAAAGATTGTATTTTGGACTAATTATATTAGCCCTCACATGACTTTTCTATATGAGGAGTTAAAAAAGAATTATTCAATTACTATTATTGTTTGTGAGAATTTTGATAATCAACGTTTATCTCAAGGATGGACTCCTCCTAATTTAAAAGATATTCAAGTATTAAACATATATGATGTAAATATAGATACAATGAAAAACATAAATTGTATACATGTCTTTTGTGGTTTATTCACTTCGAGATTATTTTTCCAATATATAATTAAGTTATCTAAAAAAAGAAACATATATCTAATTTCAGAAGCCCCAATACTTTACGAAAAAAAACATTATCTAAAATATTTTAAATACTGGTTATATTCGTTTTTTTTAAAAAAAAGAATAAATACAATTTTTGCTATGGGAGAACTAGGGTATAACTGGTTTAAAGATATCGGATTTAAAAAAGTTATTCCTTTTCAATATTTTATATCACCTCAACCATATAATCCAGTTAAAAGAAATACAAACAAAACTCTAAAATTTATATATATCGGCCAATTAATTGATAGAAAAAACATTATAGAATTAGCAAATGTTTTTACCACCCTACCTAATAATAACTGGTCTTTAGATATATATGGTTCTGGGGAACTATTGGGATCTTTACAAAAGATTCTAAAAAATAAAATAAATGAAAATATAGTAAATATATTTAGTAATGTAGAAAATAAAAAATTAGTTACAAAAATATTACCACAGTACGATTTTTTAATATTACCTAGCAAATTTGATGGGTGGGGAACTGTTGTAAATGAATCATTATCTCAAGGAGTTAAAGTTATTACTAATAACAATTGTGGCTCATCAACTTTAGTTAAAAAAAATATATTATTTGGTTATGTATATAATTCCGGAAAACTAGGAGATTGCATAAAGAATATTATAGACACGATACCAAACTATTCAGAAGAAGATAGGATTAAAATATCTAACCTATATAGAAATGAAGTTCAATATGATATGGTTAAAATATTTAAACATAATTTAGAGATCAAATGAGTATATGAATACGTTAATAAAAAACTCATTATTTCTTATAGGTATGCAAGGAATAAACTATATAATACCATTAATTTCACTACCTTATTTAACAAGAAAGTTAGGGTTTTATGAATATGGTATGTTGAATACTTCCCTTAACATAATTCTATATCTAATTTTATTTATTGATTTTGGTTTTAATTTTAGTGCAACAAAAGATATTGCTAAAAATAGAAATAACAAACTTAAAATAAATAAAATATACTGTGTAACTATTTATTCAAAAATATTTTTATCAATAATATCAGTGATATCGACATTTATTATTATTAATTCATTTGGGTTATTTAGTGATATAAAAATTTTAGTTTATATTATGTTACCACAATTAATCTACGCTATCTTTTTTCCTTTATGGCTATATCAAGGATTAGAAAAAATATCTTTCATATCTCTCTGTTCTATAATTAGCAGAATTATAACGCTTCCTTTGCTATTTATTTTTGTTAACTCAGCTCAAGATATATATATAACAAGTATAATATTAAGTTGGTCCTACCTGCTACCTCTTTTAGTTAGTTACTTTTATCTTCATATAAAAATACCATATGTTAGCCTAGGTACTATAGATATAAAATTAATCGCATCAACTATAAGAAAATCTTCTATCATCTTTTGGGGAAGTATATCAATTAGTATATACACATTAAGCACACCAATTATTTTAAGCTTAGTTAATAACTATGAACAAGTAGGATTATTCATTGCAACAGATAAACTACGAGTCGCATTTATTGGTATATTTCTAATACTTGGTCAAGCCATCTATCCTAGAGTAAATATATTATTAACTGAGAATAAAATAAGATACTATAGATTTATAAGAAAATTAATATTATATCAAATAATATTTTGTGGAATTGCTTCAGTACTATTTTTCATTATAATGCCAAAATTAGCTCCATTTATATTGGGGAATAATAACTACTCGAATGAAATGAAGTTTATTATTCAATTAATGTCACCAATGATAATATTAGTCCCCTTATCAGTAATAATATCAAATTTTATATTACTTCCATATGGAATGAATAAAATTTATGCTATCATTCCTACTATTACTTTATTTTTTCATATTATATATGCAATACCTTTAAGTAAGAATTATGGTGCGATAGGAAGTAGTATTGCTATCTTAGTAACTGAGATTATTAGTCTATCACTATTACTAATATCTTATTTCTTTTTTATCAAAGACAAATAATATGAACATATTATATCTTTCATTAGTATTATTAATTATTTCCACCTTGGAGTTTCTCAATAAAAAAAATATATTTTATTTTTTTATAGCGACTGTACTTATATATTTTCACATTGGACTATCATATAAATTAGGCGTTGATTGGATTGAATACAATTCATTATATGAAAATACTTCAAATTATGAAAGATATGAAATTGGATTTTCTTGGCTATCTAAATTCTTAAGTTATATAAATATCAACTTTTGGGTATTTGTTTTTAGTGTTAAATTTATTTTTTTAACATCATTATTTGCACTAATAAAAAAATATTGCCTTTATCCAACAGCCGCAATTACATTTACACTTATATTCCTTTTCCCATTTATAAATGATCCTCTTCGTCAATTAATAGCCACATCGATTTTATTCCTTGGTATATTAATGAATAAATCAAAAATTAGCTATAAAAATATAATTTTTGGTTTTTTATTCCATTCTTCTTATATTCTTATATTCTTTATAAAACTTCAATTTATAAAGAGAAAGCAACTTGTAAAAACATCTATTTTATTTGTATTACTATCTCTACTATTAATTCACAATTTTCACTACCTATTACTATTAGGAAATAGCTTCATAATTAGAAAGATTTATTTCTATCTTACATATGCAGTTCCACCTAATATTTACTCTTTATTCATAAGAATAATATTTTTATATTTTGTATGTTTTAATAAACATATTAATTTAATTAATAAAAAAATATTAACAAACAACGTATATACAAACTTTTGGATGTTATCATTCTTATTACTTTTAGTTGAACTATTAGCTTTTCAATTTCCATTGTTATCCCAAAGATTAAAAATTTATTTATCTCCATTTCCATTCATTTTATTTCTAAATTATATTTACTTTTTAAAGAATATAATTTTTAAATATACATTATTGTTTGTTGTTTTTTTATATTTATATGCAACCCTATTTAGTTTTATGAATGGTCCTATGGGCTCATTTTATTCATTAGAAAATAATATTCTTATACAATTTCTTCTTGATTTTCCACCTAATAATATTGAGGAAAATGTCCGTAACTTTTGGTTAAATAGCTAATATGAAGAAAAAAATTCTTATCCTTGCAACTACAGCTAAAGAAGCTGGTGCTTTATCTATTTTAAAAGATTTTATCCAAGAATTAAATGATATTTATTTATATGATATTTTCATTCATTCATCTGTTATAAATGAACTCCCCAAAAAAGATAATATAAATTATATTATTTTAAATATCTCATCTTGGATAAAGAGAATTTTTTATGATATTTATAAATACCCAACAATTAATGAAAAAAAATATTCTCTCTGTATTAATTTTCAAAATATACCCATTAGAACAAATATAAAACAAATAGTATATTACCACCAAGCAATCCCCTTTAGTGAAATTAAATTCTCCCCATTCAAAAAGTCATCAAGAAAATTATGGTTATATAAAAATTTTTACCTTCTTTTTTTTAAAATGAATATTAACTACTTAAACTATCTCATAGTACAAGCAGAATGGATGAAAGACTCAGTTCATTCAAAGTTTAATCTACCTAAAGAAAAAATATTCATTATCGAACCTAAGGTAAATATCTTACATAATGAAGATGATATTTTTGATGAAGAAGATATAAAACATCATAATATATTATTTTATCCTGCCTATGGGCATGAATATAAAAATCATAAAATAATAATTGATTCAATTAAAAATATTGGAATAGACTATCTTAAAAAACATAATATTAAAATAATATTCACAATAGACAAGGAACATAACTTAGCAAAAGGCATAATAAATACACCGCTAGAAGACTATTTTTTATTTATAGGAAAAATTTCCAGAGAAAAGGTTTTTTATTATTATAGATTATCTAGTATTATTTTATTCCCTAGCATCTTAGAAACCTATGGTTTACCCTTAAAAGAGGCATCTCTTCTAAATAAAAATATCATTGCATCTAACCTTCCTTATGCTAAAGAAGTTTTGAAAGACTATGATAAAATCATATTCTGTTGTCCATATAATAAAGTAGATTGGGCATTAAAGATAAAAAAAATTATAGAAAATGATTTAAATATTCATGACTCACGTGTAAATAAAATAGAGAAAAATTTAATTTCTAATAATAAATTTTTAATATTAATAGAAAAATTAATTAAAGAATAAAAGGAGTAATTTAATGTTCAAAAATAAAGTACTTTTAATCACTGGCGGTACTGGTTCTTTTGGAAATGCTGTCTTAAATCGCTTTTTAGAAACAGATATAAAAGAAATTCGTATATTTTCTCGAGATGAAAAAAAACAAGATGATATGCGTAAAAAATATAATAATCATAAATTAAAATTCTATATTGGCGATGTTCGTGATTATTCAAGTATTTTAAATGCAACTCGTGGTGTTGATTTTATTTTTCATGCGGCGGCACTCAAACAAGTACCTTCATGTGAATTTCACCCAATTCAAGCCGTTAAAACAAATATTCTAGGTACAGAAAATGTCTTAGAAGCCGCTATTGCTAATGGTGTGAAAAGAGTTGTTTGTTTAAGCACAGATAAAGCAGTATATCCGATCAATGCAATGGGTATATCTAAAGCAATGATGGAAAAAGTCATGGTTGCTAAGTCTCGTAATTTAGATAGCAACAAAACCGTAATTTGTGGGACACGTTACGGCAATGTAATGGCTTCGCGAGGTTCAGTTATTCCTTTATTTGTTGACTTAATGGGGGAAGGAAAAGCAATTACAATTACAGATCCTAATATGACTCGCTTTATGATGACATTAGAGGATGCTGTTGACCTTGTGTTATATGCATTCCAAAACGGAAATAATGGCGATATTTTTGTTCAAAAAGCACCTGCAGCTACAATTGAAACATTAGCTATCGCATTAAAAGAACTGTTCAATGCACCAGAACATCCAATAAATATTATTGGTACACGCCATGGTGAAAAACTTTATGAAGCTCTTTTAAGCAGAGAAGAAATGTTAGCAGCTATTGATATGGGGGATTATTACCGTGTCCCACCAGATTTGCGTGATCTAAATTATGACAAATACGTTGAACAAGGTGATTCGCGTATTTCTGAAATTGAGGATTATAATTCGCATAATACAACTAGATTAGATGTAGATGGAATGAAAAAACTGCTATTAAAATTACCCTTAATACAAAATTTACATATCAATAAAATTTAAATTAAGGCTATTCTAATATGAAAATTCTAGTCACTGGAGCTGACGGTTTTATTGGTAAAAATTTATGTACCCGGTTAGCAGAAAATAATTTTGAACTAATAAAAATAGATCGTAATAGTTCTAAACATGATTTAGAACTAGGTCTGAACAATGCAAACTTTATCTTTCATTTAGCTGGAATAAACAGACCTAAAAATGAATCAGAGTTTCATGAAGGTAATGCATCTTTAACTGAAGAAATTACTCATTTTCTTATTAAAAATAAGAAGAAAACACCAATAATGCTGAGTTCATCAATTCAAGTAAATAGTGATAATAAATATGGTGAGAGTAAAAAATTAGCAGAAAATCATATAGAAATGTATGGTTTGAAAACCAATGCAAATTATTACATTTATAGGTTACCGAATGTTTTTGGCAAATGGTGTAGACCCAATTATAACTCATTTATTGCAACCTTTTGCAATAATATCGCAAATGACATTGATATAATAATAAACTCACCTACAGCTAAAGTTTCTCTAATTTATATTGATGATCTATGTAATGAGTTGATTTCTCTATTAAATGGCAATAATAAAGTAGGCTTTCAAAATATTTCACCTATTTATGAAACAACCGTCGGTGAAGTCGCTGATTTACTTTATTCTTTTAAAAATAGTCGCAAGACATTAATTACAGAAAATGTGGGTACTGGTTTTACTCGAGCATTATATTCCACTTGGTTAAGTTATCTTTCACCTCAGCAATTTACTTATTCAGTTCCTCATTATGGGGATCAAAGAGGTGTTTTCTGTGAAATGCTTAAAACAAAAAATAGTGGCCAATTTTCTTTCTTTACTGCACATCCAGGTATTACTCGCGGGGGACATTATCATCATACTAAAACAGAAAAATTCTTAATTATTAAAGGAAAGGCTTTATTTAAGTTTGAGAATATCATTACAGGTGAAAAGTACGAGTTAATTGTTTCAGACCACGAGTATAAAATCGTAGAAACAGTACCGGGATGGTCTCATGACATTACAAATATTGCTGATAGTGAATTAGTTGTCATGTTATGGGCAAATGAAATTTTTAATAAAGAACTTCCAGATACAATAGCGAGACCTTTGTAATGAAAAAATTAAAAGTTGTATCCGTTGTTGGTACTCGTCCAGAAATTATTCGTCTGTCTAGAGTTTTAATAAAATTAGATCAATTTTGTGAACATATAATTGTTCATACTGGGCAAAATTATGATTACGAATTAAATGAGATTTTTTTCACAGATTTAGGTGTTAGAAAACCCGACTATTTCTTAAATGCTGCTGGTGTTAATGCTGCAGAAACGATTGGTAATGTCATTATAAAAGTTGATCAAGTTTTAGAAAAAGTATCACCAGAAGCTGTACTTATTTTAGGTGATACAAACTCTTGTATCTCAGCCATACCAGCCAAAAGACGTAAAATACCTATTTTTCACATGGAAGCTGGTAATCGTTGCTTTGATCAACGAGTACCAGAAGAAACCAATAGACGTATTGTTGATCACACTGCTGATATTAACTTAACCTACAGTGATATTGCACGCCAATATCTTCTTTCAGAAGGGATACCCGCAGATCGTGTTATCAAAACAGGTAGTCCTATGTTTGAAGTGCTTTCGCATTATATGGAACAAATTGATAACTCTAAGGTGTTATCTCAATTAGGTTTAGAGTCTGGAAAGTTTTTTGTTGTAAGCGCTCACCGAGAAGAAAATGTTGACTCACCTAAGCATTTAATGAAGTTAGTTAACATTTTAAATACTATTGCGGAAAAATATGATTTACCTGTTATCGTGTCAACCCATCCAAGAACCAGAAAAAGAATCGATGACCACGGAATTACTTTCCATAACAATATTCAATTATTGAAACCTTTAGGGTTTCATGACTATAACCATCTACAAAAATATGCAAAAGCTGTCTTGTCTGATAGTGGGACTATTACAGAAGAATCTTCAATTATGAATTTTCCTGCCCTCAATATTAGAGAAGCTCATGAAAGACCAGAAGGCTTTGAAGAAGCATCCGTAATGATGGTGGGTTTAGAATGTGATCGAGTACTTCAAGCATTAAATATCCTTTCATCACAACCAAGAGGAAATGAACGCCTATTACGCCAAGTATCTGATTATAGTATGCCTAATGTATCAGATAAGGTTGTAAGAATAATACATTCTTACACTGACTATGTGAAAAGAGTTGTCTGGAAAGAATACTAATGAGATTAGCACTCATCATTGATGATTATTTGCCCCATAGCACTCGTGTTGGGGCAAAAATGTTTCATGAGTTAGCATTAGAATTACAGTCCCATGGTCATCACATTACTGTAATTACACCAGATAAAAATCAATCTTCTCGTTTAATCGTTGATAGCTTAGATGGTGTTACCCTTTGGCGTTTTAAAAATGGTCCAATTAAAGATATAAAAAAAATACCTAGAGCAATTAATGAGTCACTACTTTCTTATAATGCTTGGAAAGCAATCAAGCCTTTAGTTAATAAAAATTCCTTTGATGGAATAATTTACTATTCTCCCTCCATATTTTGGGGAAAATTAGTTAATAATCTCAAGAGAAAATGCCACTGCCCTGCTTATTTAATATTAAGAGATTTATTCCCTCAATGGATTATCGATGCTGGTATTTTGAAGAAAGGTTCTTTTATCGAACAATATTTCCGCTTTTTTGAAAATTATTCTTATAAGCAAGCATCAATAATTGGCTTAATGTCTCAAAAAAATCTAGATTATTTTTATCAACATGAAAAAAACAAAGATTTCAAATGTGAAATTTTGAGAAATTGGGCAAATACTACTCAAAGCACGGCTAAGTCTAATGATTATATTTCAATACGTGAATCTTTAAATTTACAGAATAAAACCATTTTCTTTTATGGTGGGAATATTGGTCATGCCCAAGATATGGGTAACTTGATGCGTTTAGTAAAGAAAATGAGTTCTTATCCTGATGCTCATTTTCTTTTTATTGGACAAGGCGATGAAGTTGAATTAATTAATAATTTAGCTAAGAAATGGAATTTATGTAATTTTAATTATTTACCTTCAGTTGACCAAGAAGAATTTAAATTAATCCTTAAAGAAATTGATATTGGCTTATTCTCTCTTGCTGCACATCATTCAGCCCATAATTTCCCTGGGAAATTATTAGGGTATATGGCAAATTATATTCCTATTTTAGGTAGTGTTAATTCTGGTAATGACTTAAAAGAATTAATAAATAACGAGAATGCTGGTTTTATTCATATAAATGGTGAAGATGATGATTTATTTGAGTCTGCTAAAAAACTCCATTTTGATGTAGAACTACGAAAAAAGTGTGGTCATGATGCCTATTCTCTATTGTGTAAAGAATTTTCAGTTACCTCAATAGCAGAAACAATTGAAACTAGGCTAAGGTCATTAAAATGAAATATATTGATAAAATATTATTAGATAATTTATATAGCGAAGCCGAAAAATCAGAGCGGTTACGTTCTCATTTACTATTGCATAAATCCCATGAAGACAAAGTTCAACGCCTTCTCATTGCTTTAGTTAAAGATAGTTATGTTGATCCTCATTATCATGAATTGCCCCATCAATGGGAAATGTTTATTATTTTGGAAGGACAAATTGAAATTACGCTATATAACTATTCTGGGGAAGTAAAAGAAAGTTTCTTAGCAGGAGAAAATACTAGTATTTCAATTGTCAACTTAGAGCCAAATGAAATACACAGTATTAAATGCATTTCTCAAAAAGCATTAATGTTGGAAGTAAAAGAAGGTCCTTTTGATCCCAATTATGCTAAAAAATTCTTAATTTAATAGATCCGCTTACTATCTATAATATACCTATCAAATTAGGTTAATCTTAAAGGTCTATTTATGAAAATCACCATCTCCGGTACCGGCTATGTCGGTCTATCTAACGGGATACTTCTTTCCCAACACAACAAAGTTGTTGCGTTAGATATCAATAAAGAAAAAGTTGAATTACTTAATAAAAAAATCTCGCCAATTACAGACAAAGAAATTGAAGAGTTTTTAGCAACCAAAGAGCTCGACTTTACAGCAACATTAGATAAAGAATTCGCTTATAAAGATGCTGAATTCGTTATCATTGCTACACCAACCGATTATGATCCTAAAACGAACTATTTCAACACCTCTTCTGTAGAGTCTGTCATTCGTGATGTTTTAGAATATAATCCAAACACGACAATGATTATAAAATCAACCATTCCTGTTGGTTTTACTAAAGAGATGAGAGAGAAATATAATACCAATAATATTATTTTCTCCCCTGAGTTCTTACGTGAAGGTCGTGCGCTTTACGATAACTTATACCCATCTCGTATTGTGATTGGTGAACAATCAGAAAGAGCACAAAAGTTTGCTGACCTTTTACAACAAGGCGCACTGAAAAAAGATATTGATGTTCTGTTCACTGACTCCACAGAAGCCGAAGCGATTAAATTATTTGCTAATACTTATCTAGCACTCCGTGTTGCTTACTTTAATGAGCTAGATAGCTATGCCGAATCTTATGGACTGAACTCAAGACAAATCATTGAAGGTGTCTGCTTAGATCCGCGTATTGGCAACCACTATAACAATCCATCATTCGGTTACGGCGGTTACTGCTTACCAAAAGATACCAAGCAACTGTTAGCCAACTACGACTCTGTCCCTAATAATATTATTAGTGCAATTGTCGAAGCTAACCGCACACGTAAAGATTTTATTGCAGACTCTATTATCGCTAAATCACCCAAAATCGTCGGCGTATATCGTTTAATTATGAAATCTGGCTCTGATAATTTCCGTTCTTCTTCTATCCAAGGCATTATGAAACGCATTAAAGCCAAAGGAATTGAAGTGGTGATTTATGAACCAGAGATGAAAGAAGAGACCTTCTTTAATTCAAAATTAGTTCGTGATTTAAATGAGTTTAAAGCAATGTCTGATGTCATTATTACCAATAGAATGTCATCAGCACTAAACGATGTTGAAGAAAAAGTTTATACTCGTGACCTCTTTGGTAACGATTAAATCGATTTTATATGCTCAATATCGTCTTATTTGAACCCGAAATTCCACCGAATACGGGTAATATTATCCGCCTGTGTGCTAACACAGGCTTTCATCTTCATTTGATCCAACCATTGGGTTTTACTTGGGATGATAAACGTCTACGTCGTGCAGGGCTTGATTATCGTGAATTTGCTGATATTAAACAGCACCACGATTATTATGCTTTTTTAGAAAGTGAAGGTTTAAACCCTGATAATGCACAATCACCATCAGGTGCGCGTGTATTTGCCTTAACCACAAAAGGCACGCCAGCACATAGCAATGTCAGTTATCAAGATGGAGATTATCTTCTTTTTGGCCCTGAAACCCGTGGTTTACCGCCTTATGTATTAGATAATATGCCAACACAGCAGAAAATCAGAGTCCCAATGCTTGCTGATAGCCGTAGTATGAATCTGTCAAATACGGTTGCGGTTGTGGTTTTTGAGGCATGGCGCCAACTTGGTTATCCTGGTGCGTTATTAAGAGACTGAAATGCAAAAAGCGCTGATCATAAATAATGACTAGCGCTTTTTTAACTTCAAATAACTAACATGTTAATTTATTACATTGAGGATTGTTTTATTTCAGCAACAACCTTCGTGATATATCGACACCCTTCCCCTACATCCTTCAGTACTAATGCATGAGCACCAATCACTGCATTATCACCAATCTCTATCTCTCCTCCGATAATCGATGAGTTACAACCAATATAAACGTTATTGCCCACTCGAATATCCGCTTTGCCATTCTTTTCTTTTACACCGATTGTCACACCTTGCATTAACGTCACATTCTCGCCTAGCTGACAGTAATTAGTTAGTACGATCCCTATGGGATGTGGTAATGAAAGGCCTTTACCTATGCGCGTTCTTAGTGAGATATCGTTGCAATATTGACGATTGTTTTTAGCACCAATACGAATGCCTAATTTTTTGATAAAACGATTTTTAGAAAAATAAAAGAATTGGGCGACACGCCACCAAAATAGATAACGTGAACGTTGGCAGAAAAAAACACGGTGATAAAGTCTTATCCAACTAAAAGGCTTGTTATCACCAATATACTCAGCGTGTAAACAAGCCTTTAGTTCAGAAAGAGTGACTTCAGTTAATGCCATTAAATGCCATCACCACATTCAAAACCGGGTACGACACCATTAAAGTGTTGATCCATATCGAGTGAAGGCTTATCACTTGTTGGTTTACCCACAATGCGAGCAGGAACACCAGCAACGGTAGTGTGCGCAGGAACTTCATGTAAAACGACTGATCCCGCACCAATTTTGGCACCGCGACCAATCTCGATATTGCCGAGTATTTTTGCACCCGCACCAATCATTACACCTTCACGCACTTTAGGATGACGGTCACCGCAAGTTTTACCTGTTCCACCTAACGTCACAGATTGTAAAATAGAAACATCGTTCTCTACGATAGCGGTTTCACCAATCACAATGCCTGTTGCGTGATCAAGCATAATACCGTGGCCAATACGGGCGGCTGGATGAATATCAACACCAAAGGTCACCGAAATCTGGTTTTGCAGATACACCGCTAACGCTTTGCGATCTTGATTCCATAACCAATGCGCGATGCGATAAGCTTGTAAGGCATGGAAACCTTTTAAATAAAGCAGTGGTGTAGAGTATTTATCAACGGCAGGATCGCGTAAACGCACAGCCGAAATATCATAAGCTGCCGATTCAATCATAGAATTATCACTACGATATGCTTCTTCAACAATCTCCCGAACAGCAATCGCGGGCATTGTTTGAGTTGCTAGCTTATTTGCCAACATATAACTTAAGGCACTACCTAAGTTTTCATGTTTGAGTAATGTCGCATGGAAAAAACTCGCCAAAATTGGCTCGCAATCTGCCAAGCATCTTGCTTCATTTTTAATATGATCCCAGACTCTTTTTAGCTCTTCTAGCGACATACTCACTCTCATTCTTTTTACATTGAAGCCTAAGTAAATACTTAGGCTTCTTATGTTTAAAACAGAAATAAATAACTATCTAAAATAGACTTAGAACAGATTGCTGTCTATCTCATCTTTAGTAGCTCGGCCTAATAAAGATAATGCCGCTTCTTTCGCGTCTTTATGCTGATATAAAATTTGGTAGATCTGCTCAGTAATAGGCATTTCAACACCAACTTGTTCGGCTAATGCGCGAACTTCTTTAGTATTACGATAGCCTTCAACTACTTGTCCAATTTTTTCTTGGGCAGTCTCCACATCAAGGCCTTGACCTAACATCATCCCAAAGCGACGATTACGAGATTGGTTATCGGTACAGGTTAAAACTAAGTCACCCAACCCCGCCATGCCCATAAAGGTTGCAGCATCTGCGCCTAACGCTTTACCTAAGCGGCTCATTTCAGCAAGGCCACGAGTAATTAAAGCTGTACGCGCATTAGCACCAAACCCCATACCATCAGACATACCTGCGCCAATAGCAATTACGTTCTTTACCGCACCACCTAATTGGACACCGATAAAGTCAGGATTTTTATATACTCGGAAACTTTTGCCACAATGGAACAACTGTTGTAACTCTTCAGAGAAGGTATTGTCCGTTGAAGCCACAGAAATCGCAGTAGGCAGACCTGCTGCAAGCTCTTTGGCAAAAGTAGGGCCAGATAAAACTGCAAGCGGGATTTCATTACCTAATACTTCACGCGCTACATCTTGCAATAAGCGACCAGTATGAGCCTCAAGTCCTTTTGTCGCCCAAACAACACGTGCATCCTGACGTAAAAAGGGTTTGATCTGCTGTAATACATCACCAAAAACATGGCTTGGGATCACAACCAGAATATTACGGCTAGCTTCGATGGCTTTTTGCAAAGAAGCTTCCATGTATAAACTATCAGGAAAGGAAACATCGGGCAGAAAGGCCTGATTACAGCGAGCTTGCTCTAACGCAGCAACATGTTCAGGATCATGGCCCCAAAGTACAACATCATGGCCATTGCGCGCTAAGGTAATCGCTAAAGCGGTGCCGTATGAACCGGCACCGATAACTGTCATAGAAGCGTTCATTAAGCTTCTTCAGCCCCTTCATTAGCGGCATCAGTTTGTTGCTGTTGTAAATAGTTCATAAACAACGCATCAAAGTTAACTGGTGCTAAGTTCAGTTGTGGGAAAGTACCACGGCTGACTAAGTTAGTGATACATTCACGAGCATAAGGGAACAGAACGTTAGGGCAATATGCACCTAAGCAATGTGCTAATTGAGTGCCTTCAATACCTTCAACGGTGAAGATACCTGCTTGTTGCACTTCACACAGGAATGCAGTCTCGTTATCCATAGTTGCCGTTACAGTAACGCGCAGAATAACTTCATAGACGTTTTCAGCTAAAGTGTTAGAAGAAGTATCTAAATCTAATTTAACTTCTGGTTGCCACTCTTTTTGGAAAACTTGTGGGGCATTAGGCGCTTCAAAAGAGATATCTTTTGTATAGATACGTTGAATTTGAAAAGTCATCTCTTGGTTTTGCTGTTCTGACATAATAATCTTACCTTTTTATATCCTTATTAATTGAATAGCAGTAAGTATAGAACTCAATCTGCCCGCTCGTTATTTTTTACCTTTAGCCAGTGGTAAATTTTCACCACTCCAGCCTGAAAGACCATCTTTTAAGATAAAGACTTTTTCAAAACCGAGTTTAATTAGGCTTTCTGCCGGTTTTGCACCTTCAATGCCTGACGGTGATACAACAATAACTGGCTGTGATTTATATTTCTCCAGCTCAGCAATATTATTATTTTTGATTTCAGAAGGCGTTAAATTGATAGAATCAATGATGTGTCCTTTACGGAATTCATCACGGCTACGGATATCAACACACACCGCATTCTCTTTGTTTATCAAAGAAATCGCTTCTGTACGGGAAATATTTTTCGTCTTAGAAAAAAGCCCTTTAAAGGTCAATACGATGACCGCCACCAGCAGCGCAACCCAAACAAAACTTAACAGGGTGTGCCGGTTGAAAAATTGCATTACTTCTTGCAGCATAGGATGCAATCACTCTCGTTGGTTAAAAATAGTATCAAAGAGCCAAAGTATACCTTTGTCATGGCGCAATTACAGCCTATTCCTGCTTTTCTCTTTCTATTTTTGCGGAAAGTTTCTCAACAATCATTTTTTTTATTGACGGATTTATGTACCATTAGTGCCGGTTCCGTGAAAAATGATGAATTGAAAAGGCCTTACCTTTTTACTCTACAGGATCCCTCTTCAGGCAAGCTATTAATAAATCAACATCCCTAATAGTGGCTACTTACGTATAAAATCGCCCATATTACGTAAGATTTATACCTGTCTGAGATACAACAACTATCTGTTATTTATTTAAAAGTATTGAGAACACGAGCATGTCGCAAACAAATCAAGTGCCTAAAATTGGATTCGTTTCATTAGGTTGCCCTAAAAATTTAGTGGACTCTGAACGTATCCTAACCGAACTGCGTACAGAAGGTTATCAAGTTGTTCCTACCTATAATGATGCTGATTTAGTCATCGTCAACACCTGTGGGTTTATTGACAGCGCAGTACAAGAATCGCTAGAAGCGATTGGTGAAGCACTCGATGAAAACGGTAAAGTTATTGTCACTGGTTGCTTAGGTGCAAAAGAGAACCAAATTCGTGAAGTGCATCCTAAAGTACTCGAAATCACAGGGCCTCATAGTTATGAGCAAGTTTTATCTCATATTCACCACTATGTCCCCAAACCTGATCACAACCCTTTTCTCAGCCTTGTTCCTGAACAGGGTGTAAAATTAACGCCTCGTCATTACGCGTATTTAAAAATTTCTGAAGGCTGTAATCATCGTTGTACTTTCTGCATCATCCCATCAATGCGAGGTGATTTAGATAGTCGTCCAATTGGTGAAGTATTAGGTGAAGCGAAAAGATTAGTTAATGCGGGCGTAAAAGAGTTACTGGTTATTTCTCAAGACACTTCTGCTTACGGTGTTGATACTAAACATCAAACGGGCTTTTGGGATGGAATGCCTGTCAAAACCAGTATGGTCAGTTTATGTGAACAACTGGCAAAATTAGGTATTTGGGTTCGCTTACATTATGTTTATCCATATCCACATGTCGATGATGTCATTCCTTTAATGGCTGAAGGTAAAATTTTGCCTTATTTGGATATTCCATTACAGCATGCTAGCCCTAAGATTTTAAAACTAATGAAACGCCCAGGTTCCGTTGAGCGTACCTTAGAGCGCGTAAAACGCTGGCGTGAAATTTGCCCAGAATTAACTTTACGTTCTACCTTTATTGTCGGTTTTCCGGGTGAAACAGAAGAAGATTTCCAAATGTTGTTGGATTTCCTCACTGAAGCACGTTTAGATCGCGTAGGTTGCTTTAAATACAGCCCTGTTGATGGTGCGAAAGCAAATGAACTGGCAGATCAAGTGCCTGAAGAAGTGAAAGAAGAGCGTTATCATCGCTTTATGCAATTACAGCAACAAATTTCGACTGAACGTCTGCAAGAGAAAATCGGTAAAGTGTTGCTTGTTATGATTGATGAAGTCGATGAAGAGGGGGCAATTGGTCGCAGTATGGCTGATGCGCCTGAAATTGATGGTGCCGTTTATCTCAATGAGCAATTTGATGTAGAACCAGGGCAAATCGTCCGTGTGCTTATTGAGTATGCAGATGAATATGATCTGTGGGGTACTATCGTCGAATAATCTCTATCTTAGACAGCGTGATAATCTATTGCGCTGTCACATAGATTGCCTCTTTTTTCCTCTCTTCCACTATTATTGCTTTATAATCTCTTATTAATTGAATAGATTACCTGTTAGGTATTATCTGAAATTTCGGCTTTATTTCGTGTTAGCTGGTCAGTTGTTTTGTGGCATGAAATAATCTTACAAACTGTTATGAAAGGTACGTTGGTCAGATGGCAAAGAAAATGGATCTTCAAAAAAAAACACATCCGTCTTATCGTGTATTTTCTTTACCGTTAATCACGTTGATCATTAGCACAACGCTCTTTTCTGCATCTCCTGTTTTTGCTAATACATTAACAGATAATCGTAATCAGCTAAAAGATCTACAAACCACGATCGCAGAAAAAGAAAAACAGGTTCAAGAACAGCAAAAGCAACGTACTGCACTTCTTAATCAATTAAAAACGCAAGAAACCCAAATCTCTAATGCCAGTCGCTCTGTGCATGAAACACAAAATCGCTTACAAACATTGGGTAAAGAGATAAAAACCATTACCGCAAATATTGCACGTCTACAAAAACAGTATCAGTCTCAACAAGAGTTATTAGCTCGCCAAATGGATGCGGCTTATCGTCAGGGTAAACATCAAGGTATAGAGCTTCTATTTCGAGGTGAAGAAGGCCAACGTGAAGAGCGTATTTTAGCGTATTACAGTTATATCAATGATGCGCGCAAAGAGACAATGGCCGAACTGGCTGAAACCTCAAAAGAACTGGAAACGGAAAAAGCCGCACAGCAAGAAAAACAAAACGAACAAAAACAAGTCTTAACTAAACAACAGCAAGAAAAACAAAAGCTGGATAACGCATTAGCCGCGCGACAAAAAACACTAACCCAACTTGAATCCACCTTAAAAGCGGATCAGAAAAACTTAGCCACTATGCGAGCTAACGAAGCGCGATTAAGAAATAAAATTGCGCAAGCAGAGCGAGAAGCCAAAGCTCGCGCAGAACGTGAAGCCCGAGAAGCGGCACGCATTGCAGCCAAACAACGAGAAGCTCAACAGCGCGGTTCAACCTATAAACCAACAGCCGAAGAGCAATCATTGATGTCACGTACTGGTGGTTTAGGTAAACCTGCGGGACAAGCAATTTGGCCAATAAGAGGCTCTTTATTACACCGTTTTGGTGAATCTATTTCTGGCTCTGGTGAATTACGTTGGAAAGGAATTGTCATACCCGCTGCACAAGGCACAGAAGTAAAAGCCATTGCTGATGGGCGAGTGTTATTAGCCGATTGGCTTCAAGGCTATGGTTTAGTGGTTGTGGTTGAGCATGGTAAAGGTGATATGAGCCTTTACGGTTATAACCAAAGTGCTTTAGTGAGTGTTGGTCAACAGGTTAAAGCAGGCCAGCCTATTGCTTTAGTTGGTAACAGTGGTGGGCAAGAGCGTTCAGCACTCTATTTTGAAATTAGACGTCAAGGAAAAGCAGTAAACCCTGTTCCTTGGCTTGGGAGGTAGGTTTGAAATTACTTGGCACATTACAACGCAAGCGTCCGTTTTTACTTAGTTTAATGTTGCTAAGTCTGGTTGTAAGTACACCTGTATTTGCAGCCAAATTAGCCATTGTAATTGATGACTTTGGTTATCGAAAAAAAGAAGATAACCAGATTTTACAACTCCCTACAGCCGTTTCTATCGCTATTTTACCTGATTCTCCTCATGGAAAAGAAATCGCGACGAAAGCACATGCACAAGGGCGGGAAATCCTGATCCACATGCCTATGGCGCCAATTAGCAAACAACCTCTAGAACGCGATACTTTAAAACCATCTATGGATCAGGCTGAAATTAATCGTATTATTCAACATGCTATTAATAATGTGCCTTACGCTGTCGGTATGAATAACCATATGGGTAGTGCGATGACATCAGATAGACAAGCGATGGATAGAGTCATTAAAGCGCTTAATCACTCAAACCTCTATTTTTTAGATAGCGTAACCATTGGTAATACACAAGCTGCCACTGCTGCCAAAGCCGCGGGCGTTCCCTCTTTACGTCGCCATGTGTTTTTAGATAATGTGCAAACGGAAGCCGAAACCCGACAACAGCTTAATCGTGCTATTGCTTTAGCGCGAAAAAATGGCTCTGCGATTGCTATCGGACATCCTCATCCCTCGACTGTTAGGGCATTACAACAACAGTTGCCTTTATTACCTGCTGATATTCAACTGGTTGCACCAAGTACTCTATTAAATCCACAGTCAGAAAAACCGATACAACCCGAACCGCCTAAAGTTGTCCCCCCCACAGAACAACCGCAAGAGCCAAAACCTGCATCTTGGCTAAAACCTGCACAAAAAGCGATTATTTCGATGAAAAAAAGTACACTAATTAATACGTTATCCAGTGGATTTAGCTCATCAGAAAAAAAGAAAATACCCAATACGCCTACTCCAAACGAAACGGGTGAAATAAAAGAATAACGCAATAAAAAAGAGCCTGTTAAGGCTCTTTTTTCGCTTAATGATCACTCATTACTGCCAATCTAAAATCACTTTACCAGATTGACCTGAGCGCATGATATCAAAGCCTTTTTGGAATTCATCAATAGGAAACTGATGCGTAATAATAGGCGAAATATCAAGGCCAGACTGGATAAGTGCTGCCATTTTATACCATGTTTCGAACATCTCACGACCGTAGATACCTTTAATAAACAGGCCTTTAAAGATAACTTGTCCCCAATCAATTGCCATATCAGAAGGCGGAATACCCAACAGCGCAATACGACCACCATGATTCATGGTATTCAGCATGGTACGAAACGCAGGTGGTGCACCTGACATTTCTAGACCTACATCAAATCCTTCAGTCATACCTAACTCTTTCATCACATCGATTAAGTTTTCTTTGCTGACATTTACGGCTCGGATAACTCCCATTTTTTTAGCAAGATCAAGACGATATTCATTAACATCAGTGATCACCACATGACGAGCGCCAACATGCTTACAAATTGCAGCCGCCATAATACCAATAGGGCCAGCGCCGGAAACCAACACATCTTCGCCTACTAAATCAAAAGATAATGCGGTATGTACAGCATTACCAAAGGGATCAAAAATAGCCGCTAATTCATCAGGAATATTGTCTGGAATTTTAAATGCATTAAAGGCGGGGATAACCAAATATTCAGCAAAACAGCCCGGGCGATTTACCCCTACACCAATAGTATTACGGCATAAATGAGTACGACCACCGCGACAATTACGACAATGACCACAAGTGATATGCCCTTCACCCGAGACACGATCACCAATATTAAAACCTTTAACTTCCTGCCCTATCGCCACAATTTCACCGATATATTCATGACCAACAACCATAGGTACAGGAATTGTTTTTTGTGACCACTCATCCCAGTTATAAATATGAACATCAGTGCCACAAATTGCTGTTTTGCGAATTTTGATCATCACATCGTTATGACCAATTTCAGGTACTGGAACATCGGTCATCCAGATACCTTCTTGTGCTTTTAATTTTGACAATGCTTTCATAGAGTAACCTTATGCAATCACATTAAGTTCTTTGCCAATTTTGATAAATGCCGCCACTGCACGCTCAATTTGTTCAGTGGTGTGTGCTGCCGACATTTGTGTACGAATACGTGCTTGCCCTTGAGGTACAACAGGATAGAAAAATCCTGTGACATAAATTCCTTCATCAAGTAAGCGTGTTGCAAACTCTTGCGCTAATTTAGCCTCTCCTAACATCACTGGAATAATGGCATGATCTGCGCCAGCCAATGTAAAACCCGCCGCGCTCATTTTTTCACGGAAAAGTGAAGCGTTACGCCATAAACGAGCACGAATTTCATCTCCTGATTTCAGCATATCTAAAACAGCAATAGAGGCTGAAACAATTGCAGGAGCTAATGAATTGGAGAATAAATAAGGGCGAGAACGTTGACGTAACCACTCAACCACTTCTTTACGAGCTGCGGTATAACCACCAGAGGCACCACCTAGCGCTTTACCTAAAGTACCCGTGATAATGTCAACTCTTCCCATTACATCGCAATATTCATGGGTTCCGCGACCTTGCGCCCCCACAAAACCCACGGCATGCGAATCATCGACCATCACTAATGCACCGAATTCATCCGCTAAATCACAGATAGATTTTAGGTCGGCAATCACGCCATCCATTGAAAATACACCATCAGTGGCGATCATAATGTGACGGGCATTATCTGCTTTAGCTTTTTCAAGTTGTGTGCGCAGTTCTGCCATATCGTTATTGGCGTAGCGATAGCGTTTTGCTTTACATAAACGCACACCATCGATAATAGAAGCATGGTTTAAGGCATCAGAAATAATGGCATCTTCAGGGCCCATTAATGTTTCAAATAATCCACCATTCGCATCAAAGCAAGATGAATACAGAATGGCATCTTCCATTCCTAAAAATTCAGCGATTTTATTTTCTAATGTTTTATGTGAATCTTGAGTACCACAAATAAAACGCACAGAAGCCATACCAAACCCGTGGCTGTCCATACCCGCTTTTGCAGCTTCAATTAATTTTGGATGATTAGCCAAACCTAAATAGTTATTGGCACAGAAGTTAATAACATGGCTTCCGTCAGCAACGGCGATATCTGCGTTTTGTGAAGAAGTGATGATGCGCTCATTTTTAAACAGGCCATCTTGACGAGTTTGTTCGAGTTGTTGATTAATTTGTTGGTAAAACGCGGAAGTAGGCATACTTTCTCCCAAACAGAGACAAAAAGAGACGATGGTTATAATTGATTATAATACAATCATGTTGTTTCTTATTTTATGCTTTTGCTCTATTAAAAACGACAAATGTAAACAAATAATGTTATTTATGTAATTAAGATCACTAATACACACTGTGTTTTTCGAGAATTTCAGCTTGTTATTCCGTGATGAATACTACCGTTAACGCTGTTCAGTGTTATTATAGACCTAGAGCTAATTTTAGATTTTTATATGAAGGGGTAGCCACATGATTATCGTCACGGGCGGTGCAGGTTTTATCGGCAGCAATATTGTTAAAGCATTAAATGATGAAGGTTATACCGATATATTGGTTGTTGATAACCTTAAAGATGGCACCAAGTTCGTGAATTTGGTTGATTTGAATATCACTGATTACATGGATAAAGAAGACTTTATTGCGAGTATTGTTGCAGGTGATGATTTTGGTGATATTGATGCCGTTTTCCATGAGGGTGCTTGCTCTTCTACCACTGAGTGGGATGGCAAATATATGATGGATAACAACTATCAATATTCTAAAGAGCTACTCCACTACTGTTTAGATCGCCAAATTCCTTTCTTATATGCCTCTTCAGCGGCTACTTATGGTGGTCGTACGGATAACTTTATTGAAGAGAGAAAATACGAAGCACCTTTAAATATCTACGGTTATTCAAAATTCTTATTCGATGAATATGTGCGTCAGATTTTACCTGAAGCAGAATCGATGATTTGTGGCTTCCGTTATTTTAATGTTTATGGCCCTCGTGAAGGACATAAAGGTGGCATGGCAAGTGTTGCATTCCATTTAAATAACCAAGTCAATGCCGGTCAAAATCCAAAATTATTTGAAGGTAGCGAAACCTTCCAACGTGACTTTATTTATGTGGGTGATGTTGCCGCGGTTAATTTATGGTTCTGGCGCAATAATGTATCCGGTATTTTTAACTGTGGTACAGGTCGTGCTGAATCATTCCAAGCTGTTGCGGATGCCGTTATTGCTCATCATAAAGATAAAGATCTCTCTATCGAACATATTGAGTTCCCAGAAAAATTGAAAGGTCGTTACCAAGCCTTTACTCAAGCTGATTTAACAAATTTACGTAAAGCAGGTTATACCGCACCATTTAAAACGGTTGCCGAAGGTGTCGAGCTTTATATGCAATGGTTAAATCAAGGTAAGTAATCGCTGTTTATGAAAATCTTTGTGGTAGGGCCTTCATGGGTCGGGGACATGATGATGTCCCAAAGTCTTTATCGTACATTGAAAGCATTACATCCTGCGGCAACGATTGATGTGATGGCACCAGCGTGGTGCCGTCCATTATTAGAAAAGATGCCGGAAGTTGATAATGCAATACCAATGCCATTAGGTCATGGAGCTTTAGCCATTGGTGAACGCCGTCGTTTAGGAAAACAATTAAAAGAGAATGGTTACACGCATGCTTATGTATTACCTAACTCATTTAAATCGGCATTAGTGCCTTTCTTTGCAGATATTCCTAAGCGTACAGGCTGGCGTGGTGAGATGCGCTATGGATTATTAAATGATTTGCGACCTTTAGATAAAGATGCATTTCCTTTGATGGTTGAACGCTATGTCGCGCTAGCTTATGACAAACAAAAAGTCCAAAAAGCGACTGATTTACCTCAACCTCTGTTATGGCCTAAGTTATCAGTAACCGCGAGTGATATCTCTACCACATTGCATCAATTTTCATTATCTACTCAACGTCCTGCTATTGGTTTTTGCCCAGGCGCTGAATTTGGCCCCGCAAAACGTTGGCCTCATTATCATTATGCCGCTTTAGCGCAGAAACTCATTACAGAACAAGGGCATCAAATCTTCTTGTTTGGCTCTCAAAAAGACAACGACGCAGGCGAAGAGATAAAACAAACGCTGACGCCAGAAGCTCGTGAAGCCTGTTTTAATCTCGCTGGCAAAACCAATCTTGAACAAGCAGTAAACTTGATTGCATCTTGTAAAGCTGTTGTCAGTAATGACTCTGGTTTAATGCACGTTGCAGCCGCGTTAGAGCGCCCGTTAGTCGCACTTTATGGTCCAAGTAGCCCTGATTTTACGCCACCGTTATCCCATAAAGCACGCGTGATCCGTTTAATTACTGGCTACCACAAAGTGCGTAAAGGGGATGCCGAACAAGGCTATCACCAAAGCTTAATAGATATTCAGCCAGAGAAGGTTTTTGCTGAATTAGAAAATTTATTGTCAACGGAGCCAGCAGCGTGAAGCGGGTATTAATCATTAAAACCTCTTCCATGGGCGATGTGTTACATACATTGCCAGCATTAACTGATGCAATAAATGTTTATCCTGATATTCGTTTTGATTGGGTAGTCGAAGAGGGTTTTGCCCAGATCCCAAGTTGGCATCAAGCTGTTGATACAGTGATCCCGGTGGCGATACGCCGTTGGCGAAAAAACTGGTTTAGTGCACCTATTCGTAAAGAGCGCATGCAATTTCGTCGCGCTATTCAAGCGCATCATTACGATGCCGTGATTGATGCACAAGGTTTACTGAAAAGTGCATTCTTAGTGACTCGATACGCCAAAGGCACTAAACATGGTTATTCGCGTCAATGCGCTCGTGAACCTTTGGCCAGTTTTTTCTATGATATTCGCCACGATGTCAGTAAAAAAATGCATGCGGTTGAACGTATTCGCCAGCTATTTGCCTTAAGCTTAAATTACCCGATCCCTCAATCTCAAGGTGATTATGGGATTGCACAGCATTTTCTCTCACTTCCCGCCTTTGATGAGCACCCTTATTTAGTCTTTTTACACGCAACTACGCGTGATGAAAAACACTGGCCAGAATCCCATTGGCGAGAATTAATCGCCCTACTTGCAGATTCAGGGATACGCATTAAATTGCCTTGGGGTGCAGAGCATGAACATCAACGTGCCATTCGCTTAGCCGCAGATTTCGACTATGTTGATGTATTGCCCAAAATGTCGCTAGCACAAGTAGCTCAGGTTATTGCGGGTGCGAAAAGTGTGGTGTCTGTCGATACAGGGTTAAGTCACTTAACTGCGGCATTGGATAAACCCAATATCACGCTCTTTGGCCCTACCGATCCCGGTTTGATTGGCGGTTACGGTAAGGCACAAATGTCAGTAAAAGCAAAAGATGGGGATATTTCTCAAACCTCAGCAAATGATATTTTTATAAAACTAAACAGTAATGAATAATAATATGAAGATTTATATTGTTAATTTAGAAAAAGATGTTGAAAGAAAAGCATCGATTAAAGCACAGCTTGATGACTTAAACTTAGACTATGAATTTATTTCTGCTGTTTATGGAAAGAGCCTTACTCAAGAAGAAATCTCACACTTAAGCCCTGATTTTGAAAAAACTCGCCTCACATTACCTGAGTTAGGGTGTGCTTTAAGTCATTTAAAAGTCTATAAAAAAATAATCGAAAATAACGATAGTATTGCTCTAGTATTAGAAGATGATGTAAAAATAAATTCAGATATAAAAAAATATTTAGACTTAATAGATCATTATTATAATTCTAATAAACCAGAAGTAATACTCCTAGGTAAAGTAAATGAATATATCGAGAGTTTTAAAAAACAGCTAGATGATACTTATTCATTAGTAAATGTCATCGACTCAGTGGGCGCATATGGATATTGTATAAATCAAAAAGCGGCAAAAAGACTGCTTGAGTTTTTACAACCCATTTGGATTGTTTCAGATGAATGGAAACTCATTAGAGAGAAGAATATTGTAAAAATAAAAGCGATTGTTCCGCCATTAATTACTTTTACTCAACATGCTGATGCATCAACTATATCTAATGAACCTCGAGCATTACTAACTCACTTTGATAAAAAAAAGCGCAAAAGAAATATTTATGAATCTATTAGACTTTTATTATGGCGTATATTCATTAGAAGCTGGGTCAAAAAAATAAGACCATAAGAAAAATAACTCAAATTATTATTTCCTATGGTAATAAGTCTTACAATATATTGTTTATAGCTTTAAATACTTCATCCGTATTTATTTGTTCCATTGGATGCTCATAACTTGGATCATACTCTTTTTTAATAACTTGATGAATATCCATATCTTGATACGGGCCTGAAATTTTTGGATCAGCAGTAACAAATAAACTTACTGTTGGTTTCTTTAAGGCAATCGCAATATGTAAAGGCCCTGTATCCCCAGTAACTAATACAGACATATTATCAATATGACTAATCAACTCAGGTAATGTTGTTTTTCCTATTAAATCAACAATATTATTACTGTATTCAGGTTTAATTTTATTCAAAAACACAGATGATAAAGATAGCTCTCTAGAAGAACCAATCAGCTTTATAATAGTATTAGGGTTACTTTCTATTAACTTCTCAGCCAATTGAACAAATTTATCAATACCCCATGTTCTAATTGGGCTAGATGTTCCTAATTGAAATCCAATTATAACTTTATTAGAATCTTCCAAAGGAATATATTTACAGGTTAAGTCCATCTTTGGTGATGTATCTTTTTCAGTAATATCTAATGATTTTAATAAATTTAATTTTCTTTGAATAAAATGTCCTGATTGTGGTTTATATTCTGCAACAATCCATTTTCTAAACCATTCAGGGATCACATCATAAGTATTGCGTAAGATATACTGGCAACCCGCCATTACTGCAAATAGCACATCATAAGGAAGATGAGAATGGAGAATAACGGCTAATTCAGGTTTATCTTTTTTTGCCTGTAGTGCGATAGGAAGTAGATTTCTAATTTTATTATCCCAATAAACCACGCTATCTATTTGATCATAGTTTTCAACTAATAATCTATTTTTTTCGCTGGAAACCAATGTGATATGCGCATCAGGGTAATGTGCACGAATCGCTCTTATTGCTGGGGTATTAAACATAAAATCACCCAGCGCTGTCGTAGAAAAAATAAGAATACTGTTAAATTGAATATCAGATGAAAATGTATCCGTTTTTTTCATCTTGCCAAAAAGTGGGTTATAAATATTTAGGAAGTTATGTACCCATTTTAATTTCTTTAACTTCATCTTATTTTGCCTGCACCTGACTTTGATAATACTCAGCTAATGTCATTCCCTGCACTTTATCTGACAAGAAACTAAATAAAGTTTCTAAGTCGTAATATAACCCTTCAATATCTTTTTCAGTACGGAATGTTGGACTACCACCCGGCATAAATTCAGACGAATGCAACATAAATTCAATATGAGAGTGGCCTTGAGCTAACGATTTTTCTGCTACTTCAATCATTTGTTGGGCATTGCCACCTTTAGGGCGTAACCAATTTACAGAAGGTGCTCGCTGTTTCCCTCTTAATTTATCGTAACCCTGCTTAATTTTATTCATTAAAGGCGAGTGCTTATATTGAATACTCATCGGCACTTCTAGCAACGTAGAATTGCCCGGTTTAGTGATATCTTCTAGATCCATAAAATAAGCATGGCTTGGAAAATCAGTATAATTAGTGCCTCCTGATTGTGTAGGATCACCTTTAGTCAATCGCCAATCGACTTTAGGTGTTACAGAACAATCGACTTGATAACCAAATTCAACTAAAAGTTGTGCATAAATCTCATTAAATGCCCAACGACCAGCACGGTGGCTTAACATTTTGGTTTGTAGTTTATCTTCAAGTAAGTCTGTCATTAATGCGATTTTTTCTCGCATTTGATCTTTGGGGTATTCAATTAAATAAGGCTGATAACGTAAATCATCATCTGTTAAAGGTGTTAATGGTGGACTATTCCACGCATGTAAGTGCATACCAATTTCACCGGTATTGCGGGCAATTACATCACGAGCAAACTCAATATAGGCATCATCCATTACCATTTCATAGTTTGTTAGCCACACAGGTTTAAAATGGAAACGCTCACAAAGTTGCTGAAAACGGGGAAGAAAGTACGTATTTTGCGTGGTAATCTCACCCTTATTTTCCCAAAGATTATCGCCTTCGGTATCTAATGTGATAATAAATGCTGGTTTGGTCATTGAAATACCTTACGCCTTCTTTAGAAATAAATAACTTTATTACTTAATAAGTGATATGTACTGATCAATCACTTCATCAATATCAAATTTTTGGTACATCTCTGGTGTGATTTTAGGTGGCGTAAAATAAACCAATCGCATTTTTTCCGCTAAGGATGCTACATTTAACTCAGCTTTATAGGACGCAAGTTCGCCTTCCATAATCTCACCAATACCCCCCGGGCAATTGGTACTGACAATAGGGGTATTACAAATCAAGGATTCGACTAATACATTACCTAAACCTTCGCTGTCTGAACTTAACACAACCGCTTTTGCATCTTTAATAACCGCAAATGGGTTTGCTAAAAAACCAATTAAACTTACTTTACCTTCTAAATTAAGCTCTGCTATTTTATTTTTAATTTTAGTGGTCACCTCAGAAGAGCCTTGTCCTGCAATAAATAATTTACAAGGTAAATCCGCTAACGCAAATGCTTCTAATAATCTGTCATGTCGTTTAACTTCATGAAAACGACCAATATGCAGTAAATAATCTTGTCCCTGATAAGAATTACTTTCTAAAGCTAAATTTCTAATTTCCTGAATATCAAACGGATTATAAATTGTCTTTAATTGTTGTGGTGATACCCCCACATTTTGGATCAAATCCTGCCCTGCTGCATTGGAAACCGTAATAATATTTTTCCCTTGGTATACTTTTTGGATCTTCTTTTGTTTTAACCAACGAGAAAAACCTGTTTTATTACCTAAATAAGATTGGGAAAAAATGCCATGAATGCAATACCACGTATTTTTATCTGCCAACTCTTTAGATAAAGCGACTATTCTATCTGTCTTATGCAAATTCGAGACAACCAGTGATGGAATACCTTTACGCGCAAATAATGATTTTAACGTATTATCCATTGATTTTGCTCGACGTTTCAGTTCAGTTTGCCGATAAAATAATCCACGGTAACTATCTGCATCAATCAATAACTCAATATTAGCGGGAATAGAATAATCACACTTTTCTGCTAAAGAGAGTAACGTAACAGCATAACCACGCTGGCTTAAGCCATGACATAACCTGATAGTGACATTTTCGGCACCACCACCAGGTAATCCATCAATAATAAAAAGGATATGTTCCTTCATAAACTAAGAACCTTTTGATAAAGCCCAATCAGTTGTTGGGATAAATGCTCTGGCGTATAAGGCAATATCTTATTTCGGGCAGCTTTAGACATTTTATTATCAAGATTATCGGCAGAAATTGTCTCTATTGCACTTACCATTGCCGAAATATCTAGTGCATCAGTGACAAAACCATTAACACCTTGCTCAATAAATTCAGAGCCACCGCAGGTATAACTAGTGATGACTGGTAAACCACATGCCATTGCTTCTAAAACAACATTAGGAAAAGGATCATATAAAGTGGGTAACAATAAACCATCTGCCATTTGATATAAAGGTAAGGTGTCTTTTTGCACACCTAAAAAATGAACTCGATCATGACTTTTTAATTGATGAGCGAGTTGCTGATATTTTTTTTGTTCTTTATCCTGTCCAATAACAAGTAAATGTGCATTTGTACAACTAATTGCTTCTATGGCCGCTTTTAAGCCTTTACGTTCAAACCCTGAGCCCACATAAATAAAACATTTTGCTTCAACAGGAATATGGTATTGCTGGCGTAATTGCTCACGATAAAGTGTTGTTGCTGGAAAAAATCGCTGATTATCTATTGCATTATAAATTACACTAATACGTTCACTTTCAATACCAAAGTCTTCCATCACTTCACGTTTTACCATCTCTGAATTACATATAACGCGTTTTAGTTCTGGTGAATGATACATCTCTTTTTCTGCCTTCATTACATAGCGGTGATAACAACTATTTAGCAATAATTGACTACGCAATGGGCTTAAAACGCGCGAACGTTGTAATAACCAACGGTGATGAACACCATCTCCTGCACGATAAATATCGCATCCTGCAATACGCTCATGACTTTGCACTAAATCGAACTTTTCTTTTTGCCAACATTGTCTTGCTGCTCGAGCAAAACCTTTTTCACGGCTAATTCGCCCCCATTTCATTGGGTTGACAATATGAATATGCCACTGAGGTTGTACTGCACCAATCCATGAACGCGTGATCACATTAAGTTCTACAGCTTGATTATCTAATGCCTCAAGCGCTCGAGAAACAAAACGTTCTGCCCCCCCATCAGGTCGGTATTTTTGACGCACTATAGCCAATCGGAATGAATTCATTTTAGTTGTCCCCTTACGGCATTCAGTACATCTTCGACAGGTATTAAACTGAGATAACGCGTTTCTGTGTTGGTATTGACATCATCAGGATCGGGGAGTTCACCATAATTTCCCGCCCATAACACTTCACCAATATGTTCCCATGGTGACCAATGAAATAATTTTGAGGGCCCAAAGAGTGCAATAAGGGGCGTTTTAAGTGCTGCGGCCATATGCATGGGAACGGAATCAACGCCAATAAATAAACGAGCATGATCAATTAACGCAGCAAGTTGAGGCAAAGAGAGTTGTCCTGATAATGAAACCACGCTATTTGAAGTACACCCTTTAATTATAGTTTCAACCATCTCTTGCTCTCTTGGATCGGGACCTGATGTTAAAACAATTTGATTTCCTTCTTGTTCTAAAACATCAATTAATTCCGACCACTTATTTTCATCCCAACATTTAAAAAACCAACGAGATGTCGGTTGAATAACAATATAGCTACCCAATACTTTATGTACTTTTAATTTTTCGGTAACGATATATTTATCTTGATGACTATATGCCATTGATACTTGGGTATCTATTTTAGGTAACTGTAATGGTTGCAAGAGCGCTAAATTTTGCTCAACAATATGTTTTTCATCTACAGAACCTAGCGGGATCAAATGTGTAAAACATTTTTTCCAAATAGGGCTTTGACGTTTATAAATATCATATCCAACACGAATTTTAGCCCCCGTAAAACGCGTTATTATTGCGCTATTCCATTGATCGGCTAAGTTTATAACAACATCATATTGTTGATTTCTTAAATCGGTTATTAACTTCCATTCATGACGTAACCTTGTCAGCTTCCCTTCACTTTTCCAAGCTTTGTCTAGAGCAAAGATATGATGAATAGAGGAAAAGTGCTCAATCATTGGCATCGTTTCTTTATTGATTAAGACATCAACTTCAGCATTTGGAAAGTTAGCTTTTAATGTATTAATAACAGGGGTAATTAACAAAGTATCACCATGATGTCGTAACTTAATAATAAGAACCCTTTGTATTAACTTCATTTTTTCACTCATAGCATTCCAAATATACTTGAATAATTAGCAATGTGATTTGATTATAAAAAAAATTCTATCAAGTTTCCTGAATAAAGCCTGTTAAAATTAATAAAAAAGCATTATACCGCGTTGTTTAATGCCACAACGTTTGTTTTTACACACTTTATCCCACACAGTGTGATACTATAAGCGTTCGTCTAGATAAGTGAATTTGATAGCATGTTGTTGCGTTTATATCAGGTACTTCTTTACCTTATTCAACCTCTGATTTGGTTGCGTCTTTTATTACGCAGCCGTAAAGCCCCCGCCTACCGAAAACGGTGGGGAGAGCGCTATGGCTTTTGCAAAGGCAAAGTCGTGCCTCAAGGGATATTATTGCATTCCGTCTCTGTTGGTGAGACTCTCGCCGCAGTACCGCTTGTTCGCGCCCTTCGCCATCACTATCCTGATTTACCTATAACTGTCACGACCATGACTCCGACAGGTTCGGAGCGTGTGCGTTCTGCGTTTGGTGATGATGTTTACCATGTCTATCTTCCTTATGATTTACCCGGTTCAGTTAATCGTTTTCTTAAAACGGTTGATCCCAAACTGGTGATCATTATGGAAACAGAGTTATGGCCTAACTTAATTTCAAAACTGCATCAACGAAAAATTCCGTTGATTATCGCCAATGCACGTTTATCAGAACGCTCCGCCGCCGGTTATCAGAAATTGGGCAGTTTCGTCAAAACGATGCTGCAAAAGATCACCTTAATTGCCGCTCAAAACCAAGAAGATGGTGAGCGTTTTATCGAATTAGGGCTTAAACGTTCACATTTGCATGTTACAGGTAGCCTAAAATTTGATATTTCAGTTACCCCTGAATTAGCCGCAAGAGCCGTTGCTTTACGCCGTCAATGGGCAGCTCATCGCCCAGTTTGGATTGCAACAAGTACCCATGAGGGCGAAGAAAGTATTATTTTAGAGACACATAAAAAGCTACTGACACAATTTCCTCAACTTTTGTTGATTTTAGTGCCTCGACACCCAGAGCGTTTTCCTAAAGCAGAACAGTTAACTCGCGAAGCAGGGCTAAAATATACCTTACGAAGCACGGATGCTGTACCTGATGCACAGACCCAAGTGGTGATTGGCGACACCATGGGTGAACTGATGTTGCTCTATGGTATTGCCGATCTGGCATTTGTGGGAGGAAGTTTAGTTGAGCGAGGTGGTCATAATCCTTTAGAAGCCGCTGCCCACGCTATCCCTGTAATTATGGGACCACATACTTTTAATTTTAAAAATATCTGTGCCAAACTTGATCAAGCTGAAGGATTAATTACTGTTACAGACAGTGAATCAATGGCAACCGCGATTGCCTCACTGCTTAATGATGAAGATTATCGCCGTTACTATGGTCGCCATGCCGTTGAAGTGCTTCATGAAAACCAAGGAGCATTACTGCGTTTGCTTACCTTACTTTCACCTTATCTTCCCCCTCGGAGTCACTAATGAGCCAAAGTAAGCGCCTTTCTGTGGTGATGATCAGTAAAAATGTCGCTGATGTCATTGGCGAATGCTTAGACTCTGTACAATGGGCGGATGAAATTATTGTGTTGGATTCAGGTAGCCAAGATAACACTCGTCATATTGCGACAGAGAAAGGGGCTAAAGTCTTTATCAACAGTGAATGGCCAGGATTTGGCAAACAGCGTCAACTGGCGCAACAATATGCCACTGGCGATTATATTTTTATGATTGATAGTGATGAACGTGTCACTCCTGAACTAAAAGTCAGCATTCAAGCTATTTTGCAGCAACCTGAAGAAAATGTGGTTTATAACTGTGCTCGCCGTAATTTATTTATGGGGCGCTTTATGAAACACAGTGGTTGGTATCCGGATAAAGTGACCCGTTTATATGCTCGTGAACGTTATCAATATAACAATAATTTGGTTCATGAATCGTTAGAAACCCAAGGTGCAACTACCAAAACATTACAAGGTGACCTCTTACATCTTACTTGTCGTGATTTAATGGAGTTTCAGCAAAAGCAGCTAAAATATGCCACCGAATGGGCAAAAGAGCGTCATCAACAAGGTAAAAAAGCCAGTTTCGGCTCAATCTTAAGTCATACGTTAGGCGCCTTTTTTAAGACTTGGTTATTAAGAATGGGGTTTTTAGACGGAAAACAGGGGTTGATATTGGCATTTGTTAACGCACAGTATACCTTTAATAAATACGCCTCTTTATGGGAACTCAGCCAGAAGACTGTAAATAATGAAAAATAAAGCTATCTACCCCGGAACTTTCGATCCCATCACTTATGGCCATATCGATATTTTAACCCGCGCAGCAGGTATGTTTGATACGGTTTTATTAGCGATTGCTGATAGCGCCCGTAAAAATCCGATGTTTACCTTAGAAGAACGAGTTGATTTAGCCAAACAGGTAACGAGTCATCTCTCCAATGTTGAAGTGGTGGGGTTTAGTGAACTAATGGCTAACTTTGCTAAACAACAACAAGCGACGATTTTAATTCGTGGTGTTCGTAGCGTTTCTGACTTTGAATATGAATGGCAACTGGCGAATATGAACCGTCATTTTGCACCGGATCTTGATAGCGTATTTTTACTGCCCTCTCAAAATCTTTCATTTGTCTCTTCATCTTTAATTAAAGATGTTGCGCGCCATGACGGTGATGTCTCTACGTTTTTACCTGACGTTGTCACCACCGCCATGCTAAAAAAACTCGGTAAGATTTAACGCTCGTTCTCACCATGTTGGCAATGTCGGCAAAAAAATGTGCTACGTTGCCCTTGCTTTATACTTTCAATCGGTTGCCCACAAATCAAACACGGTTTGTCTTTACGCCCATAAACAAATAGCTCTTGTGCAAAATAACCGGGTTTACCATCAGATTGTAGAAAATCTTTAAGTGTTGTCCCACCTTGCTCAATGGAGCGGGTTAATACCCGTTTGATCGCCGTAACAAGAACCTCACACTCTTCTGATGTTAAGCTATTGGCTTTTCTATCTGGCATAATACCTGATGAAAATAGTGCTTCATTAGCATAAATATTACCGACGCCAACCACTAATTTATTATCCATTAACCACGGTTTGATGGCTGTTTTTTTATTTTTAGACTGTTGATAGAGATATTCGGCATTAAATTCATCCGAAAGCGGCTCTGGCCCTAAATGGGCTAATACCGTGCTTGTGGCTAAATCTTCACACCATAGCCAAGCACCAAAGCGCCGAGGATCGGTATAACGCAGTACCTTGCCATCACGAAAAACCAAATCGATATGATCATGTTTTTCTTCAGGTTGCTCTTCTAATAAAATACGTACACTTCCTGACATCCCTAAATGAATAATGATCCATCCTGTATTAAGCTCGACTAGCAAGTATTTAGCGCGTCGTTTTACGCTTAAAATAGGTTCATCCAATAAGGTTTTTATTTTTTCTGAGACAGGCCAGCGTAATTTACTATTACGCACAATGGCGTAGTGCAACACATTACCCACAAGATGAGGCTCAATACCTCGACGACTGGTTTCGACTTCTGGCAATTCTGGCACAGGAGACTCCATGATTATCAGATAAGAGATACAGCGATAACATCATTTTTATTGTATGATCAGCTTCTTTAAAAGTATAAAGGACGATAGCAGATTATTATGATGGTGTTTAAAGACTATAGTAAAAAATCCCTGTGGAATTTATCCATTATTGGGCTTTACATTATATTGATCTACTTACCGGATATCACCCGTTATAAAAATATTGTGATCGGATTGATTGGTGCAACGGCACTGTGGTATCTGGTACGTGATTTTAAAGCTATCTGTAAAATTTTTAAAAATAATCTGGCTTTCTCGCTACTGTTTTTATTACTGACTATTGGTTATTCCATACTGATTTCTGTCGAGCCGAATATTAGTATCAAAGAAGTAAATAAGCCTATTTTAAATGGCTTACTGCTTTTTGCTGTTACCTTTCCGATTGTATTATATAAAGAAAAACCCACTGATATTGCCAAGATGGTGATGGTAGCTTTTGCAATTGGATTGTTGGTGATTATGGCGAAGGAACTGGTGCAGTATTATTTAGAGTATCAGAAAGGTATTTGGCCTTTTACAATAAAAAGTCAGTTAATTCATAGGGAAATATCCTATGCTCTTCTTTTTTTCTTTCCTATTATATTAGCATTATGGGCTCTAAAAAAACGTAACGCTATTATTAATTGGTTGCTGTTAGCTATTGTTAGTTTAGCATTTGTTTTTATTATGTTAGGAACCTTAGCACGCGGAGCATGGGTGGCATTAGCAATTAGTACGCTACTTATCTTGGTCATTAATCGCCAATGGTTACTACTAATAATCAGTACGTTAATCTGTGCTCTGTTATTTATTGGGGCGACAAATTTACCGGCAAATCCCGTTATCAGCAAATTACTTCAATATAAATTAACCCAAACCAATAGTGGACTACGATTTGATAATGGCACCCAAGGTGCTGCACTTGATCTTATTCTAGAACAACCGATTAAAGGCTATGGTTATGGTAATCAAACTTACCATAATGTTTACAATGAGCGTGTTAAAGATCACAAAAGTTGGGTATTCAAAACATCCATTGGTCCCCATAACGTCTTTTTAGCTTTTTGGTTTGCTGGTGGTATTTTAGGGCTATTGGGTATTCTCTATTTTTGCTCGTCAATAATTGCGCAAGGTATTCAGCTAATAAGAAAAAATCATGGGATTATTCGCCAAGCAGCTTTAGTGCTATTGATGTCATTTTTAGGAGTGTATGTACTACGAGGATTATTTGAAAATGCCTATATCAATCAAGTGGGTATTTTGGTGGGATTAATGCTGGCACTGCGCCACGCTTTACTCAATAATCAATCTGTCACACCATCAGGTAAACAACAATAGGTTACTTAATTAACGTCTTTATTGTCTTTAGAATAACCTCAGCCCGTTTATCCCAGTTGTAATAATTTTCAACCAGAGAACGGGCATGGGTGGTTTTTTCTTTAGCTCGTTGTGGGTTTTCTCTTAACTGTATTATCTGTTTTGCAAAACTCTGCGCATCGCCACTATCTGCAAAACTTACCGCTTTTTCATCTACAACATCACGAATTGAAGGAAAATCAGAGATCACCACGGGTTTTTCCATCGCCATATATTCAAATAACTTGAGTGGTGAAGTATAGCGGCTTCCAATACTGGTTAACGTAAGCGGGAGTACGCAGATATCATGCTGAGCAATCGCTTCAAAGCGTTTTTTCGGATCAACAAACCCCAAAAAATTGACCTTATCTTTTACGTCCATTTCTTGAGCTAATAAAGTTAATCCGCTAATCTGCTCCGATGTTCCCCCTGCGATATTTAACCGTGCGTTATCAAGATATTTCATTGCTCGCATCATGGTAGGAATACCTTTCCATTTATGCAAACTTCCTAAATAGAGCACTTCAGTAATAGGTTGATTTAATTTAGCAGGCACTACCTGACTATCCGCCACTGCATGTAAATCTACACCATCAGGCACAACAGTTATTGGTGTAACAACTTGATACTGCGAAACAATATCATCTCTTAATAATGAAGTAAGAACAAAAATACCCGTCGCTTGGCCATAAACTAACTTCTCCATTTTTAATAGCTTATGATATTTTGCACGGTTCTTTTTTTTCTCAAATGAATGAGACTCAGCAAAAGATTGAGCAAAAATTTCATGGCTTTCAAAAAAGAGGGGAATTTCTGGATAATTTTCACAAAGATAACACGCTAGCTTTAAGTTACGGGTAAACAACGCATCTACATCATTTTGTTTTATCCAACGAGCAATTTGTAATGAGAAAAGTTTTTGTGAATTAAATGGAAAATACCATTTACGTCGAATATCTCTTAAGGAAACTAAGCTCGCATTAGTGTGAATTGAACGACCTAATATGTCGCTATCTTGATATTGTCCTTTTGGCGTGACTAAAGTGACTTCTGCACCCGCTCGAGCAAATGCATCCACATTTTGCAAGATTTGCAAGGAAGCAACACGTAAGTCAGGAACTGGGTAAGGATCAAGATAGGCGATCTTCATTATTATGACGCCAATGCCTGTAATAAACGTTGCGCGGAATGTTGCCAAGTATAACGCGTTTCTATACGCAAACGCGCATTCTCACCCATCGCTTTTCCTCTATCAGGTAATTGGCGAAGATGATTAATCGCCATCACAATTTCATCTGCACTACCAGGAGCAACTAATAATCCCGCAGTGCCTTCATTACCGACAACTTCAGGGATCCCCCCTATATGGCTGGCAATCACTGGTTTTGCACACGCCATGGCTTCTGCAATCGTAATACCGAAGGCTTCATCTCCTGTACTTGGGAAAATGCCTGCATCACTGGCTGCATAAAATTCAGGTAATTGGTTATGCTCAACAGGTTGGTGAAAAATCACTTGCTCTGAGATCCCTTTCACCACAGCTTTACTTTTCAATCTATCTAAATCGTCACCAGTGCCGATAATCAAGAGCTTAACATCTTCACCTTTTAGTTTTTCAATCGCATCAATCGCCACACTTAAGCCTTTCCAACCCACTAATCGACCTGCAAATGAGAGTAAAAATGTAGACTGACTTATTCCTAATTGCTCACGTAATGAGGTACTCATTGGCTTAAATTTTGCAATATCCACGCCATTATAAATTACGCTCGGGAATTGCTTAAAATGGTGTTGAATTTGCCAAGCATTAAAATGACTACATGCAACCCATGCTGAGATTTTCTTACCTAACCGACGATCACCTTTAAAAAAGCTGGTGCCTCCACTCATATAGCAAAAACGCGTTGAGGATGATTTAGACATCATAGAGGGCCAAAAAAAATCAAACGGTTTGGTTAAAATAATCCAATCAAAATGTTGGTTGATAACATCTTTTTTAGCGTATCGCGCAAAAGTGTAACGCTCAACAATACGGCGAAAACGTCCACCGAGATCGATAACTTTATCCCGCGGTGTATAAGGATAAGTGTGTACCTGTATTTGGCGTCCTGCCAGATTGTGTCGAATATCGCCATTGCCACCATAAAGATGAACTTCATGCCCTGCATCATGCAGTTGCTTAGCAAGCTCCCAAACCGCGGTTTGGATCCCGCCATAAGACATGGTGATTGTGACATCAATTATACCGATCTTCATGGATTACTTTTTCACCTTCATTCCATTCATGATATTACGCACTGCATTCCACACTTCTTCAACTGATATTTCAGCCATATTGTCTTCACGGTGGGCATTTTCCAACGATGTTGGATGTTGGATAACCTGACAACAAGAATGTTGTAATGGTGCTAAATAACATCCTGGGTGATAGCTATGATATAGCGCCACCATTGGGATATCTAAAGCCCCTGCTAAATGTGTGGGACCTGTATCTACCCCTACATAGAGCGATAAATTTGCCATAATCGCCGCATTTTGTCGCATTGAAACTCGACCCGCTAAGGCTAAACAATGCTCTTCACCGATCTTTTTAGCTAAATCAATGGATAATTGTTGGCTTTCCTGACTACCTAATAGCAAAAAGTACGTACTCGCGTCATGGGTAATAATCTGTTTTGCTAATTGCAGAAAATTTTCTACGGGCCAATCCCTATAGGCTTTAGCCGGAAAACTTTGCAGTTGAAAACCAACAATATTCTTATTAATTAATGCATTATCTTTTAAAAACTGTTGTGCAAAAGCCGTTTCTTCGTCATTGATAAAATAACGTAATTGCCAACAACTCGGATAAATCCCTAATGCATTAATTAATAAGGCACGCTCTTTTTGTGCAACCATTGGCGAAGTGGGACGCGCAACCCAAGTCGTATTACCTTGCTGCTGAGAAATATCAGCAAAAGCAACGGTATGATGAGATTGACGACGAGCATAGTTCACCAATTCACTATCATTACCGTAAACCAGAGCCAAGTCATAAGGCTTATGGGGTAACCATCCAGACCAAACTGCTCTTTTTTTAGAAAAAGGCCTAATACAATCAATATCAGGATTATGCTCAAGAATGCATGCACTACGTTTATGTGCAAATACATGAATATGAGCATTGGGCCAGCGCTGCTTTAAAGCATGAAGAACAGGAGTGATAAGTAATGTATCACCAAAACGCGCTACCGCTATAACCAATATATTTTTTGGATCCATATGCTTTTTATTTGGTTTAAATGATACATTTACTTTTCAGACTATACACTAAAAAGTATTACAAATATTCATCAATGAGATGAATACACCAAGTTATAATAGAGATAATCGTTTCATCACTTTATTATCAACATTAATCATACTGATTTATTTTTATCGTTGATTGACTGAATAAAGATCCTTTCCATCTTATCTAACATGTTATCTAAACTAAATCGTGAAATGGCATGTTCAAGTGCTGCTTTTCCCATCTGTTCACGCAATTCATCTGAACTCATTAATTTAGCTAAATGACGGGTTAATAATTCTTGTACTTGCGGTACTAATGTAAACCCCGTTTTACCATCAATAACGGCTTCACTAATCGCGCCCACCGTTGTAGAAACAACAGGTAAACCACAGGCCATCGCTTGCATAATGCCTTGCGGTACACCTTCATTACCAAAAGAAGGTAATGCAAATAGATCCATTGCATTTAAACAATCAGGCACATCATTACGATTACCAAGGAAGAAGATACTTTGTTCTAGTCCCGCCTCTTTCACCATCGGTTCTAAATTTTTACGTTGAGGTCCATCACCAACAAAAATTAATTGCCAATCAGGAAACTGCTGATGCAATGATTTCCATGCTTCTACTAAATATTTATGTCCTTTCCATACACGCATAGTTGCAACAATACCCAATGTTGGCTTATTCGGTATTCCAATTTTCTCTCTAGCATGTTGTTTATCTTGAGGAAAAAAACGTTGTAAATCGATTCCTGTAGGCACCGATGTCATTTTTTCTAATGGAAATTTATTATGTTGATGGAGCGTCTGGCGTAATTTCTCACCTGTTGTCACAACATGGGCACTGGATGAAAGATAAAGCCATCGTGTTGGTAATGAACGTGAAACATCCGTAGAAACATGACGAGTTCGAACCACCACGGGTGATTGGCGTAATGTGGCACAAGAAGCAGCAACTAGCCATGCATCAGTTGAACTATGAGTATTGATAATATCAAATTGGTGATGATGTAATTTCAGCCATTGACGAAGTGCTTTTAATGATGAAAGACGTTTTTTTTCAATAGGCAATGTGAAAACTTCAATACCATAATCAGGTGCTGCTTTAGCAATTTTAGATGTGGGGCAACACACCAATGCCACTCGGTGTCCTCTGCGGATCATACCTTGAGATTCCGTCAGTATACGAATTTCCTGACCACCCCATCCACAAGATGATTCTGTATGTAATATTGATAGTGCTGACTTACTCATCCGCAATCCATTCACCTGACGATTCAAAAGAGCCATAGTATAACTAAAGAGCAAGCTAAGGTCACAATAGCTTTACTTTGTTATACTTAGCTGGCTCCAGATAACAAAAAACCCGACACGAAGGTCGGGTTTTTTAAGAAAACTAAAATTATTTAATTTTAGCTTCTTTATAAAGCACATGTTGACGAACAACTGGATCGAATTTTTTCATTTCCAGTTTTTCTGGCATAGTGCGTTTGTTCTTCGTAGTGGTATAGAAGTGACCTGTACCAGCAGAAGAAACGAGTTTAATTTTCTCGCGAATACCTTTAGCCATTTTTCAGCTCCTTAGAACTTCTCACCACGGGCACGTAAATCTGCTAATACAGATTCGATGCCTTTCTTATCAATCACACGCATACCTTTAGCAGATACACGCAGAGTTACGAAACGTTTCTCAGACTCAACCCAGAAACGGTGAGAGTGCAGGTTTGGCAGAAAACGGCGTTTAGTCGCGTTTAATGCGTGAGAGCGGTTGTTTCCACTCACAGGACGCTTGCCGGTAACTTGGCAGACTCGGGACATGTCTATTCTCCAAAAATCTAATCAGCTCGAGCTTTAATATCAGGTTTGACCGCCTCGTCAGGCTTTGGAGCCCATCTCAGCAACTTTTAACGATTGAAAAACTGTGTAAACACCTCAGAAAAAACTTGCTGAGATAGGCTCTTCTCGCCAAACCCAAGATCCTCAAAGGTGGCGTAGTATACGCCCAATGGCCTCAACGCTCAAGACCCGTACAAATAAAGATTGACAATAATTACAAAAATATTTGCTATAACCAACCTCGTTCTGCAAAAGAAACACAATCATCATGCCCTATCACAAGGTGATCGAGTACATTTACGCCCACTAATTGGCAAGCAAGAAAAATTTTTTCTGTTATTTCTTTATCTGCGAGACTTGGTTCGCAAACACCAGAAGGGTGATTATGAGCAAGAATAATAGATGTTGCATTCTTTTTTATTGATTGACGGACAATTTCTCTAGGATGAACCTCTACACGATTAATTGTTCCTTTAAACATCTCTTCAAATGCAATCAATTGATTTTGATTATCAAGAAAAAGTACCACAAACACTTCTCTGTCTCGCCAATGCAATAGTTTTTGTAAGTAATACTTTGTATCCTCTGAAGAAGATAAGACATTTTTATACATAAATTGTGTTGTGGAAAAACGCTGTGCCATTTCATTGATAGCTTGCAACTGGGTAAACTTTCCTACACCGACACCTTTAAAACGCCCTAATGTTTCATAATCAGCATTAATAACGTGATAAAGAGAACCACACTCTTTAAGTAGAAAAGCCGCCAATTCTAATACAGATTTTTCATAAGTGCCGGTGCGCAAAAAGAGCGCCAATAACTCAATATCAGTGAGTGATTCCACGCCATAAAGTAACAATTTTTCTCTAGGTAACAGTTCACTAATCGATTGATTTTCCATCCGTGGACTCCTTAATACGTAAAGACAGTGGGATTAATGATCTATTCTATTTCTTCACATAAATATTAAAATTTAGGCGAAGTATCACTCATCATTAAATGCTAATCGCAAAACAACTGTTGTTTTATACAGTTAACTTACTATAAACTGCTAATCTTGTATAAAAAAGACACATATTAAATTTATGCGAGACAAATCGCATAAATTTAATCTATAAAACATGAAGTTACATAGAATTCCGAATTCACGATGACCTTGTGGTAAAATTATGGGCAATTATTTATGTACTTAGGCATTTCATCATGACTACACTTCACGACAAAAAGATCATTCTTGGTATCAGTGGTGGTATTGCGGCCTATAAAGCACCTGAACTTGTACGCCGCTTACGTGATAAAGGCGCGATTGTCCGTGTTGTAATGACACCCGCAGCACATGCTTTTGTCACACCATTATCACTACAAGCCGTTTCTGGTTTTCCTGTTGCTGATGATTTACTCGATCCAGCAGCAGAAGCCGCTATGGGGCATATTGAATTAGGCAAATGGGCTGATTTAATTCTACTTGCACCCGCTACCGCCGATCTTATTGCACGCTTACGAGTGGGAATGGCAAATGATTTACTTACCACACTCTGTTTAGCGAGTAGCGCACCGATCGCTATCGCGCCAGCAATGAATCAGCAAATGTACAGAGCCACAATTACACAAGAAAATTTATCAGCTTTAGAGCAGCGAGGCTGTTTAATTTGGGGGCCTGACTCTGGTAGCCAAGCTTGTGGTGATGTAGGACCAGGGCGAATGCTCGATCCTTTAGAGCTAGTCTCATTAGCGGAAAAACAACTGGCTTTACAACCACAAGATTTTGTAGGTAAAAAAATTACAATCACCGCAGGGCCTACTCGTGAAGCACTCGATCCGGTACGTTTTATCAGCAATCATAGCTCTGGAAAAATGGGCTTTGCAATTGCACACGCAGCCGCACTACGTGGAGCTGATGTCACGCTTATTGCTGGGCCAGTCACATTACCGACACCCGCTTGTGTTAAACGTATCGACGTTGAAAGTGCACAAGACATGTATGAACAAGTGATGTTAATCGCACCTTCACAAGATATTTTTATTGGTTGCGCTGCAGTTGCAGATTACCGCGCTAAACTTATCGCGGCTGAAAAAATAAAAAAACAAGGTGATGAAGTCACCATCACTATGGTAAAAAACCCCGACATTGTCGCGAGTGTCGGAAAAATGGTTGAACACCGTCCTTTTGTTGTTGGATTTGCAGCCGAAACCCAGAATGTGGAAGAATATGCCCGCAAAAAACGAGAACAAAAGCAGCTCGATTTAATCTGTGCCAATGATGTTTCAATAGAAAATCAAGGCTTTAACAGTGACAACAATGCATTACACCTTATTTGGGCTAATGGAGAAACGCGCTTACCACACAGTAGTAAAGCACAACTTAGCCATCGCCTACTTGACGAGATAGCCAAACATTATGATGAAAAAAATTGATGTTAAAATCCTTGATGCACGTATTGGTCAAGAATATCCACTTCCTGCTTATGCCACAACAGGCTCTGCTGGTTTAGATTTACGCGCTTGCCTTGATGCACCATTGGTTCTTGAACCAGGGCAAACCGAATTATTACCTACAGGTCTTGCTGTACATATTGCCGATGAAGGATTAGCAGCAATGGTGCTTCCTCGTTCAGGGTTAGGCCATAAACATGGTGTTGTATTGGGTAACTTAGTGGGACTGATTGATTCTGACTACCAAGGTCAACTCATGGTGTCAGTTTGGAATCGTGGTCAAACAGCGTTCACTATCGAACCGGGTGAGCGTATCGCTCAAATGATTATCGTACCTGTCGTTCAAGCTGAATTTAATATTGTTGAAGATTTTACCGCAACGGAACGTGGTAGCGGTGGCTTTGGTCACTCCGGCCGCCAATAATAAAGACGTCTTGCATTTAATTATATCAATGACGATATCACTCCCTTTGCACTAAAACCTTAGTGCAAAGGTTTACTGATTTGTTTTGCTTTTAGCAGGGGCCTTATCAGTCATGGCAGAAGAAAAAGAAACCAAAAAGAAAAGAAATAGACGGGATGAAATCTTACAGTCACTTGCCCAAATGTTGGAATCAAGTGATGGTAGTCAGCGCATCACAACGGCAAAGCTTGCCGCCAATGTTGGTGTATCTGAAGCCGCACTCTATCGACATTTCCCAAGTAAAACCAAAATGTTTGATAGCTTGATTGAGTTTATCGAAGACAGCTTAGTTTCTCGTATTAATTTGATTTTAAAAGACGAAAAAGAAACGATAGCCAGAATTCGCTTAATTCTTATCTTGATCCTTGGTTTTGCTGAGAAAAACCCAGGGCTATCTCGTATTTTAACGGGCCATGCATTAATGTTTGAACAAGATAGATTGCAAGGGCGAATAAACCAACTTTATGAGCGCATTGAGGTTCAACTACGACAAGTTATTAAAGAGCGTAAGATCCGTGAAGGTAGTGCTTTCTTGCATGATGAAGCGTTACTTGCGTCACAATTACTCGCTTTTTGTGAAGGTATGCTAGCGCGCTTTGTTCGCACTGAATTTCGCTATCAACCCACTCAAGAATTTGAAGCCCGATGGCCATTAATCTTGGCACAGTTACAATGAAATGATGGACTCGTGATTTAACTCAACAATTTGAAATTTACAGATATGCCGTTTTTTTCTTATTTGTGTTAACATGCGTCTTCTGACACATAGTTACCTATATGTATTTATCAGGAATGGCACTCGTGCAGTTCCTACATTGTGGCATTAGCAACTCGCTTTGCCCCTGCAGTAAAAGTCCTTTTTATATTTCAATATCTGTGATATTTATCACAGAAGCTTCATTGTACTACTCACCCCGCCCATAATTGGGCGAGGGCTTTTTTTATCTATAATCGACCAACTTGTTTATCGCTTATTAACTTTATTAATTCACGCCATAGCGCTCACGATAAGCTTTAACTGCAGGTAAATACTCAGACAAAGTCTCGCTCTCACTTAAGTAGCTAATTAAATCATCCAAAGTAATAATCGAATACACTTGGCATTGATAATCGCGTTTTAACTCTTGTATTGCAGAGAGTGCTTCTCGCCCTTTCTCTTGTCTATCCAAACTTAATAATACGGCAGAAAGCGTTGCATCATGCTGTTTGATGATTTCCATTGATTCACGAATTGCAGTACCTGCCGTAATAACATCATCGACAATCACAACATTACCTTTCAATGGGCTTCCGACTAACGTTCCTCCTTCACCATGATCTTTAGCCTCTTTACGATTAAAACAGTAAGGGATATCGATATCATGATGTTCAACCAATGCGACTGCCGTTGTAGTTGCAATAGGTATCCCTTTATAAGCGGGCCCAAACAACACATCACAAGACACATTATTATCTAATAATGTTTGCGCATAGAACTGCCCCAGTAAAGCCAAATCACGCCCTGTATTAAATAAACCGGCATTAAAAAAATAAGGACTCACCCTTCCTGATTTCAGTGTGAACTCACCAAATTTCAAGACATTTTTTGCTAATGCTAGTTCGATAAAGCGGCGTTGGTAGGCTTTCATTTCTTTCTCCTCTCTACGTTACTTGATGACAAATTTTAGGCATAAAAAAGGCGACTTTTCAGTCGCCTTAAAAATAAAATTTATTGCTTCAGCGCCTCTTTTTGCGCTTCAAATATTTTCTCTAATCCCCCTTTAGCAAGGGCGAGTAAAGCAAGTAATTCTTCATGGCTAAATGGCGCACCTTCTGCCGTACCTTGAACTTCAATCATACGGCCATCATCGATCATCACCACATTCATATCTGTTTCTGCAGCTGAATCTTCAACATATTCAAGATCGCATAATGGTTCACCATCAACAATTCCCACAGACACAGCAGCAACCATTGATTTAAGAGGGCTCTTTTTCAGTTTGCCTTCTTCAACCATTTTATTTAAAGCATCAACTAACGCGACGCAAGCACCGGAGATAGAGGCGGTACGTGTGCCACCATCTGCTTGAATAACATCACAATCGACGGTGATGGTAAATTCACCTAACGCTTTTAAATCAACCGCGGCACGTAATGAGCGAGCAATTAAACGCTGGATCTCCATAGTACGACCCGTTTGCTTACCGCGAGCCGCTTCACGAGCATTACGACTATTTGTTGCACGAGGAAGCATGCCGTATTCTGCGGTCACCCATCCTTGCCCTTGTCCTTTCAGAAAACGTGGTACACCGTCTTCTACAGTGGCATTACACAAGACTTTAGTATCACCAAATTCAACTAATACAGAACCTTCAGCATGTTTTGTATAGTGGCGAGTAATGGTAATAGGACGTACTTGGTTTGCTTGTCTGTCTGCTGGACGCATGGTGTTATCTCCGCTTTCTCTGACATATTGGGGGCGCATTATACGACCTAAAATGGCTTATGCCTATCCTTGTATTGATGCATAGGGTTATAATCGTATTATCTTTTACACTATTGAGACCCTATTATGATCCGTAGCATGACCGCTTTTGCTCGCCGAGACATTAAAAAAGACTGGGGTAGCGCTGCATGGGAACTGCGTTCCGTAAACCAACGCTACCTTGAAACTTATATTCGTTTGCCTGAGCAATTACGTAGTTTAGAACCTGTTATTCGTGAACGTCTACGTAATCGCTTAACACGCGGTAAAATTGAATGTAACTTACGCTTTGATCTTAATGCTCGCTTTCAAGGCGAACTTAATCTGGATGAAAATCTCGCCAAACAACTCATTGTCTCTGCCAACTGGGTAAAAAGCCACAGCCATGAAGGCACTATTAGCCCATTTGATATTTTACGTTGGCCAGGTGTTATTTCAGCACAAGAGCAAGATTTAGATGCCATTGGTACTGAGCTTTTAGCGGAATTAGATTTGGCAATTGATGCTTTTATTGCTAGCCGTGAAACCGAGGGGCAAGCACTTAAAGCGCTAATTGAGCAGCGTTTAGATGCAGTTAGCGAAGAAGTCATTAAAGTAAGAGCACAAATGCCAGAAATTTTGCAATGGCAACGTGAACGCTTAACCAGCAAATTAGAAGAAGCGCAAGTTCAAATTGATAATAATCGTTTAGAACAAGAGTTAGTGATGCTAGCGCAACGTTTAGATGTTGCTGAAGAGCTTGATAGATTAGAAGCTCACGTTAAAGAAACACGCAAAATTCTAGTGAAAAAGGAAGCGGTAGGCCGCCGTCTTGATTTTATGATGCAAGAATTTAACCGTGAATCCAATACGTTAGCCTCAAAATCAATTAATACAGAAGTCACCAATTCAGCCATTGAATTGAAAGTTTTAATTGAACAAATGCGTGAGCAGATCCAAAATATTGAGTAAGATTTCTTAGCTGTTTACAGCCCATCATTAAGCCAGTAGATACCTTGTATTTGCTGGCTTTTTTGTTATAACAATTTTCTAATTTTAGTGAGCTTCATTTTTTATAAATTGAAAACTGCACACCTGAAATGTTCAATTCAAATGTACATTAAATAATGTGAGAAAATATTATGCATACTTATACCTCCACTCAAGCTCGGGCTCATATTTCTGAAGTTTTAGACACCGCTATTCATGATAAGATCTTAAAACAACTTCCTGGTGTTGCAGGAATGCCTGAGCCAAGAAGAGCTGAGGCACTTATTTACAGAGTACAAAATCGTACTCATGATGAAGGAATAACAGATATTTATGAGCTAGCTGCAACCTATTAGGTCGCCATTTCTCGAGGCCATATTTTTAATGATGGTAATAAACGAACTGCATTTTTGTCACTATGGTTTTTCTTTATCGCAATGGTATAAAAATAATAGATGTTGATGATGTATAGGAAAATTTAACCGTTGATGCAGCCACAGGAGCTAAAAATAGCCAACAGTTGGCACAATACCTAAGAAAATTAAGTGATAAAAATTAAAACGATTTAATCACTCACCTAACGCCTTTCTAATAAACCCTCTATTTTGAGTAAGCATCTGTGTGGCTTGCTGTGCATCTACGTTTGCTAAGATCATCAAAATTGCCGTTTTACAGTGGCGATGACATTGTGATAACGCGTCTTCAGCGATAGCTCTTTCACACTCTGTTGCTTGCATTACAATACGAATTTGACGTTCAACAAGTTTGGCGTTGGTTGCTTCAACATCCACCATTAAATTACCAAAAACTTTGCCGATTTTTATCATCGCCCCTGTTGTGATCATATTTAAAATAAGCTTTTGTGCTGTACCCGCTTTCATACGTGATGATCCGGTTATCACTTCTGCACCCACAACTGGTGTAATAGCAATATCAGCAAGTTTGGCAATCGGGCTTTCAGGATTACAACTTATCGCCCCTGTTGTTGCACCTAATGATTTAGCGTAGTTCAATGCACCAATCACATAAGGCGTTCTGCCACTTGCTGCAATACCCACTAAAATATCTTGCTTATTAAAATTAAGTTGTCGTAAATCCTCTTCACCTAATTGCGCATTATCTTCAGCATTCTCAACAGCTTGTAAAATAGCTTTATGCCCACCCGCAATTAAACCAATCACCATTTCATGAGGTGTGCCATAAGTTGGCGGACATTCACTGGCATCTAAAATCCCTAATCGTCCCGAGGTGCCTGCTCCGCAATAAATAAGACGACCACCTTGAGAAAAAGCAATTGCAACCTTATCAATTAATTGAGCAATTTCAGGTAACACTTTCTCAACTGCTAATGGCACTTTTTTATCTTCATTATTAATGACTTTTAGCATGTCTAATGTTGAAAGTGTGTCTATATTTTCACTGTTATGATTTCTACTTTCAGTGACAAGATTGCTAAGGTCAATCGCCATTATCGCTCTCCCAATATTGTTATTTATTTGATTAACTCGACGAAATAAACTGCTTTTATACCATTATTATTGGTAAGATTTTCAAAATCATTACAAACGGTACTCTACATGACATTAATTAAATATATTTCAACCTTTATCGCCCTACTTACTCTTGTTTGTTCGTTTTCTTTGCAGGCAAATTTTGAAGAACAAGACAAAAGAAAATTTGAAGATACTCGCAAAGAAGCACTCAATCACAATGCACAAGCTCAATATCAGTTGGCCGAAATGTATTTAATGGGAACGGGTGTAGAAAAAAACTTACTTAATGCACAATTGTGGGCTAATGAGTCCATAAAAAACGACTATGCAGATGCCTATGCATTACTTGCTGATCTCTATTTATTTAATGCTGATCCTTATTTTAAAAACCATTATGTTGAAGCGAGAAAATTAGCAACAATCGCTGCAAATAAAGGAAGTATAAGAGGAAAAATAAGTCTAGCAACAACGCTGATATCACCTTTATCTGGTGAAACAGATTACAAAAAAGCCATTGTATTACTAGAAGAAGCCGCTACAACTCATCAACCCGAATTTGTCTATGCGCCAATTTGGTTAGGTGTGCTTTATAGCGGTGTTGGTAATGTGCCCGCAGATACTGAAAAAGCCAATATGTGGTTTACGAAAGCAAACGAAATGACTTTTGAAGGCTTTGCTCAAGCAATGGCTTCTTTTATGTTTTCTGGTCAATATCATATTATTGAACCCAATAAGCAAAAAGCTGACGAATTAATGAAACAAGCGTGTGAAGAAGCCAAAAAAGTTGGCAATGAGTTTTATTGCCAACACGAGTTTAATTAACCTAAATTAAATCAAATAAATAACCCTAACTCAGAAAAGAGCGGGTAAATCTTACCCTCTCTTTTATACCCTATATGTTCTACCTAACGTTCTTTTACAGCGCCATACGGTATTCAATCACACCCGGTTTTTCTGCCACCCAGTTATATAAGCGTTGTCCTCGTAAATTAGTTTCCTGCGTATGCCAATATAGACGGGCACAATTACGCTGTTTTGCTTGTTGATTAACAAATTCAATAAGTTGCTTACCGACATGGCGGCCACGCGTATCTGGTGAAACAAATAAATCTTCTAAATAACAAAAATCACTTTCAGCCCATGTTGAGCGATGAAAAAGATAATGAACAAAACCCAATACCTTTTCACCTTCCATTGCGACGACACAATAAACCGGCTCTTTTTCATCAAAAAAACGCGCCCATGTTTTTAATGTTGTCTCTTCTGATAACTCGACTTTATAAAATGCTTGATAACTTAACCAATGTGGCAACCATTGAGCATAATGCTCTTGTTCAACAAACTGAATTGAAACAGTTATTGGTGTTGTGCTCATCTCTTCACTTCCTTCTACTTTCATCAACGCGATAAAAAAGTATCGCCTGCCTTTAATCGTGGTCATGGTACGTTTAATTTTGGTTCCCAATAAGGTACACTTTTTGTGTTTTTATAGGGTCCACTTTATGAAACAGAAAAAAACAGCTTATTTTCCTAACCTTGTTTTAGAAGAAGGGCCTATTGGCTCTCAGGTTTATCACGCGATTAGAAAAGCGATTTTAGATGGGCGCTTAACATCAGGTAGCCGTCTACCATCAAGCCGCACATTAGCTGAAATGATGTCGATTTCTCGTAACTCTGTTATTGCAGGATTTGAACGTTTAATTGATGAAGGCTATTTATTTACTCGGCGCGGTGCAGGTACTTTTGTTGCAAGCACAATCCCTGATGCCATTATTTCAGATCAGTGGATCAAAACAATCCACTCTACTTCTTCCACACACATCAAAAACCCATTAGAAACACTAAATCCCAATATGCAAAAAGCCCACGCTTTTTGGCAACAGTCACAACCCAATATCAATAGCAGTCCTACATTTCATGTTGGCGTTGGCTGTGTCGATCTTTTTCCTCATGAACTTTGGGGAAGATTATTAGGGCGGGTTTGGCGGCAATCAAAAAAAGCACTCGCAACATTTAATTCGCCAACAGGCTACACGCCATTAAAAGAGATGATATGCCAATATGTTCAATCAACTCGTGGGCTTTTTTGTCAGCCTGAACAAATCATTATTGTAAATGGTACGCAGCAAGCGATAAATCTCACCACTAGAGTTCTATTACAAGAGGGAGATACTGTTTGGCTAGATGATCCTGGTTATGACAGTGCTCGGGGTATCTTCACTTCTTATGGTATAAAACCACATCCAATAAGTTCAGATATTGATGGAATGGATATTTCTCGAGGAATAGCGCAGTGTCCAGAAGCAAAACTTGTTTTTACAACCCCTTCTCATCAATTTCCCTTAGGCAATACACTCTCACTTTCACGTCGTATTGCGTTATTAGAGTGGGCATCATCCAATAATGTGTGGATCTTCGAAGATGACTACAATAGTGAATTTCGCTATCACTCTAAACCGATTCAATCTCTACAAGGTTTAGATAAATACCAGCGGGTTATTTATGCTGGTACATTCTCAAAAATGATGTATCCCGGATTTCGTTTAGGCTTTTTAGTGGTTCCTTTACCTTTAGTTGATACATTTAAAGCTGCTAAATATTACACCGATTCGCATTCAGGTTTTCTAGAACAAGCAACATTAGCGTTATTTATGTCTCAAGGACATTACGCCCGCCATGTAAGAAGAATAAGAAAAGCCTGCTATGAACGTTATCAAGTGTTAACTAATGCGATAAAAACACATTTATCTCATGTCTTCTGTGTTGAACCAACAGACTCTGGCATCCATATTGTTTGCTGGCTACAGGCTGGTTATACAGAAGAATATATTGTGAAAAAATCACGAGAAATTGGATTAGCTATACAGCCTTTATCACGTTACTGCATTCAAACCTACCCAAAACAAGGCGTATTATTAGGATATGCTGCTCATAATCCTCTTGAAATTGAAAAGAGTGTTATTTTACTTGCTCAAACATTATCTAAATAAATAGCATTGATTCTTAATTGTTATTTACAATATAAACGTCGAGCAAGCTTTTCATTTACCCTATATTATTTTTAGGCGTGCAATAATAAACCCAAGCAGGGGGAACATTCCGCATAACTAATTTCTTTTCTAAATGAAAATAACGAGATAACGTTTTTTCATATCGAGTGGTATATTGAAATAACACAAAACAACCTTGTGTTTTTAATAACTCTTTATGTACCCGTTTTAAAATTCTTAAACCTGTTTTCTTTGGTATCGATAAAAAAGGTAACCCTGAAATAATCATATTATAATGGCTATTTAATTTCTCCGCCGATGCTGTATAAACTCTTAATCGATGATCATTAATTTTATCTAATTCTGTTGCAAAACTAGGTTCTATTTCAAAAACATCTAATGAGGAATTCACCGACATTCTTTTTAAGATCTGTTGAGTAATAACACCCGTGCCAGCACCTAATTCAGCAACTTGAATGTCCTGTTGCCAATTGAGTTTATCCAGCATTTCATAACATAACCAACGAGATGAAGGCGCGATAGTACCCATCGTGGTTGGTGAAATCACAAACCGTTTTAAATACGAGTAGTACGTAGATAATGGAATGACTGTGGATATATCCATTTCGCCTCCTAACACCACTTAATAAGCGGTAAAATAAAATTCAAATAAAATGAAGAACCTTCATCATTATTTTTTATTTATGAAAATACATCATCTATTAAACAGTAGCGTTTAGTATAAAGCTTGGAGTGACCTCTAAGTAAATACGTTTTTCTTATATATTACACTATTTTACATTTTTCTATTTTTACTCTATTTTCTTAAATATGAATATATTTTTATTTATCCTAAAAAAGAAAATAAGATATAGCAGAATATTCTTACACTTTTATGGTAAATTTATTTTCTTTTTTAACAACTCATTGATATTTGTTCGTTCTGTGGCTTTCTTTTGTTAACTCTACGCAGACTATAAGAAACACTTCTAATTCTTTGGTAAATAATCAATAAATTAACTTGCACCTATCTCTATATTTTGTCAGGTTAGTGTGAGGTCTCTCACTATTCCTACAGACAAAGACAGGGTAATTACAATGAAAAATGTTGGTTTTGTGGGCTGGCGTGGTATGGTCGGCTCCGTTTTAATGCAAAGAATGGTTGAAGAACGTGATTTTGATGGGATAAACCCTGTTTTCTTCACCACATCTCAATTAGGTGAAGCAGCACCTGCTTATGGTAATCACCGTAGCACTCTGCAAGATGCTTATGATATTGATACGCTAGCATCACTCGATATTATTATTAGTTGCCAAGGTGGTGACTATACCAATGAAATCTATCCAAAACTGCGCCAAGCAGGTTGGCAAGGTTACTGGATTGATGCCGCATCAGCACTGCGTATGAATGATGATGCCGTGATTATTCTCGATCCCGTCAACGGTCAACATATTCAAGACAGCTTAAACAAAGGCATTAAAGCTTTTGTCGGCGGTAACTGTACGGTCAGTTTAATGCTGATGTCATTAGGTGGCCTGTTTGCTAACAATTTAGTGGAATGGGCAAGCGTATCGACTTATCAAGCCGCTTCTGGGGCGGGAGCTCGCCATATGAGAGAGTTACTGTCACAAATGGGCTCTTTACATAATCAAGTAGTGAAAGAGCTAGAAAACCCAGCATCTGCAATCTTAGATATTGAACGTAAAGTCACTAACTTTACGCGCAGTGGTACAATGCCAACTGAGCAATTTGGTGTTCCTCTGGCAGGTAGTTTGATCCCTTGGATTGATAAACAATTAGAAAACGGCCAGAGCCGTGAAGAGTGGAAAGGACAAGCTGAAACTAACAAGATCCTAAATACAGGTTCAAATATTATTCCTGTCGATGGTCTTTGCGTTCGTATTGGTGCATTACGTTGCCATAGCCAAGCCTTTACTCTAAAGCTGAAAAAAGATTTACCTGTTGCTGAAATTGAACAATTACTTGCCAACCATAACGACTGGGTAAAAGTCATCCCTAATGATCGTGAGTTGACTATTAAAGAGTTAACACCAGCCGCAGTAACGGGCACATTAAGCACTCCTGTAGGGCGTATTCGTAAACTGAATATGGGCCCTGAATTTATTTCAGCCTTTACAGTCGGTGACCAACTACTATGGGGTGCAGCAGAGCCTTTACGTCGCATGTTGAATATTCTGCGTTAATTTTCCAATAAAACAGCTCCCATAAATAGAAAAAACCAGCTAATTGAATTAGCTGGTTTTTTTACTTAGCGACATTACACGTCATTAGATATCAATATTTGCCGCTTTCAACGCATTCTCTTCGATAAAGGCACGGCGAGGTTCAACCGAATCACCCATTAAGGTGGTAAATAACTCATCGGTTGCAATCGCATCCTTAACGGTAACTTGCATCATACGACGTGTATCTGGATTCATGGTGGTTTCCCATAATTGTTCTGGGTTCATTTCACCAAGGCCTTTATAACGCTGTACAGCAAGACCACGACGAGATTCTTTTGTAAGCCACTCAAGTGCTTCTTCAAAACTTGAAATCGCCTGACGACGCTCTCCACGCTCAATAAACGCCCCCTCTTCAATTAGGTTACCAATAATGTCACCTAAATGAGTAATACGTTGATATTCGCTACTGTGGATAAAGTCATAATCCAGTTTATAGTCTGTATCAATACCGTAAGTACGGATACGTAATACAGGCTCGAACAGACGGTTTTCATCGTTTTGAGTGATCGTATAACTATAAGTGCTACTTTGCTCTTCCGCATTATTTAAACGGTTGACCAAGCCACTCATCCACTCTTCAACTTTGGTTTTGTCAGATAAATCTTCTTCTGTGAGCGTTGAGTGGTACACCAAGCTATTTAACATGCTCAGTGGATAAATACGCTCCATACGACGAATAATTTTATGTGCAGCATGGTAGTCAACAACCAGTTTTTCAAGTTGTTCACCGTGCATTGCTGGCGCATGTTCACTAATATAAAGCGCTGCACCATCAAGCGCTATCGACATCAGATATTCGTCCATCGCGTCATCATCTTTGATGTATTGCTCTTGCTTCCCTTTCTTCACTTTGTAAAGTGGTGGTTGAGCAATAAAGATATGACCACGTTCGATAATTTCTGGCATTTGACGATAGAAGAAAGTCAGTAATAACGTACGAATGTGAGAACCATCGACGTCCGCATCCGTCATGATGATAATGCTGTGATAACGCAGTTTATCTGGGTTATATTCATCACGACCAATACCACAACCTAATGCTGTGATTAATGTTGCTACTTCTTGAGACGCCAACATTTTATCAAAACGCGCTTTCTCAACGTTGAGGATTTTACCTTTTAACGGCAGAATAGCCTGTGTTTTACGGTTACGGCCTTGTTTTGCAGAGCCGCCCGCAGAGTCCCCTTCCACTAAGTACAGTTCAGAGAAAGCAGGATCACGTTCAGAACAGTCTGCTAATTTACCTGGTAAGCCACCTAAATCTAATGCACCTTTACGACGTGTCATCTCACGTGCTTTACGCGCAGCTTCACGAGCACGAGCAGCATCAATAATTTTACCGACAACGATTTTCGCATCGTTTGGATTTTCTAACAGGTATTCCACCAGCTTCTCATTCATCAGCGTTTCTACCGCTGTTTTAACTTCTGAAGAAACCAGTTTATCTTTGGTTTGTGATGAGAATTTAGGATCTGGAACTTTAACAGAGATAACCGCAATCAAGCCTTCACGCGCATCATCACCCGTTGCACTGATTTTCGATTTCTTATTAAACCCTTCTTTATCCATATAGTTGTTTAACGTACGAGTCATTGCAGTACGGAAACCAACTAAGTGTGTACCACCATCACGTTGTGGAATATTGTTGGTAAAGCAATAAACATTCTCTTGGAAGCCATCATTCCACAGCATCGCAACTTCAACACCAATACCATCTTTTTCAGTGGAGAAATAGAATACATTTTGATGAATTGGCGTTTTATTACGGCTTAAGTATTCAACGAATGCCTTAATACCGCCTTCATAATGGAAATGATCTTCACGGTTATCGCGTTTATCAATTAAACGGATAGAAACGCCTGAGTTTAAGAATGACAACTCACGCAGACGTTTTGCTAAAATGTCATACTGGAATTCAGTCTCGCCTTTAAAGGTTTCAAGACTTGGCCAGAAGCGAACAAATGTGCCTGATTTTTCGGTATCACCAATCACTTTTAAGCGATCATCAGGTACACCATGACGATAAATTTGCTGATGGATTTTTCCATCGCGATGAATAGTCAGTTCGAGTTTTTCAGACAACGCATTAACAACAGACACCCCTACACCATGAAGTCCACCAGAGACTTTATAGGAGTTATCATCGAATTTCCCCCCCGCATGCAGAACCGTCATAATAACTTCTGCTGCTGAAACACCCTCTTCTTGGTGAATGCCGGTTGGAATTCCACGACCATCATCTCGAACAGAGACGGAGTTATCTGAATGGATAGTGACAATAATCTCATCACAGAAACCCGCGAGGGCTTCGTCGATTGCGTTGTCGACCACCTCGAAGACCATGTGATGCAGACCGGTTCCATCATCTGTATCCCCGATATACATCCCCGGGCGCTTACGCACCGCATCCAGCCCTTTTAATACTTTGATACTTGAGGAGTCATATGTATTCGACATCAACGTTTCTCGCTTTATTCCTATGGTTTAACCTCTATTTTGCCACGTTCTACGCTAAATAGCCTGCTATTTACATCTAGCATATCTTTCACTTGCCCTTGTGTTATCGCACTGACAAACACTTGAGCTTGCGTAGACTTTAGACGCTCGGCTAACAATTGACGCCGACTTGCATCTAATTCGGAAGCAAAATCATCGAGCAGATACAGGCATCTTTGCCCATTCTTACGAGTGAAATATTCACCTTGTGCCAGCCTCAATGCACACATCAACAACTTGAGCTGGCCTCGTGACAACATATCTTCTACTGGCGTGCCATTTGCTCTAATACGTAAATCCGCTTTATGAGCACCAAGTGAGGTATAGGCTAACATTTTATCACGTTCAAATTGACGTGCTAGCAACTCACCATAATCAGTCTCTTTATCCCACCCCCGCTGAAAACTGACTTTCAGCGAAAATTCAGGTAAAAACAGACGGCACGTTTCTTCAATATCTTTAGCGATATCTTCAGTATATTGAGCTCGCCATTCACTTATCTGTTGCGTTAATAAGATAAGTTCTTTATCCCAAGGCATCAGCTGTCGATAAGACGTTGCTTGCCTTAGTGCTGCATTACGTTGCTTTAAAACACGTTTTAAATCCGACCATGCAGCGAAAAATCGAGGTTCATTATGAAAACACCCCCAATCGATAAACGCGCGACGATATTTAGGCCCACCATTCAGTAAAGTAAAACCTTCAGGTGTTATTAATTGCATGGGTAACAATTTTGCTAACTCTGCAATTTTATGACCATCGCTACCATCAATACGAACTGTACTATTTCCTTCGCGATCTTTACTTAATCCAATCGCATAGCCACGGCTATCTTCATTAAGCCCACTTAAACGCCCATGAAGAATAAATGCATTTTCATCATGTTGGATCACGCGATTTGCTTGAGAACTACGAAATGCTCGTCCATGTCCTAAGGTGTAAATCGCTTCAAGTATACTTGTTTTACCACTCCCGTTTGGCCCAACAAGAAAATTAAAGCCATCCGCTAATGGCAGATCCGCCTGTTCGATATTTCTAAAATGGCGGATCAATAAACGGGATAAAATCATGTTAGTGACTATTATAAACGCATTGGCATAACAACATAAGCAGCCGCAGAACTTGCCACATTTTCAACTTGAACACTTGAAACGGCATCAGTCAGTAACAGCTTAACTTCTTCGCATTTCAAGGTATTCAATACATCAAGGAGATAGCTGACATTAAAGCCAATTTCCATTTCTTCGCCTTGATATTGAACATCAACAATTTCTTCTGCTTCTTCTTGCTCAGGGTTGTTGGCTGTGATTTTTAATTGACCACTCGTGAGGTTAATACGCACACCGCGGAATTTCTCATTAGATAAAATGGCAGCACGAGAAAATGCCTGTTTAAGAATATCACAACCTGCAATTACTGTTTTGGTTGGGTTTTTCGGTAATACACGACGATAGTCAGGGAAACGACCATCAACCAACTTCGAGGTAAAAATAAAATCACCTACATGCGCACGTATATTGTTACTACCGATTTGCAGTTGCAGTGAACTTTCACCACCACCATCCAGTAGACGCATTAATTCAATAACACCTTTACGAGGAACAATAACCGAGTGACCAGGTAAAGATTGTCCGATATCCATCGAACATACGGCTAAACGGTGCCCATCTGTTGCAACCGTGCGTAATTCAGTGTTTTCAGTTTCAAACAACATACCGTTAAGATAATAACGCACATCTTGATGTGCCATTGAAAACTGAGTGGATTCAATGAGGCGTTTTAATGTTGCTTGAGGCAAAGTAAATTCAACCTCACTTTGCCAATCATCTAAGTTAGGAAAATCAGATGCAGGTAATGTTGATAAGGAGAAGCGGCTACGACCTGAACGCACTAATAGGCGGTCACCATCTAGCTCAACACTGATTTCAGCACCTTCAGGTAGCCCACGCCAAATATCAAAAAACTTACGCGCAGGAACAGTTGTGGCGCCAATTTCATGAGACTGACTGAGGTTAACTCTCGCTACCATCTCCATTTCAAGGTCAGTTCCTGTTAGTGATAAGGTGTTTTCAGTCACCTTAAGCAATAAGTTACCTAAAATAGGTAATGTTGGACGACCACCTAAAGGGCCACTTACTTGTTGTAGCGGCTTAAGAAGCTGTTCACGTTCAATGATAAATTTCATAGCGCTAGGATGATAATGTTCTGATTAAGTTAGAAAAATCTTCTTTGATGTCATGACTTTCTTCACGCAATTGCTCTATTTTTCTGCATGCATGAAGTACAGTTGTATGATCACGACCCCCAAAGGCATCCCCGATTTCAGGCAAGCTGTGGTTTGTTAATTCCTTTGCCAGCGCCATTGCCATTTGCCTCGGACGGGCAACCGATCGAGAGCGCCGCTTTGACAGTAAATCAGCGACTTTAATTTTATAATACTCAGCAACCGTTTTTTGAATATTATCGATAGTGACTAATTTTTCTTGCAAGGCCAGCAGATCACGTAATGCTTCACGTACAAAGTCGATAGTAATCGCACGACCTGTAAAGTTTGCGTTAGCAATCACTCGATTTAACGCACCTTCAAGCTCACGGACGTTAGAACGAAGTCTTTTAGCAATAAAAAAAGCCACTTCGTCAGGTAACTGAATTTGGTTTTCATCCGCTTTTTTCATCAAAATCGCTACTCGGGTTTCAAGTTCAGGTGGCTCAATAGCAACCGTTAATCCCCAACCAAAGCGCGATTTTAATCTATCTTCAACACCGTTAATCTCTTTAGGATAACGGTCTGACGTTAAAATAATTTGCTGATTACCCTCTAACAATGCATTAAAGGTATGAAAAAATTCTTCTTGTGAACGCTCTTTATTGGCAAAAAATTGAATATCATCAATTAAGAGGGCATCCACAGAACGGTAATAGCGTTTAAAGTCTTCTATCGCATTATTTTGTAACGCTTTTACCATATCTTGTACAAAACGTTCAGAATGCATATAAACAACTTTTGCATTCGCTTTACGTTCCATAATGCTGTTACCCACTGCGTGCAACAAGTGTGTTTTACCCAGTCCTGTTCCACCATATAAAAAGAGTGGGTTATAAGCTCCACCTGGGTTATCAGCGACTTGTCTTGCTGCTGCCCTTGCTAACTGGTTTGATTTACCTTCAACAAAGTTATCAAACTTATGTTTCGGGTTAACATTAGAGCGATAATTGAGCTCAGGCAGTTGAGACGCAGGTTGATTATCCCAACTAGGGCGAACAGGCTGGCTATGTGTTGGAATTGTATTCACCGTTGGATGTACAACAGCTTTAGGAATACTTTCCGTAGTACGCCCTGATGCTGGCTTATTACCAACTTCAAAACGTAAAGAAGGGACTTCTGAGCCACAAAAATCCACTAATAATGCATTAATATTATTAATGTATTTTTCTCTCACCCAATCTAAAACGAAACGATTAGGTGCATACAGTGCCAGCGTATTATCGCTTAGTTCTGCCTGCAAGGGACGTATCCACATACTAAATTCAGTGGCAGGTAACTCATCCTGCAATCGGGCAAGACAATGCTGCCAAAGCGAAAGTGACACGGCGGACTCCCCTAAAAAAACAAGACTAAAAAATAAACAGGAAAAATGCAGTTAAACACTGTGTGCCTAAATACAAAGTGCACAACACCGTTCCTCTTCAATTCTTAATAAGGAACAACTCTTGGTGACAACGATTTTTTTACATCGTGACTCACGATCGCAGACTGGCTATTCTGATCGTGACGGGGGATCATATCGCAAAATGAAACGAAGATCCTCTTTCTTTTGCACAGTTTTTATGGTTTTTATCCACAGGCTTACTGATTTAAGATAATTCACCAAATGAAATATGCAAAGGCGTTCTAGTGTACTTGAGTCGCCCTATAAATAGCAATTGGGGATAACTTTCTCTTTACATAAATCTCTCCTTCTTATAGTAAGTGATCAAATATCTCTCATTTGATCCACCGAAGATCCTTGCGCTTTCACCATGAGTCCGTATAATCTTGCACCCTGCGTGCTTGTACCAACAAAGTCACTTATTTAAGACTCTTTTTAGGTCGCTAATAAGCGTACTCGTTGCGCATAAGTCAGGATTGATTATCGGGTTTGCTAAAAAAGACGACAAAAATCGGTACTTAAAGCGTCATCTTGATTGACGCATTTGAGTGATTTTATTACAATCCCGCATCTTTCCATCATTGATGCTGCGATTGAAGTACTGGTTTGTTTATTTATTGCACGCCTGTCTGTCAACGCATTTGCTGAATCAGTAATTATATTAAGTAGGTAGAAATCGCTATGAAACGCACTTTTCAACCGTCTGTACTGAAGCGCAACCGTAACCACGGCTTCCGCGCTCGTATGGCCACTAAAAATGGTCGTCAGGTTCTGGCTCGCCGTCGTGCGAAAGGCCGCGCTCGTCTGACCGTTTCTTCGAAATAATAAAAGCTAACCATTCCGTGGTTAAGCTCGCTTTTCCAAGGGAGTTACGTTTGTTAACTCCCAAGCATTTCAATTTTGTTTTCCAGCAACCACAACGTGCGAGTTCTCCAGAAGTTACTATTTTGGGTCGCCAGAATGAGCTGGGGCATCCCCGCATCGGTCTAACAATCGCAAAGAAAAACGTTAAACGTGCTCATGAGCGTAATCGTATTAAACGATTAGCCCGTGAATACTTTCGTTTACATCAGCATGAATTACCGCCGATGGATTTTGTGCTATTAGTAAGAAAAGGGGTTGCTGAACTTGATAACCATCAATTGACGGAAGTGTTGGGTAAATTATGGCGTCGTCATTGTCGCTTGGCTCAAAAGTCCTGATTTTGCTAATTAGGGGCTATCAACTGGGGATTAGTCCTCTGTTGGGGCCTCGTTGTCGTTTTAATCCTACGTGCTCTAATTACGGAATTGAGGCATTGCGCAGGTTTGGAATGATAAAAGGTAGTTGGTTAACAGTGAAACGCATATTAAAATGCCACCCTTTACACGAAGGTGGTGATGATCCTGTCCCACCTAGAAAAAACGACGATAACAGAGAAAATTAACGATGGATTCGCAACGCAATCTTCTATTCATCGCTTTGCTGTTCGTTTCTTTCCTGATCTGGCAGCAGTGGGAGGGTGATAAAGTTTCACAAAACACCACCACTACCGCTCAGGTCTCGCAACAAGCGGACGTGCCAAGCAGTGATAGTCTTGCTGTAACTGGTAACAGCAATGAGCAGGCAAAATTGATTACCGTAAAAACTGACGTACTTGATCTTCGTATCAATACTCAGGGCGGTACTATCGATGAGGCTGATTTGTTAGCCTATCCCGCCGAGCTTAATTCGACTACGCCTTTCCGTTTACTGGAAACTACACCACAATTCCTGTATCAGGCTCAAAGTGGCTTAATCGGCCCTGATGGTCCAGATCAGAAATCTCGCCCAGTTTATAGTGCTGATAAAAACGAATTCGTACTTGGTGAAAATCAGGATGAATTACGCGTACCTATGACTTTTGTGAATGAAGAAGGGGTGAAATTCATCAAAACCTTCATTCTGAAAAAAGGTCAATACGATATCAGCGTTGATTACAAAATTGAGAATACAACAGATAAAACACTGACAATGAACTTCTACGGTCAGTTAAAACAATCTGTTAAATTGCCAGAAAGCCGTGATACTGGTAGCAGCAACTTTGCGCTACACACTTATCGTGGTGCGGCATACTCATCAGATGAAACCAACTATAAAAAATACAGCTTTGGTGATATCGAAGATAAAAACTTATCTCTAACCACCAATAATGGCTGGGTTGCAATGTTACAACAGTACTTTGCAACAGCATGGGTTCCTTCTAAAGATAGTCAGAATAATCAATTCTATACTATCACTTTGGAAAACAAATCTATTGCTCTGATTGGTTATAAATCAGCACCGGTGACAATTGCACCCAATAGCACAGCTGACATCAGCTCTACATTATGGGTTGGTCCTGAAATTCAGTCAGAAATGTCCGCTATCGCGCCACATTTAGACCTGTCTGTAGACTACGGTTGGTTATGGTTTATCTCTCAGCCACTGTTTAAACTGCTGAAATTCCTTCACAGCTTTATCGGTAACTGGGGCTTCTCCATCATCATGATCACCTTTATCGTTCGTGGTATCATGTACCCGCTGACTAAAGCGCAGTACACCTCCATGGCGAAAATGCGTTTACTGCAACCCAAACTGGCTGCACTGCGTGAACGTATTGGTGATGACAAACAACGTATGAGCCAAGAAATGATGGCGTTATACAAACAAGAGAAAGTGAATCCTCTGGGTGGTTGTTTACCACTGATTATCCAGATGCCAATCTTCCTTGCTTTGTACTACATGCTGATGGGCTCAGTTGAATTACGTCATGCGCCATTTATGTTATGGATCCAAGACTTGTCTGCGCAAGATCCGTACTACATCCTGCCATTATTAATGGGTGTGACAATGTTCATCATTCAGAAACTGTCTCCAACTGCAGTGACTGACCCGATGCAACAAAAAATCATGACCTTTATGCCGGTTGTGTTTACTGTATTCTTCCTGTGGTTCCCATCAGGTCTGGTTCTGTACTATATCGTCAGTAACTTAGTGACCATTATCCAGCAGCAATTAATTTACCGCGGTCTGGAAAAACGTGGCTTACACAGTAGAGACAAAAAATAAGGTCACATGAGGAAAAACCTCTTCCTTGGTTACATTCAAAGGAAAGTGACATAAAATAGCGAAGGCGGTCTACAATGACCGCCTTCTGTTTTTTTATATTGATATGATTATTCTGATTAAGCGAGTACACCATGCATAGCACTGATACTATCGTCGCTCAGGCCACACCTCCGGGAAGAGGCGGTGTTGGTATCCTACGCGTTTCTGGCCCCAAAGCTGCCCTTGTGGCGCAAACCGTTTTAGGCAAATTGCCTAAACCTCGTTATGCCGATTACCTGCCATTTCGCAATGATGACAACTCAGTACTTGATCAGGGTATCGCCCTTTTCTTCCCTAATCCGAACTCATTTACAGGTGAAGATGTTCTAGAACTACAAGGCCATGGCGGCCCCGTTATTCTAGATTTATTACTAAAACGTATTTTACAAATTCCTGGTGTGCGTATTGCAAACCCTGGAGAATTTTCTGAACGTGCATTTTTAAATGACAAACTCGATTTAGCACAAGCAGAAGCGATTGCTGATTTAATTGATGCCAGCTCAGAACAAGCAGCACGTTCAGCGATTAATTCATTACAAGGTGCATTTTCTTCTCATGTTAACGAGATGGTAGAGTCATTAACTCACTTACGCATTTATGTTGAAGCGGCTATTGATTTCCCTGATGAAGAGATTGATTTTCTTTCTGACGGCATCATCGAAGGAAAACTCAATGCTGTTATTGCTGAATTAGATGATGTTCGTGCTCAAGCTCGCCAAGGTAGCCTGTTACGTGAAGGAATGAAAGTGGTTATTGCAGGTCGTCCTAATGCAGGTAAATCAAGCCTATTAAATGCATTAGCTGGCAGAGAAGCGGCCATTGTCACGGATATTGCTGGTACAACTCGCGATGTATTGCGTGAACATATTCATATCGATGGTATGCCTTTGCATATTATCGATACAGCAGGCTTACGTGAAGCCAGTGATGAAGTTGAACGCATTGGTATTGAACGTGCTTGGAAAGAGATTGAGCAAGCAGACAGAGTGCTATTTATGGTTGACAGCACCACAACCGATGCAACAACACCTGAAGATATCTGGCCTGAATTTATGGCACGTTTACCAAACACCTTGCCTGTGACTGTTATTCGTAACAAATCAGATTTAACAGGGGAAAATGCCGAGATCACGGCACAAGGAAACTACCCGATGATCCGCTTATCTGCTCGTGATGGTATGGGTATCGAGTTACTTCGCTCACACCTAAAAGAAGCGATGGGCTTTAACAGTAATACTGAAGGTGGTTTCTTAGCTCGCCGTCGCCATTTACAGGCATTAAATACCGCAGCAGAACATCTACAGCAAGGTCATGAGCAACTGGTTTATGCAAAATCAGGTGAGTTATTAGCAGAAGAGCTAAGACTCGCTCAACAAGCATTAAGTGAAATCACAGGTGAATTTACCTCAGATGATTTATTAGGTCGTATTTTCTCTAGTTTCTGTATCGGGAAGTAACAACTCAATATTACCTGCTATACCGTGTAACCTTCAATTTAACGGTTATAGCAGGTAAAGATCTACACGCTATAACCATTAGACCTTGATCTACACGCTATAACCGGTATATTAGATATTAACGCCTATAACCGGTAGAAGATGATGATTATAATTAACGCCTATCAACTCAGCGTACATCTAAAAGATGTCCGATTAACAAAAAAATTATCTCAAAGTAAAGTCGCCAAAAAAGTAGGAATTCGACAAGACACCGTGTCCAATTTTGAACTTAATCCTAATTCCACCAAACTAGAAACCTTTTTCAAACTGCTCTCTGCACTAAATTTAGAGATGGAAATTCACCCTAAAGATGCTAAAAATAATTTAGCACACAAAAGTGAATGGAAAGAGGAGTGGTAAATGGCGAGTCTTGATGTATATATGAATGAATACTATGTGGGGATTTTTACTAAAAAAAGCTCAGGTGCGCATTCATTCCAATATACTGAAGATTGGGTTAATCAACCAGGAAGTCGTCCGATCTCTCTTTCGATGCCATTACAACTTCAAGAATATCAAGGAGACTGTGTCTATAATTTCTTTGATAATCTGTTACCTGATAATACTGAAATTAGAAATCGTATTGTGAGTCGCTATAATGCGAATTCAAGCCAACCCTTTGATCTTTTAGCGGCTATCGGTGCAGATACTGTTGGTGCATTAAGGTTACTTCCTAGTGGTAGTACACCCGCGAATATCAAAAAAATAGAATATCACAAACTCGATGACACTGAACTTGAGAAAATTCTACTAGGATATCAATCCAATACACCACTCGGTATGCTTGAAGAATATCCTGACTTCAGAATTTCTATTGCTGGTGCGCAAGAAAAAACAGCATTACTTTTAAAAGATGATCATTGGTGTGTGCCACACAATAATACGCCGACTACACATATTATTAAGCTGCCTATTGGTGTTATTGAAGGTCATTCTTATACAATGGATTTATCCGATAGTGTAGAAAATGAATATCTTTGTACCTTAATTGCCAAAGAATTTGATCTTCCTGTTCCTCACTGCTCTATTATTAAAACAAAAAATATTAAAGCGCTTGCTGTAGAACGTTTTGATAGAAAATACTCATCAGATAAATCGTGGATAATACGTTTACCTCAAGAAGATTTTTGCCAAATTCTAAATATACCTTCTGCACTAAAATATGAAAATGAAGGGGACCCTGGCATTATCGATATTATGAAATATTTACTTGGCTCATCAAATGCCGATCAAGACCGTTTTCATTTTATGAAGGCACAAGTGCTATTTTGGCTTTTAGCGGCAACAGATGGACATGCAAAGAATTTTTCTGTTTTTATCAACCAAGAAGGACGTTTTCATCTCGCGCCTCTTTATGACATTATGTCTATCTATCCCAATTTTGGAGGAAAAGGACTTAATCCACGAGATGCAAAACTTGCTATGGGATTAAAAGCAAGCCGAGGCAAAAAATACGCAATAGAACAAATTTTTCCTCGCCATTTTTACCAAACAGCCGAAGCTGTCGGTTTCGATCCTTCCTTGATGAGCAAGATTCTTCGTTATTTTTATCAAGAAATGGACGATGTTATACAACGCGTAAAACAGCAATTACCCGAGGATTTCCCTTCTGATATCAGCAATACAATATTGAATGGAATGAAAGCACGCGTTGTTAGATTAGCTAATATTTAGCAACTTACCTGCTATACCGTGTAATTTTCAATTTAACGGTTATAGCAGGTAAAAGTTATAAGTGCGCATTTAACTTAGGTAATAAACTTTCTCAAGAAAAGTAAAATGAATGACTTACCTTCTTTTACTTTTTATATTATTTAATACCATTCTTTAATTACACGATTAAAAATAAATATCAAACGATGTATCTAGTTATTTTTTATTTATTCATGGAGTAAATAACGCAATCGTTTACTTTATCTTTTCCTTTTTTTAAAAGAAAAATAGATTTTAGATAGAGAAAAAATAGGTATTAAAATTATCATGTTTCATGATCAAAATATAGAAAACCAGTCAATGACAATGCTAAACTTCGCCTTTAGTTAACTGGGTAAATATCCCCTTTATATTTAAGAGTCTATCGTGAGAACGCTTTATTTTACTGCGCTGACAACAGGCATTCTTTCTGCCATTTGGGCATTTGTAGCTAATCAATTTGATTTATTAAGTTGGGCTGGTTTTCTAGGTTGTACGGCTTATTTTGCTTACCCTAAAGAAGGATTAAAAGGATTAGCAGTAACAATTGCCACAATTATGAGTGGCGTGATTTGGGCATTGGTAATTATTTATGGTAGTCAACTATTTGATGATATATCTATTTTCGGCTATGCCGTAACGGGTGTGATTGCCTTTATAATGTGCGTTCAAGCTAAAAGCACTCTGCTTGCCTATATTCCTGGTACCTTTATTGGCGCCTGTACCATTTTTGCTGCTCAAGGTGATTTAACACAAACCATTCCTTCACTTATTGTCGGTGTGTTATTTGGTTATGCAATGAAAATGAGTGGACTGTGGGCTGCCAATAAATCACAGAGAAAAGCAGTTTAATTAATTTATCAAACCAATAAAAAGCGGTAACTTGATACTTTCCCTCTAAAGTACCGCTTTCTTTTTCCCTTATCTTTTCTACTTTCCCTCATAGATAACTAACAAACTTTGAAATTGTAGTTCATTTCTATTTACGTCAAAAAGGAGATCTCACACATAACGCGAAAAGGAATATAGCTATGACGACCCCGACACAATCTACACACTACAACATTATTGTAATGTCAGATCCTCAACCTTGGAGACTCAATTTAGATAATAATAATCCTAATGACGATCAAACTCGTTGGGAGGCAACAGTTAGAAAAGTCAGAGATAGCATACAATTATTACATCACGAAAAATCTTTTGCTTTTGGTATTATTAACGGCGACTTAACGGAATTTGGTCGTCGTCACCAACGAGAAAGTTTTCGCTCTCTTTTTGCCCCATCTCCCTTAGGATTTAATACCTATGTCGGTTTAGGTAACCATGATTATCAAAATAATGTCGGTGATTGCTCAGAACCGAGTAATTCTGATTACAGTATGAATGCTTGTGCCAGAGGCATGGTGTTTGATATGCATTATCGTATTGAAGAATACCGTCATTATTCAACCTCAGAAAATTTCCGGTACGATAGTAGTGAATATTCAGGTAGTAAAGCCTATTCGTGGGACTATGGTGAAATCCATTTTGTTCAATTACAAAATTATCCTACTTATCACGTAGTACTCGACCATTGGGCTGCATCAACAATCAATGTCACGGATTCCATTGATTGGTTAGAAAAAGATTTAATCCAAGCTCGCAATCGTAATAAAACCATTATTTTAAATTTTCATGATGGTAACCAACATTTTCCTGAAAACTCCTCTCAAGAAGAACTCTCCTTTTTTAAATACATGATTGAGCACTATGGTGTGAAAGCAGTTTTTGTTGGCCATACACACTATGTTGGACAAGATAATCGTTACGGTGGTAGTGAGATCTTTGGTGATATTCCCGTTTATAACAGTGGCGCTTTATTTAAAGGGGATTACTTATCTGTTGAAGTTAATGGCTCGCAACTTTCTATTGCTGTTTATAACGGATTATCTGGCCAGCCTCAATTAATCGAACAATGGAACTAAATATTAAACAAGGAGTTTTCTTTATGCATTTCAATCCATTAAAAGTCGCCATTAGTCCTTCATCACTCCCTGCAACACAGCCATTAATCTGTATCGACTACCAAAAACTCCAAGAAGGTATGTTGGATATGATTAACCGCAATAGTAATGTATTACCGACCATTGTCGATAAATTTAATGAGCAAGATCCACTCAATGCTCCCATTATTGTAGGACAAACCGTCATCGGACATATTATTGGTTTAATACCGGTTGTCGGTGGTGCATTATCAAAAATCACCTCTGCACTCTTTGGTATGATGAATAAAAATATGAAAGATAGCTCGCTAGCTAATCAAATTATCGAGCATGTCTCTCGTATTATTGACGCTAAAATTGCTGATAATAATGTTAAAATTATCAAACTCACCACAGAGGGAATATCCGATGTGTATCAGTTATTCTCTGATTCGTTTGCTCGTTATCTTGATCCTACAATGCATTATTCTGTACAACAAAAAAAAGATTTACGGGAACAAGTACTCAACCGTTTTGATGATGTAATTACGACAATCGTTTCTCAACAACCATTAGTCTTAAATTTAGCGCAATCCGCAGGCTTACCTTTTTATTGTCATTGTTGCGCCCTTTTTGTTGCTGCGCATTACGATATTCTCACTAATAAAGATAAACTTGAATTAAGTGATGATTACTTTAAAAGTAATCTAAAAACATTAAGAGAAAGTGTAGATAAATTTAATAGCGCAATTCATACCGCCATTTATCGGCAAACATCTAATATATTTAAAGATGATTATAATAAAAGTAATGTTTTTTTATCCGGTATTTACACATCAGGATTATCTTTTTATCAGGCTTGGATAAAAAAGAGTTTTGAAATCGAATTTAACACACCATTTTCTCACTGGAATAGCTTAGAGTTATATGGACATGACTATAGCCATACCGATCCTAAAATCAGCTATTACAAAGCTTACTTTGATATAGGCAAAGATATATTACATCGAACATCCATGTTACAAAGTATCGAAACCTATTCTCATATTGATGCTGTTATTCGTATTAAACACAACTACTTAAGTACTGAAAAAGTAGCAGATAGTTTTCAATATGAAGGCTGTTATGGTGTCGCGGGGGATAGTCGTGATGTATTAAAAACAGACACTTTTTTTACACCAGATAGCAGTAAAGCATATTTATCGCCCTCTCAAATTTTACCTTCTGTACGTTATATTTCTGACACCCCTTGGGGCGCATTACACTATATGGTGCTTGATGATGTAAACAATAATAGCTTTACCATTGGTCAAGGCCGCCGAGAGAACAAGTCTTATCTTAATATTCCTGGTTACTGTTTTAATGGCGTAAACCTTTATTTAAGCCGACATAATGGTAAACAATGCCATGATGATTCTGGCGCTTGGTTAACAGAATCTGCACCTATATTCCGTTTTTATGACGGTTATGCTTCTCTTACACTAGAAACTAAAAACCACTTGCCTGTACTACAAAAAAGCTATGAATTGGATTTAAATCATGGGTTTGATACGCAATTAAGTAAAGCTCAATATGGGTATAGTGATATGCTGGTGGGTAAAAACTGTATTTTGTTAAATCAAGAAGCCTATTTTTGCTTACCTTCAGAAGAAACGATTGGAAAAACAAATAATTCGCAAAAAATGAAGGTGTTATTACAGTGCGCAGCTGAAAGTGAACAATCACTTTCAGTTTCTGTGAGAACGGGCAATGCCCTTAAAGGGACATTAATTGCTTCAAATACCTTTTCTCTTGGCCTAAATCAGGACAATATCATTTATAAAATAACACCACTACTTAATCATCCAGTAACAAATAAAAAAGCCTATTTTCGAACTTATCAACTTGAATTAGATTATTTATTCACACAAGAAAACGCATCCAATCTTTATTTTTATTTGCACTTTTCTAAACCTAACACTGTGTTAGCAGATATTACTGTACTGTTTTAACCATTAATTCTAATAAAAACACCTAAGTCTAAATTCACTCTTAGGTGTTTTATTTACTAGATTAATTTAATTGAAAATCTAATGAAACAATAAGCGGGTTCAATACGCTTTCAGGCTTAGGCCCTATCGGTTTTACTCGCTTTACAGCAGCCATTGCTGCATTATCCAGTGAAGAAATCCCTGAAGAGTTTTCTATCTCAACCATGGCAATAGCACCTTCTGCGGTGAGAGAAAAACTCACCACTACCTGACCTTCATGTTGCATGCGGCGCGCTTGTGATGGATAACGTTTATGGCGCTCTATTTCTCGGCGCAATGAGCTTATGTAGTGATTGTCAGACTCACCTTGCCCGATGCCTTTCTCGCTTAGTGCATGACTTCTTCCTGCTAACGAACTTGCCGTATGTTGCGTTAAGCTTTCTGTGGATGCTTCTGATGTTATTTGCGCTACTTGGCTTTCTAAATCACGCTGTTTTATGGGTTCTACTTTTTCTTGTACGACCTGTTTTTTTACTGGTGTAACTGGTTTTATAGGTATCGGTTTTTCTTTGGGCTTTTCAGGTATTTTCTTTGGTGCTTCAACAAACTCTCCTATTTCGGCATTTGGCAACACAATGGGGGTTTCTTGAGGTGCCGTTTCCACTAAAGGCTCAGGCACGACTGTCGATTGTTGGGGCGGTGAAAATACCACTTGGTAAACAGATAATGTATTTTCTTGTTGCTGATGAATATGGTGTGCACTTTCTGCCATAGAAAGTGAACGCAACAGCCAACTTAATATAGCGATATAAACTAACGAGATAGCTATTAGCCAGTAATAAATATTAAGCGGTTGCCTGACAGAAAGTGCCAACATAACAAAAAGCTCCTTAATTCTCTTTTAATTAAAATTGTGCAGTCACACCCAATCGGAAGGTTCTTCCGGGTGCAGGCATACCTGATCGCGTTAAAGGATCAATGTAGTATTCGTTTAATAAATTACTGCCTGTTATTTCAAACGATAAATTAGGGCTATATTGATAGTTAATATAGGCATCGACGGTAAAGACTTTTGCCCAACGCATCGGATTATTATTTCTGCCGTACATTTCTCTTGGTAACTTTTCTTTTAGCCATTTTTCATCTTTATTTTCTACTTCTGATGAATAGAGCCAGCGACTGCCCACCTCTAACTTATTATCTAACCAACGGGTACCTAAATGTAAATTAAATGAATATTTAGGCTGAATAGAAGTACGTAAAAAACCACCCGGATACCCCCCTGTCATACACTCTTTAATTCCCAAGAAACCAAAGGGGTCGTAATGACTAAAGGCATTTTTATCGCATACCTTATTTTTATGGCTATAAACTAAAGCCGTATCCATAAAAATAAAACCGTTATCAAAACGCGCTTGAACTTCCAGCCCCTCTAATTTTTGCTTTTCAAATTGCCTAATTTGCCAATTTGCATCTCTATCAAACACATTTTCGATATTGGTATGAAAATAATTAATTTTAATATCGGCATGGCGCTCGACATTAAGCCAATCGGTCAAATCAAATACAACCCCAAACTCTGTACTTTTGGCGCGTTCTGGTTTTAATTTAAAGCCATAATAACGAGCTTTAGAGCCTGAAAATCCGCTAGTGTCTTCAAATAAATTAGGCAAACGCAGTTGCTCGGTATAACGGCCATAAAAACGCAATATCTCGTTGGCATACACCGTTGCAGACACCAGTGGTGAAAAGGCCCCATGCTGATAACTGGGCTCAGGTGCAAAATTATCTTTATCATCATCAAGATAAATAGGGATTGGATTGGTCACACCCATTTCATATTTATTAACTAATTTACCTGTAATGGGATCGGGCACTTTTTCATTGATATCAGCATAACCACTTAAGAACATATTTTTACTTTTAGATAATTCGCCATTTTTATCATAAAGTATGACGGTATATTCCGTGATCATAGGACGTTTTTGAGAAGATTCTATATTGAGATTTCCTTGTTCATCACGAAGAAAATCATCGTGCATCATATGAACTTGAGTTTTTTTAACTTCATGATGATTAATAATTTTTTCTTTTATTTCAGGTGATAAATTTTCATATTCAGGATAAACAAATTTAGAGAGTAAAAACTTACGCATTTTTTTATCTATTTCTGGATAACGTCGATAATTTTTAAGCTCTTCAGGTAACGTTTCTACATCCACCCTATGGTAAGCTTTATATAATAAATATTCATCCGCAGTTAATGTACGTCGATAAGGCAAAATAAAGCCTCTTATTGATGGAGATTTCTCATAACCTTTTACATTATTACGTCGCTTATTATTTAAAAAAGTATCTGTTAAATGATAATAATGATATTTCCCGCCCGCAGTAATAGCTAACCAAGAAAGTGGCTTCCAATCTGTGGAAAGGGCTAAGTTAATTTCATGACGTTGTCCTGCTCGCCCGGAGGTAACAAAATCAAAATTTTCAGGTAATTCCAATTCATCACTGTCTAATTTTTCAAATTGATAATGACTGGAAAATGAAAGAGAAAATTGCGGTGATAATTTAAATATCGAAGATAAATCAATACCATATCGGTTATTCTCTTGATAAAGAGAGGCAGTATCAATAAAGCGAATATCTTTTTTTAGATCCAATTTAGATGCAAACATATCACCATAATCGATATTCTTGGGTACTCTTGGTTCACCTCCTCGAGTATTGGTATGCCCAGAAGTTACATTCCCCCATAACCGTAACAGTAAATCAGTTTGTTTATCTTCGGGTTTATATTGATAAGTTAATATTCCCGCCTGTTGATTAATCGTTGCTAATGGCCATTGATTTACTAAATTTTTATCATAACGAACCCAACTTAAACGTAATGGCATAATATCGCCAAACAGTAAATCGGTGTATCGGTAATTAATCGAAAAACGGTGTGTTGATTCAGGGAATAATGTCCCTTTAACTAAAAATGAACGATTACGGCTGGATGTATTCGGTACTTCATTACCAGGGCGATAAATATGGGCAATAAAAGGAACATAAGGTGTCAATCTTACTTTATAATCATTCGAATGAATTGATTTCATATTATCGGTTTCGAGATAGGCTTTTGTATTCCTTTTTCCTGCTAAATAATTGCCTTTTTCTCGTAGTGCATAGGCAAATAATAAATTAAACTTTTCTTTTTCAAATCCAATACCTAAGCGGAATGAGTGATCATGAAAGTGCCAATCTTTATTTTTTTGCGGTGTGATTTCTAACGCAGGATCACTAATTTTTACTCCTTTATGATGAAAATTAGGATATTCTCGATAATCTTCAAGCATATTTAAATAAACTTCTTTATACCGCGTAGAGTTATTACTAATATCCCCTTTAAAATTAATACCAAAAGAGTCACCAATAGGCACAATATCACGAATATCTAGGGTTTTAATCGCAATACCGCCACCAATGCCTGTTTTCATATCTGGAGTTAATGAGGGACCTTTTTCAATATAGATACTACTAATCAAATTAGAATCAATATAGTTACGATTAGAGGCACCACTATAACCTCGATAAACGGTAATTGCCTGCTCTGTACCATCCACTGTAACAGGAATACGTCCTTGCCCTTGAATACCCCGAATATTCGGATCAAGCGCCCCACCATTACGCGCTTCACCACTATAAACCCCAATGGCACTTTTTAGTAAATCAGCTGGAGAAATACCCTGATAACGCTCTAATAGCTCTTTGCCTAAATAAACATTAGAGACATCTTTCTCATAAACTTGTGAATAACCTTGTGTATCTTTTTCTTTATTATCAGAAATTTGAATATGACCAAGATCGGTTTTATCTTCTTTGGCTTGCAGATAAAAGCACGGAGAAAATAGCGATAGAGAAACGAAGATTGAAACAATTTTCCGCTTTTGAAAAAGCATTATATGCATTGTTTTACCTATTCAATTAATAAAAGAAGTGATTTATTTAATTAAAACTGTTTTTCTAATTTAAATAACACTTCGTGTTGCTGATATTGATATAACCAATCCACATTGCTTAATCTTCGGGTATAACGAAATTCTATTGCGGGATAAAACCCTAAAATAAAAGATGATTTATTTTTAATATTGGTTGTAAAAACAATACTATTATCTTTTCTTCTCTTTTTTAATAAAGGGTTATAGTTATTAAAGTATTTAAATTGATACTGTAAAAAAAGAGATATATGCCAATTCACTGACAAAGGATAATAAACGCCAGTTTTTATACCATACAGCTGATAATTTAATAAAGTATTTTTTTTACGATCTAACTGATAATTTAATTGATTAACTAACTGCATTCTATTATTAAAATAATAGTTATGGTTAGTACTATAACTAAGTCGCCGACTATTTAAATTATTTAACGCTTCTTGATATTTTTTTATTTTATAATCAAAACTTAAATTAATAGTTTGCTTTTTATTAATAAAATAAGAAAATTGCGCTTCACTTCCCCATGCTTGATATTCATATTGAGCTTGTGGTTTTTTTATTTCGTAATAAGGAGTCATTGACCATTGATATTGCGATTTTTGATAGCGATAACCCAGCTGTGTATATAATGCCAAAAAGTTAGCACGACGGTGAGAGTGATAATCTATATATCGTGCATAAGTATAAGAAGAAAAAGTATGGTGAGAATAAATGATAACAGGCTGATAAAAAGAAAAATAATGAGTAAGACCCGTTGATACAATGGGTTTTGCACTTCTTAAAGTCACTTTTCTTTGCGTGGATTGAGAGACAATTTTTTCAGCTATATCAGGTGCATGGTTAATATTATCGTTATAAAAGAAGCTAAGTTGATAGAAACGTTGACCTTGAAAATAAGCGGCTAATTTAACCTTATAAAACTCAATGGATTGACTAATATCTTTTGGTAAATCAACAATACTACTCAACTGATCGAGTTGTTGCTGTGCTTTTTTATATTCTCGCAAATGAAAATAAAGCTGTATTAACCCTGTTTGTGCTGGGATAAAATCAGCTTTTTGTTTAAGTTGCTGCTGATAATAAAACTCAGCTTGTAAAAAATTGCCTTTTGTTTGGGCTAAAAGCGCTTTAGCATAATCAATTAAGAGTGTTTCATGGAAAGGTAATTGTTGATAGTCCAGTAATAATTCTTCGGCCTTTTTCCACTGCTGTTGCTGTAAAGCGCGATAAAGTTGTTGGCCTATTTGGGCAACTTGGTGTTGAGGTGAAGAATAGGAGAATAAAACAGAACTATTTTCTTTGGCATTTACTTTTAATGGAATAAATAACACACTGATAAAAAAAAACAACTTCATTCGTTTTTGATAATAACGCATGTATATCCTTATAATAAAAATCGACCTATTCCTTAAGATCAGTTTATTTTTAATAAAAAAAAAACAGATAACCCTATACCTGATTATCTGTTGCTAACATTTAGCTTAATGACCACTAATACCACTTTTTAAAGAATTAACCGATTGTATTACCAAACAAATTTATAATATTATTTTTGAAAAAATTAAGAAGCATCCGTGCTTGCTGTTATTTCTTCACTTTCACTACTATTTTTCGTACCACCAAAACCGATATCTTTTGTGTGATCCGAACTAAATACCACAATACCTGCTAACACTTCGGCATTTTCGCCAAAAAAGGCACCTTCAACAACCCCTGATGTTGTATCCTCTTTTGCATCTGCAGAAAACGTTACTTGGTTATTTGCGGTATAAAGATTTCCACCTTCTAACTCAACAGTACGCTGCTCATTCTTCAATGAACCTTCAATTTTCTTTTGAGAAAAATCAACATCAAACGTACCAGAAAGTTGGTTACTACCGTTATATTTACTGATACCCATTACCGTATAAGTGGCGCTATCTGTCGGTAGTGTGGTTGTCACATCTTTACCGATATAATAGGTTTGATGTGTTGCATCTGTTGCTGATGTTGTTTTTGCCCAGTCACCAAAATAGACATTAGCATCTGTGATTTTGGCAAAGTGAAAAACACCCATATCACTATGTTGGCGATTAGATTGGATAGTATAAACACCATGACTATCCGCACTACCACCCATCATTGGTGATGTTAACGAAGCAAAACCAATTTTTTTCCCACCTCCTACGGTACTAATACCCACACCTGGCTCTCCACCGGGTATTTCGCTATGACCACGTTGTATAGAGTCACTTGGTCCCACTTCCATCGTGGTTAACGAACCACTTTGATTAGAATGAATTTCAGCTTGTACAGCATGAGTCCCCATTAATATAAATAATGCGCAGACTAATTCATTACGTTTTTTCATAATAACTTCCTTATTATTAGTTTGAGGGTGTGGCTACTTATTATAAATAATAAGTAGCCACTTACAGAGATATTAATATTCTATCTTTACAGCTTCACTTTCGAATATAAAGCTTGCTGTTTCGGGCGTGGTTAATATTAAATAAATCTCTGTCATTGTAAATAACTTATTTTAATAAACTGATTTTTAATTAGCCTTATTTATATTATGGTGATTAAGTTAATTAAATGATTTACTTTATTTTTTTATTTAAACACATAAAAAACCAATAAATATTTCATGTTTATTTTTGTGAACAAACTCGCAATTATTTATCTTTATTTCTTTTAAAAACAATTATTATTTATTAGGTGTTTTAGCTTTATTATAAGTTATATATTGGTAATATAATCATTTCTAAAATTAAAAACAGTTTTCATTCATTATAATTTATTTATTTCCTCATGAATTATTTTTATAAAAATATCACGATCTTTATTATGAATATTATTATTCCAAATAACACCTATTTCCCATTGTGTATACAAACCAGACAGTGGCAATAAAGTGACTTTTTGTTTGTCACAAATAAGCTCTGCATTTTTAGGTACCAATGCCATCCCTAATCCAGCAGCAACTAACGCTAATTGTGTTTGGATATCTTGTGATTGCTGTAATACACGAGGTTTAATTTGATGATATTTTAAAAAATCATTAATTTGTTGATGTAGTTTTTTTCCTTTTTCTGGAACCAGCTGAATAAGCCCAAGCATATTAAAATAGTGTAATGGATCATCTTCAATCTCTAACACCATAATGTTTTGTGTTGGAATAGCTAACATCAATCGCTCTTGTGCTAATGAAATCCCCTTGAGGGGTTCTGTAACAGGTAAGCGTGAAAATGCGAGATCGAGTTCTCCTAAACGTAATTTATTTTCCATCATGCTAGAAGGCATATCATCGATATGAACGGTAATATCAGGATGAGCGTGATTAAATTTTGCCAATAATGGGGTAATAAAATTTAATGAGGACAAACCAAATCCTGCATAAAGCTCTGCTTTTTGGGGTTCACTTAATTGGCGAGCTTGTTTTTCTAGAACGCGAGCCTCTCTTAAAACTGATTGAGATTGACTCAGTAAATACTGTCCTTCAGGTGTTAATTTTGCACCATGGCGTCCACGCTGAAAAAGTGTGATACCTAACTGAGACTCCAGTGTTTTTATCTGTTTTGTGAGAGCTGGTTGGCTAATAAAAAGCTTTGATGAAGCTTCACCAAAATGTTCTGTTTCAGCTAAAACAACAAAAGCATGTAATAAACGGGTATCCATGACTAATTATTGATCCTATCTTATTTTTCTTTTTATTATTCTAACATAAAATAAATAAATAAAATTAATAACCAATATATTAATAAGCAAAGTAAATAAATTACTCTTTAGCTAAACAAAAACAGCTCACAAAATGAAAGCTGTTTTTTTATTAAATTACGCTTTACCAAATCGAACCGAAATAGGATCTTGTTCATTTCCAAATTTTGTCGTTAATATCGAATAAAGTTCAGGTCTTCGCCCTGTTAGCCAACGCCTTCCTGTAGAGTTTTCTAATAATGTGAGGTCAATATCTGCAATCACCATATCATCATTAATCGCTTTGCTCTCTTTTACTATGCGCCCATAAGGGTCAATGATCATTGCATTCCCAGTACGAACCTCTTCTTCATCACGACCAACACCATTACTAAATAACACAAACATACCGTTATCATGCGCTCTTGCAGGTAACCAACGCATTAGCCAATCCCTTCCATGCTCACCTTGAAATGCCTCTTGTAATGATTGAGGATCTTGATGTCTATTTTCCCAAAGCGTCATGGGAATAGGCTTCATACTATGTGGGCTACGTGAATTTGTTCCACCCGTTTGATGAGGAGCGAGTAAAATATCGGCACCTAATAATGCATTAGCTCGTGCATTTTCGACCAAGTTATTATCCCAGCAAATTAATACGCCCATTTTAACCCCCCAAGGGGTTTCGAATACGGTATATTGCTCACCACTTTTGATGATCGGATGTTCGAAGGCATGTAATTTCCGATGTTTATGCAAAGAGCCATCAGGCATACAAACAACCCATGTATTATAGAGTGTATTGTCTTCTGCTCGCTCAATAAGTCCGACACCTATCGCCATTTGATGCGCTATCGCTTTTTGTTTTATTAACGCTAAAGATCCACTGTCAGAGACTCGTTCACTTAATGCATACACTGATTGGTCTGATAATTTAGGAACGTGCCAATATCCTGTAATACACATTTCAGGAAACACTAATACATTCACCTTTTCAGTCGCTGCTTTATCTATAAACTGATGAATTTTCGCTAAATTATAAATTTTGTCGTTTGCTTTATGTTGAAACTGCACTGTAGCAACGCGTAATGTTTTAGATGTGTTCATACGTTTTCACCTGTTAAGCCATATATCTCTTCAATATAAAAACGTATTTATTGCTTAAAAGATAATCACTTATTCGCTACTTCCGATAACTCTTTGGAATGAAATTAAGATAACAGCAAGAAATGACAAGGTTCTATCGCTCTATTTCACGGAATAAGCACCTTATTTTCTGGCATCATAATGGCAATAAAGGAGTATTTATGTCTGCTAAGTCACTATTTATAATTCTTTCATTATTAGGATTATCCGCTTCCTGTTTGGCAGGAGATGGCTTAGTGGATAGAACATGGACAGCTTCAGGATTAAATACTCAAAGTTATCGACAAGCATTAAGACAACCGGCCGCAACCTCTCGATATACCCTTTTTAATATCACGCCAGATATGCCTGTTCCGGGTGGTGCAAGCCATTCTGATCATCAAGGTATTCGTTATATTGCAATGAAGTATGGCCCTTATGGTCAGCCAGAACATTATAAAACCTACCAAATCATGTTTTCTCACTATTCAAATAGTAGTACGAAAAAAATTCGCTATTTAGGCGAGTTATATACTGTTGTGGGTGATATCTATTTAATTGATCCTTTTGCAACAACCAATGAATGGCAACGAGGTCGTAGCCAAATCGTTGAAGAGTACTATGAGATATTAGATGCTCACGGAAATAGAACAGGCAAAGGATTACGCTTTAATAATTGGGATAAGCCAATTCATATAACTAAATGGTCATCAAATTAATATATTCTTAATCAATATTCCCTTTTGTTAACTCTCTCTTAATGTCGCCACGTTTTCTTTTATTAAAATAAATACTTTGAATATTAACTCACATTAATACTTTCTAAATTTATACAAATAAAAACGATAAGAATATCAATAACTGGCATAACTCTCTTAATTTCTATCTAATTTAGTTATTTCTTTATAGAAATTTAATTCAAAGAAAAGTTAGTTTTTATTTCACTTATCTATTTAAAATAATCATTAGCTTATGAAAATCATAGAATATTATTTCAAACTGTTTCGAACTATCGTATTGCCTGATCGTGTGTATTTAAAGAATAAGTTTATTCGTAACTTAGGTTATCAACCTAACTTTAAAATACCGACATCACTTAATGAAAAAATCAATGCACGTATGCTATTTGATAGAAATCCAATTTATACGCGCTTAGCAGATAAAATCAAAGTAAGAGATTATGTGATAGAAAAGATTGGTCCACACTATCTGGTTCCTATCATTAACACCTATTCTCATCCTGATGAAATCGATATCACTCAACTTCCTTCACGTTTTGTACTCAAATGTAATCACGATAGCGGTAGTACAATCATCTGCCTTGATAAAGCAACTTTTGATATTGAAAAAGCAAAGAAAAAGCTGCAATTTCATTTAAAACGTAATCTCTATCCTGTTACCCGTGAATGGCACTATAAAAACATCAACGCTCAAATCATCTGTGAAGAATATATTGATTTATTTGATACACAAAATCCAATGATACCAACGACTTGTCGTCTTCACTGTTTTAATGGTCAACCTCATTATGCGGAAATTGATATTTCTGATACCAAAGGGAATGGGTATATAAATGTGTATGATACAAATTGGCAGTTACAACCCATCACATTAGAAGATCCCAACACACCCAAACTTATTGAAAAACCAACGCAATTTGAAATCATGTTGCAATTAGCCGCTAAACTGGCAAATGGCTTTAATTATTGTCGAGTTGATTTTTTAATGTCTGAAAATAGACTTATCTTTAGCGAAATGACCTTTACCCCAAATGCAGGGCGTATCCCCATCAAACCTAAAGAATGGGATTACAAATTAGGTGCATTGTGGTCATAAAAGAGAAAATTAAATAGGTGTAAATCGTTACATAAAACGATTACACCCATTTTTAAAAATTTCATTTTATGATGTCAATCTGTCAGTCGTTGTGGATGAGTAAATACCGTTGCTCTTCCGCGGCGACAAAAACCCACCAGCGTGACATTGTATTTATTAGCAACTTCAACCGCTAAAGAGGTTGCTGCAGAAACAGCAAATAAAATTTCTACGCCACACATTGCGGCTTTCTGTACCATTTCATAGCTTGCTCGACTAGAGACTAATACCGCGCCTTCATTCCACTTTTCTTGTGCTTTCATACCTAAAAGCTTATCAAGCGCAACATGACGACCAACGTCTTCACATCCCCCTTGCATTTCACCCTCTGGTGATAACCAAACAGCCGCATGAGTACAGCCAGTTAATTCACCAATTTCTTGAACGGTTGTCATCTGCTCTAAGGCTTTATCAAGATTTGAAAGTGAAAATGTTTGTGTAAAAGGTAACGGAGTAATGGGTCGAAAAATCTCTTCTAGTTGTTCAGTTCCACAAATACCACAGCCAGTACGCCCCGTCATATTACGGCGTCGCTCTTTTAATCCCATAAAACGTCGGCTTGATAATTCAACTTGAACTTCAATACCGCCGTTACAACTTTCCATAATTTCGATACTGCGAATTTCATTAGAAGATTCTATAATGCCTTCGGATAAAGAAAATCCGACAGCAAACAACTCTAAATTTTTAGGGCTAGCCATCATAACGACATGAGATATTCCGTTGTACACTAATGCAACAGGAACTTCGAGTGCAATATAATCGTCTTCTTGTCTGTTTAGAGATCCCTTGTGTTGCACAATTGTTTGATCTACGCCAACGATTACACGTTTAGTTAACAATTTTGTCGATTTTGTTTCATCCATAAGATGAATTCCTAAATTTATTAATACATAATAACAATACGGGTAAAAACGATTTTACACTACCTATCAGGCAATGAACCTGATCCTATTAGGGATAATAGGGATAAAAAAACAATCAGCTCCATTTTCGTGAAGAAAATTAGAGTCAGTAAAAGCAATGTATGATGAGGAGAGACCCCATGCAGGTCAGCAGAAGACAGTTCTTTAAGATCTGTGCTGGCGGTATGGCAGGTACTACAGCGGCAGCGCTTGGTTTTGCACCAGCAGTTGCGCTAGCAGGCTCACGTCAGTATAAATTACTGAGAGCCCGCGAAACCCGCAATACCTGTACGTACTGTTCTGTCGGTTGTGGACTATTAATGTATAGTCTGGGCGATGGCGCCAAAAACGCAAAAGAAACGATATTTCATATTGAAGGTGACTCAGACCATCCAGTAAACCGCGGTGCATTATGCCCTAAAGGTGCTGGTCTTGTGGATTTCATTCACAGTGAAGGTCGTTTAAAACACCCAGAATACCGTGCACCCGGCTCGGATAAATGGGTAAAACTCTCATGGGAAGAAACGTTTGATCGTATTGCGCGCTTAATCAAAAAAGACCGCGATGCCAACTTCCAGAAATTCAATAAAGAAGGTGTAGAAGTCAACCGTTGGTTAACAACGGGTATGCTTTGCGCCTCTGCAGCAAGCAATGAAACTGGGTTTTTAACTCAGAAATTCTCAAGAGCTCTTGGAATGCTGGCTGTCGATAACCAAGCGCGTGTCTGACACGGACCAACGGTAGCAAGTCTTGCTCCAACATTTGGTCGCGGTGCGATGACCAACCACTGGGTTGATATGAAAAATGCCAACCTTATCGTCGTTATGGGCGGTAATGCGGCAGAAGCACATCCTGTGGGATTCCGCTGGGCGATGGAAGCTAAAATCCATAATAACGCCAAGCTCATTGTTATTGATCCTCGCTTCACCCGTACTGCGGCTGTTGCGGATTTCTATACGCCAATCCGTTCTGGTACTGATATTACGTTCTTATCGGGCGTTATCTTATATCTGCTCGAAAATAAGAAATATCAAAAAGAATACGTTGAGGCTTATACCAATGCGAGCTTGATTGTCCGTGAAGACTATCATTTTGATGATGGTTTATTCAGCGGATATGATGCAGAAAAACGTAAATACGATAAAACCACTTGGAACTACGAGATGGATGAAAATGGTTTCGCAAAACGCGACACCACATTACAACATCCTCGCTGTGTCTGGAATCTGTTAAAACAACACGTTAGCCGTTACACGCCTGATGTGGTGACTCAGATTTGTGGTACACCAAAAGATGATTTCTTAAAAGTCTGTGAATATATTGCTGAAACAGCAGCGAAAGATAAAACAGCCTCTTTCCTGTATGCATTAGGCTGGACTCAACATACTGTTGGTGCTCAAAACATTCGTACCATGGCAATGATCCAATTACTGTTAGGTAATATGGGTATGGCTGGTGGTGGTGTTAACGCACTACGTGGTCACTCTAATATTCAAGGCTTAACTGACCTCGGTCTATTATCTCAAAGCTTACCAGGCTATCTAACTCTGCCTTCTGAAAAGCAGACTACATTAGAAACCTACTTAGCTGCGAATACGCCAAAAGCGACAGTACCGGGACAAGTTAACTACTGGGGCAATTATCCTAAATTCTTCGTGAGTATGATGAAGACATTCTATGGTGATAATGCTCAACGTGATAATGATTGGGGCTTCTCACTGTTACCTAAGTGGGACAAACCTTACGACGTTCTACAATACTTCGATATGATGGATAAAGGTGAAGTCAACGGCTATATCTGCCAAGGCTTTAACCCTGTTGCCTCATTCCCGAATAAAAACAAAGTTGTTCGCTCATTATCAAAACTGAAATTCCTTATCACAATGGATCCGCTAAACACTGAAACTGCGTGTTTCTGGCAGAACCACGGTGAAGAGAACGACGTTAAAACAGCCGATATTCAGACAGAAGTCTTCCGTCTGCCAACAACCTGTTTCGCAGAAGAAGACGGTTCTATCGTTAACTCTGGTCGCTGGTTACAATGGCACTGGAAAGGGGGTGATGCCCCTGGTGTGGCTATCCCTGATGCTGAGATTTTATCGGGTATTTTCCATCGTTTACGCCAACTCTACAAAGAAGAAGGCGGTGCGATGCCAGAGCAGGTGTTGAATATGACTTGGGATTACTTTGATCCTGATAATCCAACATCCGCAGAAGTTGCACAAGAAAGTAATGGTAAAGCATTAGTCGACTTAAAAGACGCTGATGGCAATATCATTCTGAAAAAAGGTCAACTGCTTAGCTCGTTTGCTCAGTTACGTGATGATGGTACAACGGCGAGTGGCTGTTGGATCTTCGCAGGTAGCTGGACAGAGAAAGGCAACCAAATGGCTAACCGTGATAACTCCGATCCATCAGGGTTGGGTAATACATTAGGTTGGGCATGGGCATGGCCTCTTAACCGTCGCATTATTTATAACCGCGCATCAGCAGACCCACAAGGTCAACCATGGGATCCTAAACGTAAATTAATCGAATGGGATGGCAGCAAATGGACGGGTATTGATGTACCTGACTATAGCAACGCTGCACCGGGTTCTGATGTTGGTCCATTTATTATGCAGCCGGAAGGTATGGGACGTCTGTTTGCTATCGATAAGATGGCAGAAGGTCCATTCCCTGAGCACTATGAGCCAATTGAAACACCATTGGGTACTAACCCACTGCATCCAAATGTCGTTTCAAACCCAGCGGCGCGTATCTTTAAAGATGACTGGGAAGATATGGGTAAAGCAGAAGATTTCCCATATGTCGGTACAACTTATCGTCTGACAGAACATTTCCACTTCTGGACTAAACACGCGCGCTTAAATGCGATTATTCAGCCACAACAATTTATTGAAATTGGTGAGCGTTTAGCCGCCGAGAAAGGCATTGTTCAAGGCGATACCGTTAAAGTCAGCTCAAAACGTGGTTATATCAAAGCGAAAGCGGTGGTCACTAAACGTATTAAAACCCTTGATGTTGATGGGCGCAAAGTGGATACCATTGGTATTCCTATTCACTGGGGCTTTGAAGGTGTTGCAGTGAAAGGCTTTATTGCGAATACGTTAACGCCATTCGTTGGTGATGCGAATACACAAACGCCGGAGTTTAAAGCGTTCCTTGTTAATGTGGAAAAGGTGTAAGGAGATAAATTATGTCACTGCAATCCCAAGACATTATTCGTCGCTCTGCCACCAATTCCCTTACTCCCGCGCCTCAGGTGCGGGATTACAAGGAAGAAGTGGCAAAACTTATCGACGTAACAACCTGTATCGGCTGTAAAGCCTGTCAGGTAGCTTGTTCTGAATGGAACGATATTCGCGATAAAATTGGCACTAACGTCGGTGTTTACGATAACCCAACTGATCTAACCGCAAAATCATGGACAGTGATGCGTTTCTCTGAAGTTGAAGAGAACGGCAAACTGGAATGGTTAATTCGTAAAGATGGTTGTATGCACTGTGCTGATCCGGGCTGTTTAAAAGCCTGCCCAGCAGAAGGTGCTATCATTCAATACGCTAACGGTATTGTTGATTTCCAATCAGAACACTGTATTGGTTGTGGTTATTGTATTGCAGGTTGTCCTTTTGACGTGCCTCGCATTAACGAAGAAGATAACCGTGCTTACAAATGTACGTTATGTGTTGACCGTGTTGAAGTCGGCCAAGAGCCTGCATGTGTGAAAACGTGCCCAACAGGTGCGATTCATTTTGGTTCGAAAGAAGCGATGATCAATCTTGCTGGTGAACGTGTTGCAGAGCTGCAAACTCGTGGCTATGACAACGCGGGTCTTTACGATCCACAAGGTGTGGGTGGTACACACGTAATGTATGTTCTCCATCATGCTGACAAACCAAACCTGTATCATGGTTTACCAGAAAACCCAGAAATTAGCTCAACGGTTAAATTCTGGAAAGGCATCTGGAAACCATTGGCTGCTGTTGGTTTTGCCGCAACCTTCGCGGGCGCTATTTTCCACTATTTAGGTGTCGGTCCAAACCGTACAACTGAAGAAGATGAAGAAGAAGCACTCAAAGAGATGGAAGCATCTTCTAAAACACAGACCTCTGTGAATAAGGAGGAGCAGAAATGATGAAGAAGAAAGGTGATAAAATTCTTCGCCATACCGCATCAGAGCGTATAAACCACTGGGTCGTTGTGATTGTCTTTCTGTTCACAGCAATCAGCGGATTGGGTTTCTTCTTCCCATCTCTGAACTGGTTCATGAATATTTTAGGTACACCAGAACTGTCACGTCTGTTACACCCGTTTGTGGGTAGTGCTATGGCAATTCTCTTTATCTTTATGTTCTTCAGATACTTGAAGTATAACTTTATTGATAAAGATGATTTAGTCTGGGCTAAAAATATTCATAAAGTGCTACAAAATGAAGAAGCTGGCGATATCGGTCACTACAATTTAGGTCAGAAAGGCATTTACTGGATGTTAAGTATCAGCCTTATCTTACTAACAGTCAGTGGCATTATCATTTGGCGTCCTTATTTCGCAGAATATTTCTCGATCCCAGTTATTAGAATTGCCTTATTAGTTCACTCATTATCAGCAATATTACTGATAATCACCGTAATTGTTCACGCTTATGCGGCATTCTGGGTAAAAGGTTCAATTCGTAGCATGGTTGAAGGCTGGGTAACTCGCGGTTGGGCTAAAAAGCACCATCCTCGTTGGTATCGTGAAATTCTCGAAGAAGAGAAAAAAGAAGCCGAAAAGAAGTCACAGAAATAATGCCTTAAAGTGTATTTCTGAACAAACGGAGGCTTGATTAGCCTCCGTTTTTTATTCAATTTACGCCCACTTTTAAGACGTAAAAGAACAATAACACACTATTATTACCCACTGTCATGGCTTCATGTTTGCTTTTGATTTATTCTGAAGTCAAATCCTGTGGGTATTCACTATAAAATTTATGATAATAGGAAGATAGAACGTTATGAGTATTCGCATCGTTCCTAAAGAGCAATTAGGTAAAGATCAATCAGAAAAAGGGATTAGCTTTATTCCACCTGTATTATTCCCTAATCTGAAAAACCTTTATCAACGTCGTGCTGAACGTTTTCAAACACTAGCAAAAGATAATCCTTTCGCAGACTACCTTGAATTTGCAGCAGAAATTGTGAAAGCTCAAGAAAAAGCACTTCATGATAATCCACTTACCATTGATCTTGCCCCACTCCTGACACAGCAAATTGGTGTAGCACCTTTAGATAGAAAAACATTCAAACGCAGTAAACATTGGCATGCTTTATTAGCCTCGATTATTGCTGAATTACGTCCAGTTGTGCCTGAAAGTGCCACTATCACTTTAGAAAATCTCGCTAAAGCGTCTGAAACTGAATTAGAAGAGATGGCAACGGCATTACTCAATGATGAGTATTCAAAAGTTTCAGCAGATAAATCCGTCTTTATTTGGGCAGCGTTGTCTCTTTACTGGGCACAATTAGCGGCAAATATTCCAAGTAAGGCTAAAACAGAATACGGTGAAAATCGTCAATTCTGCCCAGTTTGTAACAGTATGCCTGTGGCAAGCATGGTACAAATCGGCACAACCCAAGGTTTACGCTATTTACACTGTAATTTATGTGAAACCGAGTGGCATGTTGTACGCATTAAATGCACCAACTGTGAATTAACAGGTAAATTAAATTACTGGTCATTAGACAGCGAAAATGCTCCCGTGAAAGCAGAAAGTTGCGGTGATTGTGGAAGCTATCTAAAAATTTTATATCAAGAAAAAGATGCCAATGTAGATGCTGTCGCTGACGATTTAGCGTCTATTGTCCTTGATGCAAAAATGGAAGAAGAAGGCTTTGCTCGTAGTAGCATTAACCCATTCCTGTTCCCAAATGAATAATAATTAGGTATTAGCATGACAAATAATACGCGCTCACTTTATAGCCAGCTTCCGTCCATTGATAAGTTACTGCATCAAGAAGAAATTCAGGCTTTAGTTGCTTCTTATGGTCAGACATTTATTACTGAGCATTTACGAAAGTTACAAGAAGAAGCGCGTATCATTATTCGCCAAGATAATGACCTGCCTGCATGGCATAACCAGTGGGCGAATGAATTACAAAATCGCATTACATTACAACGAAAATCGTCAATTAAACCTGTTTTCAATTTAACAGGAACGGTTTTACACACCAATCTAGGCCGAGCATTAATGGCCGAGTCCGCCATTGAAGCGGTTAGCCAAGTTATGCGCTCAGCGGCAACCTTAGAGTATTCTCTTGATGGTGCTTCAAGAGGACACCGTGATCGCGCTATCGCTGATTTGTTATGTGAATTAACAGGCGCTGAAGATGCCTGTATTGTTAATAACAACGCAGCTGCTGTTTTGCTGATGCTCGCAACGGTTGCGCCCAATAAAGAAGTCGTGGTTTCTCGTGGTGAATTAGTGGAAATTGGCGGCGCTTTTCGTATCCCTGATGTGATGACTCAGGCAGGCTGTACACTCAAAGAAGTAGGAACAACAAACCGCACTCACCTTAAAGATTATCGTAACGCCATTAATGAGAATACCGGTTTGTTAATGAAAGTTCATACTAGCAACTATTGTATTCAAGGCTTTACAGCAGAAGTACATGGCGACGAACTTGCCGCACTTGGTAAAGAGATGAACTTACCTACCGCTATCGATTTAGGCAGTGGCTCAATGACTAATTTAGCCGCCTTGGGTTTACCTTCAGAGCCGATGCCTCAAGATTATCTACAGCAAGGTATCGATCTTGTTACCTTCTCTGGTGATAAATTATTAGGTGGCCCTCAGGCGGGCATAATCTTAGGCAAAAAAACATGGATTGAAGCTATTCAGCGCCATCCTTTAAAGCGCGCATTACGTGTTGATAAAATGACATTAGCGGCATTAGGTGCCACATTACGTCTTTATCAGCAACCTGAAAAAATGGCTGTTGAAATTCCAACATTACGTTTGTTAACTCGGACACAAACAGAAATTAATGACATGGCGCAACGGTTATTGCCTCATTTTCAGGCATATTATGGAGAAAATTACCATATCACGATATCCTCATGCGCTTCTCAAATAGGCAGTGGTTCATTACCTATTGAAAGTTTACCGAGTGCAGCACTTACCTTTGAAGCCAAAGATGGAAAAGGTAGCCAGTTAGATGCGTTAGCTACCCATTGGCGTAATTTAGAAAAGCCGATTATTGGTCGAATTACTGATGGTCGTCTGTGGCTCGATCTGCGCTGTCTTGAGGATGAAAATGCATTAATACAGGCACTTTTACTATGATTTTTGCAACGGCAGGTCACGTAGACCACGGAAAAACCACACTGATACAGGCTATTACTGGGGTAGATACTACCCATCTACCTGAAGAGAAAAAACGAGGCATGACCATTGATTTAGGTTATGCCTATTGGCGTCAAGATGATGGGACGTCTATTGGTTTTGTCGATGTGCCCGGTCATGAAAAATTTCTTTCCAATATGCTTGCGGGTGTTGGTGGGATCTCTCATGCACTGTTAATTGTCGCTTGTGACGATGGTGTTATGGCCCAAACCATTGAGCATATTTCTATTTTACGCCTTGCTGGCTGTCCTCAAGTCACCGTTATTCTCACTAAAGCAGATCGTGTTACGCCTGAACGAATTAAAGAAGTTCGTTCACAAACAACGGATGTATTGGCCAACTTAGGCTGGCAACAACCTGATGTTTTTGTCACCTCAGCACCTTCTGGCGAAGGGATCCCTGCGCTTCGTGACTATCTTGTTAACCTTCATCAACAAGAACAACAACACCCCCAATGGCATAAACGCTTTCGCTTAGCGATAGACCGTGTTTTTAGTATTAAAGGGGCGGGATTAGTCGTGACGGGTACCGCCCTCGCTGGACAAATAGCCATTGGTGATACTTTTTGGCTAACAGGTGCGGATAAACCAGTAAGGATCAGAGCGTTACACGCACAAAATCAACCAGTAGAAAAAGCTGGAGCCGGTCATCGTATTGCCATTAATATCACTGGAGATGTCAGTAAAGATAATGTCTCTCGTGGCGATTGGTTACTCTCTCAAGAGCCTAACTACCAAGCCCATAAAGTCTTAGTCAGTTTAATCGCTGATGAACCTTTAAAGCATTGGCAGCCAGTACATATTCATCACGGTACTCGCCATATTACAGGCCGTGTTGCGCTCTTAAATGATGCGAATGAAACACCACAGTTAGCAGAGCTTATTCTTGATGAACCCCTTTGGCTGGTGGATAACGACAGGCTTATCTTGCGTGATATCAGTGCTCAACGCACCTTAGCCGCAGCGAAAGTCTTACATTTGCATTCGCCACGTAGAGGCAAACGACAAAGTGAGTTCTTATCTTGGCTACATCAAATTGATAATGCTGATAGTGTCAGCGCCAAGTTAGCGTTATGTTTACCAAAAGGTGAATTATCTCTAAATCAGTTTGCTTGGGCTCAGCAATTAACTGAAAATGCACTCACTCAGCTACTAGAAACATTTGACCTAATTAACGTTGCTGGCGTTATTCTTTCTAAAGAAAATGCGGATAAAGCGAAACAGAAATTACTCGATACACTTGAGGAATATCACCAACAACATAATGATCAAATGGGTGTGGGTCGTTCTCGTTTAAAACGGATGGCACTACCTACTTATCATGATGAATTGGTTTATCACCTAATTGATCAGTTACGAAAAGAGGGTGCAATTAGTCAAAGTCGCGGTTGGCTTCACCTCCCCACCCATGGTCTTGCTTTTTCACCAGAACAAGATGCGCTATGGCAACATGCTAAACTCTATTTTGAGCAATCTGAACCTTGGTGGGTGCGTGATCTCGCCAATGAAATGAAAAATGATGAGAAAGTGATCCGCTCATTATTACGTAAAGCGGCACAATTAGGTTTAATTATTCCAATTATTGCCGACCGCTACTATACACACCAATCAATGGAAAAATTTGCATCTATCATTGTGAAATATAATGAGAGTAATGGTAGTGTCACTGCCGCGGACTTTCGTGATGAGTTATCTGTTGGGCGTAAGTTAGCAGTACAAATCTTAGAGTATTTTGACCGTACTGGTTTTACTCGTCGTAAAAAAGATCTTCATATTTTACGAGACAAAGGTTTATTCTAAAAACAGATGTTAACTTAGGCTAAATAAAGTTATTTAGCCTATTTAAGATTATCGCCTACAATTTTTGTAAAATATCCCCTTTATTCTTTATAGCTATACTCGGAAGAGATATGAAAAAATATTTAGGAAGTGCTTATCTTGCACTTATTCTTATTGCCTCATTTTTTATTGTTTTTGAGAAAGCAACGTTTATTTATACTGCACTTATTTCAGTCGGTGCTTATTTTATTCTTTTTTCTCTTTGCTTTATTTTATCAGCTCGTATCTTATTTTCAGCTATTACCACTGGCACCCTCTTCGTTATAACTAAGTTTATTAATCAACTCAAAGTCCATTATTACAAAGAAACATTAATGTTCTCTGACTTTGATTTGGCTTTTGATAGCTCTAATTTAGGGACATTAGGCCATTATTGGGAAGCCGGTGTTGCATTGATTGCGATGCTAATATGGCTTCTTATCAATATGTCTATTGCTTGGCATTTTTCCCAAAAATCACGCCCAAGCTTGCGTATCAGTGGCTTACTTTTAATGGCCATTGGATTTACTACAATCCATTTCACCGTAGAAAAGTGGCAAGCTGAATGGGAGGGTACACTTCCAGGAGGACGAGGTACTGTGACTAATTTAATCATGTCTGGCTACCAAACGGCGTACCATCCTCCTTATTTCAATGAAAATGCGGATTACTTTCTGGAACAAGCGAACAAAACCGTATTGCCTGAAACACAGACAGACATAAAACCTGATATTGTCGTTTTATTACAAGAATCGACGGTTAATCCTGATATTTATCAATTTGATACCGATGTTACACTGCCTGATTTATTTATGTTTCAAAAAGATGAAGGTGTCAGTGCACAAAGCCCTTTACGTGTACAAACCTTTGGTGGTGGTACTTGGCTTTCTGAATTTTCTGTATTAACAGGGTTAAATACGGATGATTTTGGTGCACGTAAAAACTCGGTATTCTATTTTGTTGTCGATAATCTTAATGAGAGTTTATTCCGTCAACTAAAAGCCGAAGGTTATTACACCGTTTTACTGACTCCATTTAATCGTAGTGCTTACCATGCCGGTTACGCTTATGAAAAAATGGGAATTGATGAAATCATTCAACCTCAAGAGCTGGGTTATCCGGGAACATTAGAAGAAAACCTCTGGAAAATATCGACGGCAGATATGCTGGGTTACGTTGAAGAGGTACTAAAAAAGCGTACTGACAAGCCATTGTTTATATTCTCATTAACCATGTATGAGCATGGCCCTTATGATGAATCACACAGAGATATGTACCAAATTACAGGCCATACAGAAAGCAGTAATGCACCAGGCAAATTTAGCCACTATATGGAAAAAATCATCACCAGTGATCCGGCAATTAAAGATTTCTCTAATTTTGTCGCCCAAAGAGAAAAACCGACGATGTTCCTCTATTTTGGTGATCATCAACCCAATATTGAGCTCAAAAATTATCAGTCACCTTTTAATAACCCTGCATATATTACTCAGTTCGCCTTAAGAGATAACCTATCGCAAGGTGCACCAATAACAACGGGTGAATTAACTGATATTAGCTTCTTAGGTGGCATGATCTTAGAGCGCGCTCGTTTGCCATTATCTCCTTTCTACAAAGCAAATATTCAAATGCGCCACTTATGTGAAGGTAAATTAAATGACTGTGAAGATGAGAAATTAGTTAACAGTTATAAAAATTATATCTATGACAAACTGAAAATTGCAGGCAATACAGATAATTAATTATTATTACTTGAATAAACGATGATCGGGATGATAAATCCAAAAAGATAAGTAATATCAAAAAGAAAGAGGCTAACTATTTAGCCTCTTTTTTATTTCAAGAAACAAACGTACAATTATTTGCGTGTTGCCACAATCACACTTGATGCTTTTACTAATGCTAAAACATCACTGCCTTTTGCCAATTTCATTTCTTGTAAGCTTTCATTGGTAATAACCGCAGTCAGTGCTAAACCTTTCGCCGTTTCTAAATGAACAGTAGAGTTCACCGCACCTTGTACGATTTGAGTCACTTTTCCTGCAAATTGGTTACGCGCAGAGAAATTTAAACCGCAATCAGGCAGTGCTAATACAACCCACGGCGCTTTAATAATGGCAATAGCTTCACCATCTTTTTTAATATTTAAGCTTTCACAACTTTCTTTGGTGATGATTGTCGCTAGTTTCTCACCGTGTGCTAAAGATAAAATCACTTCGCTATTAACGGCACCTTCAATAATATCAACAACTTTACCGACTAACTGATTGCGTGCTGAAACTTTCATTTATCCACCCTATCATTGATGAGAAATTATATTAATAATACTATCAAGCTATTAGGATAACCTTAGCATAAATATCATTAAATAAATTATTCTTAGATCATAGATTAAAGTTTATTTGTTATTAAAAAAAGCCAATCAAATTAAGATAAATTTAATAAGAATAAATCAAAATAGCGGAATCGCTTCACCTACTCACAGAATCGCAAAAAGGCACTCAATCCTTCTTTACTTCTATGCTATCTTTATTATGTGAATTAGGAATATTCAACATAATGGGAAAAAAGATGGATTTAGAACAATTAAAAAAAGAATTTCGTGCAGGAAAGAAAATAAAGTACATCTACTTTTGGGGACACCAAAGTAAAGGTAATGACATCACAAAAAGTTGCTTTAGCCAATGGTATCCAGCACCTTTTATATTAGATGATGTGCGTTATGCCAGCGCTGAGCACTATATGATGGCTGAAAAAGCGAAGCTATTTAATGATATAGACGTCAGAAAGCGCATTATTACTGCATCTAATCCAGGCTCAGCAAAAGCATTAGGCAGAGAAGTAAAAGGATTTGATCAAGATATTTGGGAGCAACACCGTATGGATATTGTTATTCGTGCCAATATCGCTAAGTTTTCCCAAAATAAAGAACTCGGTAACTTTCTGATTTCAACAGGCAATCGAGTGCTTGTTGAAGCAAGCCCTGTTGATAAAATATGGGGGGTCGGTTTAAGTGAGCAAGACAACGAGATTAACAATCCCCTTCTTTGGAAAGGATTAAATTTATTAGGTTTTGCTCTAATGAAAGTACGTAGTATTTTGATTGAAAGTAGTCATCAATAGATAAAGAAAACTCAACTGTCACCAATCACTGTTCTTCTTTAACCTAGTGTATATAAGCAGTAGAGATAACTTAAGTATTGACTGAAATAGAAATGACCACGTAACGACAACCTTGTCGTTGCTATAAATAATATTTACAGAATAATTAAGAGACTGATATGTATTATGGTTTTGATATGGGCGGCACCAAAATTGAGCTTGCCGTTTTTGATAAAGATCTCACTCAAGTATGGCAGAAGCGTGTTCCAACACCTAAAAACGACTATCAAGCATTATTGAATGTTTTTAAAGAACTGACTTTAGAAGCTGACAATGAATTAGGTTATAAGGGAAAGGTGGGGGTTGGTATTCCTGGTATTGTGAATGCTAAAGAAGGAACCGTATTTACTACTAATGTTCCAGCAGCTAAATATAAGCCTATGGTTCACGATCTCTCGCATATACTCAATAGACCCGTTAAAGTTGAAAATGATGCTAACTGTTTTGCCTTATCGGAAGCTTGGGATCCTGAATTTCGTCATTACCCTTCTGTACTAGGTCTCATATTAGGAACTGGCGTGGGTGGTGGTTTTGTTATTGATGGTAAAGTCTTGTCTGGCAAGAATGGGATTGCTGGGGAAATCGGTCATATGAATCTGAATGTGGATGCAGATAACGTGATCGGCGAAACGATGCCAAAAATTATTTGTGGTTGTGGTAAAAAAGCCTGTTTTGAAACCTATTTATCAGGCCGTGGTTTTGAACGTATGTATAAAGCCTTCAATGATGCACCACAAAGAGCGGTTGATATTGTTGAGCAATATTATGCGGGCGATAAAAAGACTCAAGAGCATGTCGATCGCTATATGAAAGTACTTGCGATTTACCTTAGCAATATTCTTACGGTACTTGACCCTCATTTAGTTGTTATTGGTGGTGGACTATCACAATTTAACGCACTGTATGAGCTATTACCTGAATATCTCTCACACTGTGTTTACGGAAATGCACAAATTCCATTAATAGAAAAAGCTCGTCATGGTGATGCAGGTGGCGCTCGTGGAGCTGCTTGCCTTAATTTATTAGACTGATAAATAAAAAAGAGCCTTCTTCTTTTTTATTAAGGGCTCTTCTATTTATAGCGTTTTATCAGCGTCATCACATTATTAAGGCTACCATTATGGATAAAGTTTGGTTTAAAAAAAGACTCTCCTTTCTTGGCGGGTTAACTATCATATTAGTCTTACTTCAACTTATTAACTCACTCTTTTCCATATCTCTTCTTCAATGGGGTATTATTCCAAGAACGGGTGAAGGTTTAATGGGTATTTTTATCGCGCCTTTCATCCATGGATCTTGGTCTCATCTATTTAGTAATCTACTCCCATTTCTTATTCTTAGCTTTTTATCTATGACACAATCTCTACGAGAATATGTGTTATCCAGCATATTTATTATTATCGTAAGTGGTTTATTAGTTTGGATTTTTGGACGAAGTGCTATTCACGTTGGTGCAAGTGGATGGATCTTTGGATTATGGTCTTTATTGATTGCTCACGCTTTTACTCGACGTAAAATTATCGATATTGTCATTGCCCTTTTCGTTTTATTTTATTATGGATCAATGGCCTATGGGTTAATTCCAGGCCAATTAGGTGTATCGACTGAGTCACATATTGCAGGTGTGGTTGCAGGATTACTTTATGCATGGTGCGCAAGAAAGCTAATTCGTCGTAAAAGCCAAGTAGTAGAAGTGGCTAAATAGCCACTTCTCTATAAAACGATTATTTATGACCAATTGGCAGTATTGTTCTGCCATACATCTCATTTAATACTTCAGCCATTGCCAGATAAAAAGCGCTGGCACCACAAATAATACCTTCAAAACCTGCAATTTTTAAAATTAGAGCATTACCTGTGATATTTCCGATTGCCAGCAAAGCAAATAAAATTGTCAGGCTTAAAAAAACAAATTGGAGTGCTCGATTAGCTTTTAAGGTGCCAATAAACATGAAAAAGGTAAAAATTCCCCATAGCGCTAAAAATACGCCCAAAAAGAGAGGTGTTGTTGGCTCACTTAAGCCCATCACGGGTAATAACCAAATTCCTACCAATGTTACCCAAAAGAAACCATAAGAGGTAAATGCGGTTGCACCAAAAGTATTGCCTTTTTTGAACTCAAAAATACCAGCAATAACTTGAGCGATCCCACCATAAAAAATTCCCATACTCATAATGACGGAGACTACTGGGAAAAAACCAGCATTATGTATATTCAACAAAATCGTTGTCATACCAAAACCCATTAAACCTAATGGACCCGGATTGGCAATGCGTTCGTTAGTCATAAAACCTCTAAAAATAATAGGGGAAAATTAAAAAAAATTTGAAGGCGCTGGATGATAAGAGGTAATACATCTAAAAACAATGATCTTGCAGGGTATATTTTTGAATAACAGCCTACACTGATCCTAATGGGAAATAACCAGTGGATTTAACTTAGAGAAAAGAAGTATTTAGTGATAGATGCTTATATCAATAAAAAACACAAAGAAAAATAAAGAACTATAATTTTAAGAGTAATATCAATCAGTTGATATATTAATACTGAAATTTACCTTAATATGCGGTTTTATACATTAAAGTGAAATAAAATCTAATACATTAATTAGTTGAATTATTAACCTATAAGTGAGTTTGTTATGAAAAAAATTCTAGTATTATTAATTGGTAGTACGTTGGCTTTTGCATCTCAAGCCAATACAACCTCTCATAATAATGGTGGCTTTGTTTCTCCTCAAGGCACTATCCAATCAAGTGCAGATCAAGGGGGATTTAAAGGCCCTTCAATTAGCGAAACCACCGTTGTAAAAGCCAAAGATCTTTCTGATGATACTTGGGTTATCTTAACGGGCAAAATTACCAAAAAAATTGGTGATGAGCTGTATGTTTTTGAAGATAGCACCGGTGGTATCAATGTAGATATTGATAATAAAAGATGGCGTGGACAGACAGTCACCCCAGATAATACCGTCAGAATTGAAGGTAAAGTTGATAAAGAGTGGACAAGTACTGAGATCGATGTAAAACAAATTACCATTATCAAATAATTTATCTTTACATTAAACATCCTGATTATTTAAAAAGCTAATATATTTCAATATATTAGCTTTTTATTTTTCTTTTTATATCCAGTAATATCCTCTATAAAAACATAAAGAAAGATACACAAAGTATTCTTTATACCTTTGTTTTCTATAAATATTCTTTTACAAAACTCTACGTGTTTATACCTTTATTAAATTGACCTTCCCGTAGGGGGAAAGATTATTGTTTCGCCTATCAACTTAATGAAAGGAATGAACAATGAAAAAATTATTACTGCCTTCTATCATTGCAATCTCTGCTTTTACAAGTACAGCGTATGCTTCTAATCATAATGTTGTTGAGGTATATAAAACAGAAAGTTGCGGATGCTGTACTTTATGGGCTGATGGTGTGAAAGAAGCTGGCTTTAACGTCAAAGTGAATATTGTTTCAGAAACACAATTAATGAAAAAATATCAACAAGCAGGTGTACCAAATAATTTATTAAGTTGCCACTTTGCGACTTATCAAGGTAAAGATTTAGTCGGACATATCCCTGTTGATAGCTTAAAAAATATTGACTTAGTGAATAAATCTAAATCCGGTATTGCGGTAGCAGGAATGCCTGCGGGAAGTTTAGGTATGTATGCGGGGGATTACAAAGAGCCTTACCAAGTTATCGCCTTTGATAAATCAGGTAACCAATCTCTATTTAAGTCTTACAACTAGCTATTTTCCTCTGCCTATATTCAGTTTACAGACAGCGTTTTATTAAGGCTTTAGCCAGACACATAAAACCACCCATTTTACAGGTGGTTTTATGATTATCTTATAAATCAGACTGGACCATAATTAATTGCTGTTGCAATACCAATCGCAGCCATACCTATCACTACCCAAATCATTAAAATAGGAAAAACAAATTTAACCCAACGAGTCCAAGGCACTTTACCTACCGCCAATACTGCCATTAATACGCCAGATGTTGGTGTAATAATGTTAGTAAATCCATCACCTAATTTAAGGATCAAAACACCTGTTTGGCGAGTTAGATCCAAGATATCTAAGATAGGTACCATGATTGGCATCACAATAGAAGCTTGTCCAGTTCCTGATGTTACTAATAAATTGAATAATAAATTAAAGAAATAAAGTAACTGAGCTCCCCAAAAATGAGAAGTTTGCTGTAATGGAACTAATGTGGCTTGAACAATAGAATCCAGCACACGTCCTTCATCTAAAATAACAATCACGGCTCTTGCAATACCGACGACTAATGCACCATAAACTAAGGATTGAGCACCCTTCATAAAGGTTTTAATGTAGTCATTAGGCGCAATTTTAAACATCGCAGCAACGACAATACTCATCATAATAAAGATGGCAGATAAGTGCTCAATTCCCCACTTATATTCAAATGCTCCGTATAAAAATAATCCAATAAATGCAATAAAAACCACTAGACTCAATTTCTGCATTAAAGAGAAATTGCCGTCCATTGTTTGATCTTTATGGGCATCATAATCAGGATCATCAGTTGCTAGTCCATACATATAGCTTTTGGTTGGATTATTAGCGATACGTCTTGCATACCAAACAATATAAGCAATAGTGACCATAATCAGAACTGAGAATAATACAATTCTAAAAATTACACCTGAAAATAAAGGTACTTCAGCTAACGTTTGTGCTGTACCTAAAATAGTAGGATCTAAAACGCCGACAGCATTTCCTGCATAATATCCGAGGTAAACAACAGCAACCCCCGTTATGGCATCTAATTTCATCGAACGCGAAAGGGCTATTCCTATTGGAATAAAAGCAATAACTGCGTTTGCGGCCAATCCTAATGATGAAAGCATCCCAAATATAAATGCAACGGTAATAATCAGCGCTTGGTAATTACCTTTTGTTTTGACAATTAATGCATTAATCCCTGAATCAATAGCGCGTGTTCTATCATAAATAGCAATCGCACCACCAATCATAAAGATCAGAAAAATAATACTTGCTGACTGCTTTAATCCCACAGGGATAGCATAGAAAATATCCATTAATGAGGCTGGATTTTGATCAACATAACCAAAACTACCTGGTACAACACGATTTAGCCCATTAACTGTTTCACGTTCATAAGTTCCTGCAGGGATTAAATAAGTCGCAATAGCGGCTAAGATAACGATGCCAAAAATAATAATAAAAGCATCAGGCATAGCCCATTTTATTTTTTTATTCTTATCCATACATTCACCTTATTGAGACAAGCGCTTTAAAATATTGGCAAATAGCACCGTTCTTTCGGTCAATGACGGTAAATCGAGATACTCTTTATCACTATGTTGATAACCACCGATAGGGCCTAAGCCATCTACACTTGGCGTGCCAACTCCGGCGGTAAAAGAAGCATCAGAACCACCACCAGTTGAAATATCTTCAATATCAAAATCAAGCAGACGGGCTTGCTCTTTGATGATGTCAATTAATGCACCACTTTCAGGTGTTTTAACCATTGGAGGGCGATTGATACCGCCATTAAGTGTTAGCTTAATCCCTTCTAAGATAGGTTTACTGCATACTTCTCTTACAAGCTTATCAATTTCAACACCTTGCTCATCGGTTGAAATACGAACGTCAATCTCAGCACGAGCATTAGGTGCAACGGTATTGACTGATGTACCACCAGAAATCAGTCCGACATTGACAGAAAGACCTTCATCATGGCGAGAAAGCGCATGTAGTGCCTGAATTTTGTATGAAAGCTCTTGAATGGCACTAATTCCTGCTTCTGGCGCAATACCGGAGTGAGATGCTTTACCTTCAATTAAAAGTTCATAAGTTCCCACACCTCGACGCGCACTAACAATCGCTCCATTGGCACGAGCGGGCTCCATCACTAAGGCATAAGATTTATTCTTGGCATACTGTTCAATCAGGCCACGAGAAGTTTTTGAGCCAATTTCTTCATCACAATTTAGAAAAATTTCAACATTCTTATAAGCATTATTGCCTGATTGCATAAGTGCATTAATAGCGTAATAAGTCAGAACATGACTCGCTTTCATATCAATAACGCCAGGGCCATAAGCACGACTACCTTCGATACTAAATGGACGCGCTGCCACAGTTCCTTTAGGGAAGACGGTATCTAAATGTGCCGCAATGAAGATTTGCGGATCAGTGGCATCTTTATGAACTAAGCGGTAGTTATTTCCTAGTTTTTCATTTTCAAATACTTCAACAACAAAACCTAGTTTTTCATAACGTTGAATTAAAAGATCAGCGACTGCATCAACCCCTTCTTTATCATAAGAGCCACTTTCTGTGTTCACTAATTCTTTCAAAAAATCAACCATTTCACCGTATTGTGAATTAATTGTGTTTTGCATTTGATTTACCTCTTGTAATTATAATTTGTCTTTTTTAGCTAGATATTTAAATCAAGATAGCCTTTATCAACTGCAATAAAATGCTTGATAAAAAGCATTAGCATTAAAATAAAATGTGGATTTATTTATCAATAACATCACATTAAACCTTACATATATTTAATATTATTGCATCCATTTTTTAAAATCATAATAACAATTAATTAAATAGAATAAGATCTGCTAGAAGTAACATGATAGGAATAGATAAAACAATCTAAATATAATGTGATCATTAAAAAATAAAAAAGAGGTTAAAGATAAAATACTTTTTACTGTTTTATCTTATTTTTAGAGAGAATTATTTTAAATAAATTTTATTTATTTTTTGATAAAACCTAAAAAACAAAAATAAAACCAAACTATTTCTTATCAAAAAAACAATAAAAACAATAAAATAACCTTCAAACAGACTAAATTAAGAAAAATTGCTCTCTTATTAAAATAAAAATATTTATTATCAATTTTATTTTAAAAAAGAATAACACGATAAAACTCGGTAATAAAATTATCATACAATATAAAATATTCATGATAATAAAAGATATTTTATCTTATCTAATAAAGTTTATTGATTAATAAAAAACAATCACTCTCTTTTTATTCGTTACATTATGATCTTAATATCGTTTTTTATATTAGTTTTATTTACTTTTTTTCGTATATGACTTTGAGAACTAACCCACTTTCACTATCGTATTTATTGTTATGACATACCTATGTCATAAATCCCCTCTAAAATTGACATCACAATGACGCATTTTTTAAGGTTGAATGTTCTACGTTCTCCCCATTTCGCCATTTTTAGTGATTTCACATAGTAGGTCTAAACATATGAATAAATCAGTTGAAGCAGTGATTTTAGATTGGGCTGGTACCGTGGTAGATTTTGGCTCTTTTGCACCCACTCAAATTTTTGTCGATGCTTTTGCTCAAGCCTTTAACTTTAAAATAAGTTTATCAGAAGCTCGTGGCCCTATGGGAATGGGTAAAATCGATCATATTCGTACGTTACTTAACCAGCCTAATATTCACACTCGCTGGATCGCGCAATTTGGTAACGAGCCAAGTGAAGAAGATGCACAGCATATCTATCACACCTTTATGCCTTTACAAATTGCACAAGTGGTACATTTTGCTAAACCGATAGAGGGAGTACTTGAGGCAATCACCACCATTAAAGCACAAGGGATTAAAATCGGCTCTTGCTCTGGTTATCCTAAAGCCGTGATGGATGTATTAGTGCCCGAAGCCGCTAAATATGGTTATCAGCCTGATTGTGTGGTTGCTAGCGATGAAATTGCCGCCGGCTCTCGCCCTGGCCCGTGGATGGCATTAAAGAATGTGATTGAACTTGGCGTGATGTCTGTAGCGCACTGCGTTAAAGTCGATGATGCGGTAACAGGTATTGCCGAAGGGCTAAATGCGGGTATGTGGACTGTCGGGTTATCTGTTTCAGGCAATGAGTTTGGTGCCACCTTTGAACAATACCAAACAATGGAACAAGCAGAAATAGAAAGCCGTAAGCGCATTGCAGAAAATAAACTCCGTATCGCAGGTGCTCATTATATTATTGATACTGTTGCCGATTTACCCGCGGTGATAGAAGATATTAATCAGCGACTCGCTAATAATCAAAAGCCGTAACTATTATCTAATACCAACGCCCAATAAAGGATTAATGGGCGTAATTAGTAGATAGATAATATAAATCAATTGACATTAAATCTAGCTTTACTTACAACAGACCTCTTCTGTGATAATTTTTTCTTTTAAAGCAAATATAAGAAAATTTCTAAGTTTTCTTTTATATAAAAATAACACTCAAAAATTTTTATATTTCTATATTTTGTTTTTTATTAATATTAATATTCTTTCTATATCTGACTTTTCTTAGCTTCCAAGTTCATTTTTCTCAGTGGGTAAAAATTAGTTATGGTTAAAATAGAACCTGTAAAATGGATATTATTTAGCTTTTTCTTTTCAATTTATATCGGTCTCGATTTAACCTCTAAAGGCTATTATAGATGTTATAAGTCATCTACTGTTACACCAAATGAATATGTTATTTCAAAAGAGATGTGTAAATAATAAACATCTCTTTTTGCGTCGATTCGTAAAGTGATCGTTAGGATCAAACAATCTCTTTATATCCCCAAAAGGAGCTAATCAAAAATTTGACGGATGTTTTGCTCTCCTAAACCGGGCCCGACACTCATTCCTAACCCCGTGCGCATCAATACTGCGGTGACTTTTTCACTCGGCGTTAAAATCGAAATCGGCTCTTTTCCTTTTGCCCCATAGACCCCCTGCCAACGCTCTTTTACTTGGATCGAGCAACCTAATGTGTGCTCAGCTAACTCAATCAAGAGGTTATCAACCTCTTCACTGTTAAAAGGCTGTGCATCTAAGCTATATTCGTGTGAATCACCAATAATAAGATCGCCATAAGGGGTCGGGGTAATTAATAAATGAATACCATACTGCTCAAGTAATGGTGATTGCGCTTTAATTTCTTTCGCTAAAGCCTGCGCTTCAGGTAAATCAGCAAATGCCCCATAGTGAGTGCAACTTAACCCTGTCATGAGCGCATGCTCTAATCCCATATTTTGCTCTGGGGTCACTCGCAACATCTGCAAGCGACAAACTATCGGATCAAGTTTTTTTATTTCATCAGCCAGCAATGTTTGGTAATCGTGCCCTGAGCAGACAACAATTTTCTCTGCACAAAATGTTCCATTGCTGGTGATCAATGTTCCTGTATCAATATCAATATCCCGTACTAATGTTGAAAAATAGCTATTCACATTAGCTAAACTGTCTAGATAAGCCACCAACTGTGGAATGGCTTCTCGTGAAAACAGCACCTGATCTTCTTTGCCATGTAACGCCGCGCGATGGTGTTGTAATTGTCCACCATAAACCGTCGCTAATTGTGGTTTAGAAAGTAATTCACAATCATAGCCATAGGTTTTAGCTCGACCATCGACAAAGGCTTCAAGAACAGCTTGTTCAGACTGCGTACGCGCTAAGAGGTAAGTCCCTTTTTGGCGAGCTAAAAACTTAGCTTGTTTGGCCATATTTGCCCAAATCTCACGGCTATTTTTCGCTAAATCTAGCATTTTACCCGGCGCTTGACCCAAAATTAATCCGTGACCGAAATTACGTACAGAAGCTCCCACAGGCGTGTAACTACGCTCAAAAATAGCAACGCGTAAACCTCGCTGAGCCGCAGCATACGCATGAGATAAACCAATAATACCCGCACCAATAATAGCAATATCAAATTTCATATGACACCCTAAACAAGATAGAGCGCACCGCGCCCTATCCATAAATGAATGAAGTAAAAATAATTATTTTGCACTCTTACCGTCATAGCGCTTACGCCATTCGTTTAAGATGGTGTCGCGTTTTTCAGCGGCCCAAATAAAATCATTTTTTATTAAACGTTGGGCATAATCACTAGGTAATTCTGTTTGGCTTACTGGCACATTGGTATTGGCTAATACGGCAAAATTAGCACTGTAAAGTTTCATGGCTTCCTCTGTGGTGGAGAAATCAGCCAATTTTTGCGCTGCATCTAGCTTATTAGTGCCTTTGATGATGGCTGTTGCTTCAATATCCCAACCTAATCCTTCTTGCGGTAATATGATTTCCAGTGGTGCCCCTTGTCGTTTCAATTGGATCGCCGGATATTCAAAGGATATGCCTATCGGGTATTCACCCGATGCGGCCATTTTGCAGGGCTTAGAGCCAGAATGAACATATTGACCAATATTCTGATGCAACTTATCCATATATGCCCATCCATCTTGTTCACCAAATAGTTGTAACCAAGCACTGACATCTAAAAATCCAGTTCCTGATGATGCCGGATTTGGCATCACGATTTTGCCCTTGTACTCTGGCTTAGTAAGATCTTGCCAAGAAGCAGGTTTAGATAACCCTAATTTTTTTGCTTCTATGGTGTTGTAGCAAATGGTTGCCGCCCATACATCCATACCAACCCAAGTTGGTGGATTATTGCTATCACGAAATTTCACATCAATATTATCTAATTGCGCCGGAGCATAAGGCTCAAGCATATTTTGCGCTTTTAATATCGCTAAACTTGATGCGGCTAATCCCCACACAATATCAGCTTGAGGACGATCTTTTTCTGCTAATAATTTAGCGGTGATAATACCAGTTGAATCTCTTACCCATTTTATTTTTATATCAGGATATTTAGCCTCAAGTGCTTGTTTATAAGCTTGTAATTGTTCACTTTCTATTGCGGTGTATACCGTAATTTCAGTCGCCGCAAAGACCGTCCCCGCAGAGAATAATAAGCTGGTGGCAAGTATCAGTTTTTTTAACATCATGCGATTTTCCTAGTATTGCTATGTGAGAGTATTGGATCTTTAAATTTATGGCTTAGCTTCACGCTGATGCCATGCTTGTGTACGCCGAATAACACCTTTGGAAGCAATAGATAACAATATCGATACCCCTGCCGAGGTGGTTAAAATCAATGTCGACATAGCCGCCGCGCCACCAATATTGCCTGCATCATCCATATTCAATACCGCAACCGCGGCTAAAATAGTGTCTGGACTATAAAGGAAGATCGCTGCGGAAACGGTTGTCATAGCAGAAACAAATAGATAACGATAAATATCTAATAATGCAGGTAAGCAAAGAGGAATGGTGATCCGCCAAAAGTGACGATATAAAGGTGCTTTTAATGATAATGAAGCCGCCTCAAATTCTTTATCTAACTGGCGCAGTGCAGTATTTGCCGTCATATAGGCGGTAGTGAAAAAGTGTGCAATGGAGCACAACACTAATAACGTCATACTGCCGTATAAAAAGTTAAGTGGATTATTTGGCAAATTAAAGAAAAATACATACCCTAATCCCAACACCAACCCAGGAACGGCCATCGGTACAAAACTTAGCATACGTAGCAAATTGTTAAGCCAAGAGTGGGAAGCGGTTTTTTCTATTAAGTAAGCCCCCATAAAGATCAGCAAACTGCCGATAGTCGCGGTGAAAAATGCCAAAATAATACTGTTGGTATAAGCTAACCAACCACCGGGTAATCCTTCAAAGTTATAGTGACGTAACGAAAACGATAAGTTATAAGGCCAGAACTGAATAAACGAGGAGTAAACCGCCGTACCAAATACCAGTAAAAATAGTGCACAGATCAGCATCACAAATATTAGATAAAGCGTGTCACGCTGAAAATTAGCTTTTGGTAAATAGAGTTGAGCGCGCGAACTCATTGCATCACGTTGGCGTTTACGTAACCAAACATCGACACTGAAGGTCAACAATGCAGGCAATAATAACAACATACCAATTAAGGCACCGCGACCAAATTGTTGCTGACCAAGTACTGCTTTATAGGCTTCTAACGCCAGTACTTGATAATCTCCTCCGACTACAACCGGAATACCAAAGTCAGTAATAGTTAACGTAAATACCAAACACAGTGCAGCGAAGATCCCGTGTCTGCTCGATGACCAAGTGACACTACGAAAAGTGCGCCAAGAAGAAGCGCCCAAGCTAGATGCAGCATCAAATAAACGAGCATCAGACATAGATAACGCGGAGAGTAAGATCATAAGTGCATGGGGAAAAGTGTAGATCACCTCGCCAAACACTAACCCCCAATAGCCATAAATACTATCTGGAAGTAAGCTACGTAATAGCCCTTGATTCCCAAATAGATAGACCAATGCAATGCCTGGTAGCATAGAGGGAGCAAGTAAGGGTAATAGTGATATTCCACGCCACCATGATTTGAAGGGGATCAAGGTGCGATGTAAAGCATAAGCAAACAGGTAAGCCAGTGGCACCGTAATAACAGCAACACTTAGCGAAACGCTAATACTATTACCAACTAACCACAGAAAATGAGCACTAGTGAACAAGTTTATTGCAGCCTGAAAACCACCGCCTTGTGATATATCAGGACTAAAACCACGCCAGAAAATGGCTAATAAAGGCAATAAAACGCCAAGTGTAAGTAAGCAAATAATAAATAGCTTACCACCAGCAACAAAAAAACTATCTAAACGATTAATAGATTTGGTAGGTACTATCACTGACATTATCTAGCCACCTTACGCAAATATGTGTAGTTCGTTAGCTGGTAAGGTCACTTTCACTTTACCGTTTTGAATACGATGTAGCTCAGCAGCAGATACCTCAGCTTGTAATAAATGCCCCGGCAAATGGTCTAATTCAAACTTCATAATGCAACGACTCCCCAAAAACACCACATTTTGTACATTGGCGTCGTATTGATTATGTTTGTTTTGTATCGGATTAATTTCAATTGATTCAGGTCGACAAAAGATACGCCCTTGGTTATGAGGTATCGCAGCATGTTTTAATTGGACTTCTCGTGAGCCAATCATCGCCTCACCATGCTGATTTCTATTGAAAGGTAACCAGTTGCCTTTTCCTACAAACTCCGCAACAAATGGCGTTTGTGGATGGTTGTAAATCTCTTCACTACTGCCATACTGTTCAACCTTACCGTTATTCATAACGGCTATCCTATCGGCCATCAACATGGCTTCATCTTGATTATGAGTGACCATTAATGTAGTAATATTTAAGCTTTGCTGTAAATTACGTAGTTCAACACACAAATGTTCACGCACTTGTGCATCTAATGCCGACATCGGCTCATCCAGTAAGAGTAAAGAAGGGGCTGGTGCCAAAGCACGAGCGAGCGCCACTCGCTGTTGTTGACCGCCAGATAATTCTCCTGGGTATTTTTTCTTTCGGTCTTGTAAACCAACGAGCTCAAGCATTTCATTAACGCGATTTTTAATCACATTACGAGGCTGACCTGCTAAACCATAAGCAATATTCTGCTGTACCGTCAGGTTAGGAAATAATGCATATGACTGAAATAAGATCCCATAATCACGGGCTTGTGGTGGAAGGTGTGAGATGTTGTTATCGTAATTAAAGATATTACCGTGATCTTGCGTTTCTAATCCGGCAATACAACGTAATAATGTGGTTTTGCCACATCCAGAAGGCCCTAATAGGCAAACTAACTCGCCTTGTTGAATATCTAAAGAAACACCATCTAGAGCAATAAACTGATTAAATCTTTTTTGAATATTTTCTACACGAATATGTGGCATTGAGCCATTTTGTGAGTTTGTAGTGAACTGTAACATATCGCTTACCACGCCAAATTATGATGATTGACTAGATATTAAGCGACAATGATGAAAGTTTTATGAAAATTTAAATTTGATTTATAAATTTTTAAGTGGCTAATAACGAGTAGATCTATCACAAAGATCAAATATAGAGTTGAACGATGAATACGTTCTCATTGCTCTGTTCAACAACTACCAGATTCTTTTCCACAGACATTTTGGAGTATGTTAGATTTAAAAATGGTAGCGTAACAATGTTATCGCCACCATTTTATTATGAGACTTTAATGACTCTTCTACATTAGCAATTGACTATCAAATAATATTACTCAACAGTCACTGATTTAGCTAAGTTACGAGGTTGGTCTACGTCGGTACCTTTAATTAAGGCAACATGATAAGACAACAACTGTAATGGTACGGTATAGAAAATCGGTGCGATCAGCTCTTCAACATGCGGTAAAGAAATTAACTTCATCGTTTCGTTTTCTTCAAAGCCTGCGTCTTGATCAGCAAACACATACAGTAAACCACCACGAGCGCGTACTTCTTCGATATTAGATTTTAATTTCTCTAATAATTCGTTATTTGGCGCAATAATGATAACCGGCATATCCGCATCAATTAATGCTAATGGACCATGTTTTAATTCACCCGCAGCATAAGCTTCTGCATGAATATAAGAGATCTCTTTTAGCTTTAATGCACCTTCTACCGCAATTGGGTATTGGTCGCCACGACCTAAGAATAAAGCATGGCTTTTTTCTGAGAAATCTTCAGCTAACGCTTCAATCACCTTATCTTTCGATAACATGCTTTCAATACGGCTTGGTAATGCGTGTAATGCCGTTGAAACATCGTGCTCTAGTGTTGCAACACCTTTAATTCGTCCCATATATGCCACCAGCATTAATAGAACAGTTAACTGTGTTGTAAATGCTTTGGTTGATGCAACGCCAATTTCAGCGCCAGCTTTAGTCATTAAAACAAATTCAGACTCACGAACCAAAGAAGAGCCAGCCACATTACAAATAGCTAAAGAAGATAAATAACCTAACTCTTTAGATAAACGCAGAGCCGCTAATGTATCCGCTGTTTCACCTGATTGGGATAATGTGATTAATAAGCTATTACGGCGAGTTGCCGGTTTACGGTAGCGATATTCTGATGCAATTTCGACATCACAAGGAATACCCGCTAAAGACTCAAACCAGTAGCGAGAAACCATCCCCGCATTATAAGACGTTCCACAAGCTACTATTTGAATGTGTTCAACTTTAGATAAGATCTCTTCAGCTTTAGGGCCTAATTCACTGAGATCAATCGAATCTGATTTTAAACGACCTTCAAGGGTATTTTTAATCGCCAGAGGCTGTTCGTAGATCTCTTTTTGCATGTAGTGACGATAAACGCCTTTATCACCCGCATCATATTGAACGTTAGATTCAATCGTATCACGATTAACTTCATTGCCATTCACATCGAAAATATGAACATGACGGCGTGTGATTTCAACAATATCCCCTTCTTCAAGGTAGATAAAGCGACGAGTCACTGGCAATAATGCCAATTGGTCAGAAGCAAGGAAATTTTCACCCACACCAAGACCAACCACCAGCGGACTACCAGAGCGAGCTGCGATTAATAACTCTGGAGTACGGCTATCCATAATTACAGTACCGTAAGCACCACGTAATTGAGGAATAACGCGTTGTACAACTTCACGTAACGTACCGCCTTGGCGCTGTTCCCAGTTTACCAAGTGAGCAATCACTTCGGTATCTGTTTGAGATGCAAACTGATACCCTTTTTTAATTAATTCTGCTTTCAGTTCTTGGTAGTTTTCGATAATGCCATTATGTACAACCGCAATTGTACCCGATACATGAGGATGCGCATTATCTTCACAAGGTTCACCATGTGTTGCCCAACGTGTATGAGCAATACCTGTACCACCAATCACTTGTGTTTTTTCTGCCTCTTCAGCCAGCATTTGTACTTTGCCAGCTTCACGTAGACGTGTCATTTTACAGTCATTATCCACAACCGCTAAACCCGCAGAATCATAACCGCGGTATTCTAAGCGACGTAAGCCTTCAATTAAGATTTCAGCGATATCGCGTTGTGCAACTGCACCTACTATTCCACACATTGTGTTATTCCTAAAACTGTGCGTTTATTCGCACTTGGATGTCTTATACCTGATTGGTTTATTCCCCAAGCCATTGTAGAAAGTGGGGATATTTTTTGTTTTTAGAATAATAGCGTACAAGAAAAGGGCGCTAATTAAATATACGCCCTTCTCTTAAAATTATTGTTTTTTCTTCACTGGACGTTTCCATCCACTGATATGAGTTTGCTTAACTCGGCTGATCACTAATTCATTTTCATTCACGTTTTTAGTGAGTGTTGTTCCTGCACCAATGGTTGCACCATTAGCAACAGTAACGGGTGCCACTAATTGGGTATCTGAACCAATAAAGACATCATCACCAATAATGGTTTTGAATTTATTCGCGCCATCGTAGTTACAAGTGATAGTACCTGCACCGATATTAACGTTAGCTCCCACTTCTGTATCGCCTAAGTAAGTCAGATGACCTGCTTTAGAGCCAACACCTAAGCTGGCTTTTTTCATCTCAACAAAGTTACCAACGTGAGCTTTATCCGCTAATTCACTACCTGGGCGAAGGCGTGCAAATGGGCCAACCGTACACGATTGTGCTAAATTTGCATCCTCGATCACCGTATATGGACTAATAATAGAATTATCACCAATTACACAGTTTTTTAGAACACAACCTGTACCAATTTCAACGTTATTTCCCAATGTCACATTACCTTCAATGATAACGTTGGTATCAATCACCACATCTTTACCATGAGTTAATGTGCCACGTAAATCAAAGCGAGCAGGATCAAGCAACATAACACCTTCTAATAATAAGCGCTCTGCTTGTTCGGTTTGGTAAATACGCTCTAATGCAGCCAGTTGTAGACGGTTATTGACACCTTCCATTTCACTATGGCGACGAGGATGAGCCGTTTCAATTTTACGACCTTCTTTATGCGCTAACGCGATAATGTCAGTAATGTAATACTCTTTTTGTGCATTATTATTATCGAGTTTACCTAACCAACGTTTTAAATCACCACCATTGGCGACTAAAATACCGGTATTGATTTCAGTAATTTTGAGTTGTTCTTCAGAAGCATCTTTTTGTTCGATAATGCCTGTCACTTCGCCATTTTCACGAACAATACGACCATAGCCAGTTGGGTTATCTAAAATAACCGTTAATAAACCAATACCGCCTTCTGGTTTGACGTCAATTAAACGCTCTAACGTTTCTTTGGTAATAAGTGGAACATCACCATAAAGCATCAGGATATCTTCATCATCAGCAAAGAAAGGCGCGGCTTGTTGCATTGCGTGACCTGTTCCTAGTTGCTCTGCTTGTAGTACCCAATTAACAGGTTGTGAGCCTAATTTATCTTTCATTAGTTCACCACCATGCCCATAGACAAGGTGTGTTTGTTGAGCACCTAATGACTTTGCAGTATCAATCACATGTTGAACCATGGATTTACCCGCAAGTTTATGAAGAACTTTAGGTAACTGTGAATACATGCGGGTGCCTTTTCCCGCAGCAAGAATAACAACGCTTTTAGCTGAATTAGACATAATTAACCCGATAACTCCCGTAAAGAATGGCAAGTAAACCTGTTTATGCCAAATAATACTACATATTTCGTCACACAAAATATTTCATGACGCAAAAAAGCCAGTTAGCAAAGAACCAACTGGCTTTTTTATTCATAGACTGCCTATTTACATCAACGTCGAGTCAGTTCGATTACACGTAGTTTTGCAATCGCCTTGGCTAATTCTGCTGATGCTTGAGCATAATCAACGTCACCATGAGAGGATTGAATGTGTTCTTCAGCTTTACGCTTAGATTCCAACGCTTTCGCTTCATCCAAATCACGACCACGGATAGCTGTATCTGCCAGTACAATGACGCCTGTCGGCTGAACTTCGAGAATACCACCTGAAAGGTAGATAACCTCTTCTTCGCCCGATGTTTTTACGACACGTACCATGCCCGGTTTTATGGCAGTTAATAACGGGGTATGCTGCGGATAAATACCGAGCTCACCTTCGCTACCAGTTACCTGAATTCGTTTGACTTCGCCGTCATATAACTGCTTTTCAGCGCTGACAACTTTCAGGTGGAACGATGTATCGGCCATATCAACCTCCCGTCAGCCGTATTAAAGCTTCTTAGCTTTTTCTACTGCTTCTTCGATAGTACCAACCATGTAGAACGCCTGCTCTGGCAGGTGGTCATAATCACCGTTCAGAATACCTTTAAAGCCACGGATAGTGTCTTTCAGGGAAACGAACTTACCTGGTGAACCGGTAAATACTTCAGCAACGAAGAATGGCTGAGATAGGAAGCGCTGGATCTTACGCGCACGCGCAACAACCAGTTTATCTTCTTCTGACAGTTCATCCATACCTAAGATAGCGATGATGTCTTTCAGTTCCTGATAACGTTGCAGGATAGACTGAACACCACGAGCGACATCATAGTGCTCTTGGCCAACTACCAGTGGGTCTAACTGACGACTGGTTGAATCCAGTGGGTCAACCGCAGGGTAGATACCTAATGAAGCAATTTGACGGCTCAGTACAACTGTCGCATCTAAGTGAGCAAACGTTGTTGCTGGTGATGGGTCAGTTAAGTCATCCGCAGGTACGTATACAGCCTGTACAGAGGTGATTGAACCTGTTTTGGTTGAAGTGATACGTTCTTGCAGAACACCCATCTCTTCAGCCAATGTTGGTTGGTAACCTACCGCTGATGGCATACGACCTAACAGTGCTGATACTTCTGTACCGGCTAAAGTGTAACGATAAATGTTATCGACGAATAACAGTACGTCACGGCCTTCATCACGGAATTTTTCAGCCATAGTCAGACCAGTCAGTGCTACACGCAGACGGTTTCCTGGTGGCTCATTCATCTGACCATAAACTAACGATACTTTGTCAAGAACGTTAGAATCTGTCATTTCATGATAGAAGTCGTTACCCTCACGAGTACGCTCACCAACACCAGCAAATACAGAGTAACCTGAGTGCTCGATCGCGATATTACGGATCAATTCCATCATGTTAACTGTTTTACCCACACCCGCACCACCGAACAGACCTACTTTACCACCTTTAGCAAACGGACAGATTAAGTCCATTACTTTGATACCGGTTTCAAGCAGTTCTTGTGAGTTTGATAACTCTTCGTAGGTTGGTGCTTCACGGTGAATAGACCAACGTTCTTCAGTTGCAATATCACCTTTCATATCAATAGGTGTACCCAGAACGTTCATGATACGTCCCAGTGTTGCTTTACCTACTGGTACTTCAATTGGGTGGCCTAAATCTTCAACTTTTAAGCCACGGCTTAAACCGTCTGATGTACCCATTGCGATACAACGAACGATACCACCGCCTAACTGTTGCTGAACTTCCAGCACCAGTTTTTCTTTACCATTCATAACCTCAAGAGCGTCGTATACTTTAGGGACGCTATCCTGAGGGAATTCGGCGTCCACTACGGCGCCGATTACCTGGACAATCTTTCCAGTAGCCATCTTGAATCCTCTACGTAATTCGTAAACCTAGCTGTTATACCGCGGCTGCACCAGACACAATTTCTGTAAGTTCCTGAGTAATGCTTGCTTGGCGTGCTTTGTTGTACACCAATTGCAGTTCTTTAATCAGGTTACCACCGTTATCTGTAGCGGCTTTCATCGCAACCATTCGGGCGGCCTGCTCACTCGCTAAGTTCTCTACGACGCTCTGGTAAACCTGCGATTCGATATAACGACGCAGTAAAGTATCCAGTAACGCCTTAGGATCAGGTTCGTACAGATAATCCCAAGATTTTTCTTTCAGCTCTTCATCATCACCTGGTGGTAATGGTAAAACCTGAAGAATTTTAGGCTCTTGAGCCATGGTATTGATGAACTTATTTGCCACCACATACAGTTTATCTAAACGACCTTCGTCATAAGCCTGCAACATGATATTGACTGGACCGATAAGGTCTGACAGTTTTGGATCATCACCCATACCCGTTACTTGACCAACAACATTCCCGCCTACTGAGCCAAAGAATGAAGCGGCTTTAGAACCGATTAGCGCTAAATCTACCTGCACACCTTTTTCAGACCACTCTTTCATGTCTGCCAGCAGTTTTTTGAACAAGTTAATGTTCAAACCACCACACAAACCACGGTCGGTCGAAACAACCAGGTACCCGACACGTTTAACTTCACGCTCTTCGAGGTATGGATGTTTGTATTCCAGATTCCCTAACGCAAGGTGACCAATCACACTGCGCATGGTTTCTGCATAAGGACGGCTGGCTGCCATGCGTTCCTGCGTTTTACGCATTTTCGACGCGGCGACCATCTCCATCGCTTTAGTGATCTTCTGTGTGTTTTGCACACTGGCGATCTTCGAACGTATCTCTTTTGCGCCGGCCATTTCTGCTTCTCCTCATGAACCAGACGGCCTAATGTTTAACTATTAGGCCGAATAGTTATTACCAGGACTGAGTCGCTTTGAAGTTTTCTAGCACGCCTTTCAGCTTCGCTTCGATTTCTTCGTTGTAAGTACCAGTCTGGTTGATTTCTTTCAATAAATCAGCATGTTCACGAGAGGCATAAGCTAATAAAGCCGCTTCAAATGGCACAACTTTTGAAATTTCAACATCTTCCAGATAACCACGTTCTGCTGCAAACAGTGATAAAGACTGTTGTGCGACAGACATAGGTTCGTACTGTTTCTGTTTCAGCAATTCAGTCACTTTCTGACCGTGGTTCAGCTGTTTACGGGTAGCATCGTCCAGATCGGAAGCGAACTGTGAGAATGCTGCCAGCTCACGATACTGCGCAAGAGCAGTACGGATACCACCAGAAAGTTTCTTCATAATCTTAGTCTGAGCTGCACCACCAACACGAGATACGGAGATCCCTGGGTTAACAGCTGGACGGATACCTGCGTTAAACAGGTTAGATTCTAAGAAGATCTGACCATCGGTAATAGAGATTACGTTCGTAGGAACGAATGCAGAAACGTCCCCTGCTTGCGTTTCGATAATTGGTAACGCAGTCAGAGAGCCGGTTTTACCTTTAACTTCACCATTAGTGAAAGCTTCTACGTACTCAGCATTAACACGAGCAGCACGCTCTAGTAAACGGGAGTGCAGATAGAAAACGTCACCAGGGTATGCTTCACGTCCAGGTGGACGACGAAGTAACAGTGAAATTTGACGGTATGCGACAGCCTGTTTAGACAGGTCATCATAAATAATCAGGGCATCTTCACCACGGTCACGGAAGTATTCACCCATTGCGCAACCTGAATAAGGAGCGAGGTATTGCAGTGCTGCTGATTCTGATGCAGAAGCAACAACAACAATGGTGTTTTCTAACGCGCCATGTTCTTCTAATTTACGAACAACGTTCGAAATAGTAGAGGCTTTCTGACCGATAGCGACATAAATACATTTAATGCCAGAGTCGCGTTGGTTGATGATCGCATCGACAGCCAGAGCAGTTTTACCTGTTTGACGGTCACCGATAATCAATTCACGCTGACCACGACCGATTGGGATCATGGCATCGACGGATTTGTAACCTGTTTGTACAGGCTGATCAACTGATTGACGGTCGATAACACCAGGAGCAATCATCTCAACAGGTGAGAATCCATCATGCTCTACTGCACCTTTACCATCAATCGGCTCACCCAGTGTATTTACCACTCGGCCAAGCAGACCACGCCCAACAGGTACTTCCAGAATACGACCTGTACATTTAACTTTCATGCCTTCTGCTAAGTCAGCATAAGGACCCATCACAACCGCACCAACAGAGTCGCGCTCTAAGTTCAGTGCGATAGCGAAACGGTTACCCGGCAGTGCGATCATCTCACCCTGCATAACTTCGGCTAAACCGTGGATACGAATGATACCGTCACTAACGGATACAATCGTACCTTCATTGTGAGCTTCACTCACTACATTGAACTGAGCAATGCGCTGCTTGATCAGTTCGCTGATTTCAGTGGAATTCAGTTGCATATGCTCCAGTCCCCTTAAGACTGCAAGACGTCAGTTAATCGCTCTAAACGGCCACGAATACTGCCATCGATGACGAGGTCACCGGCGCGTATAATCATGCCTGCGATAACAGACTTATCAATTTTGCAATTCAGCTTCACTTTGCGTGATAGACGTTTTTCCATCGCTGCAGAAATGTTAGCTAGCTGCTGTTTAGTTAGCTCAATGGCAGAAGTTACTTCAACGTCAACCGTTGACTCGAGTACTGCGCGCAATTGAATAAATTGGCTCAATACTTCAGGCAACGTTGATAAACGGCCATTATCAGCCATAACACGAATTAAATTCTGAGCATGACCATCTAATTGTTCGCCACAAAGGTCAACAAAGATGTCAGCCAGTTTTTCTGATGCTAAAGAACCAGAAAGTAATTCGGTTACCTGCTCATTGCGTGCTACTTCAGCGGTGAACGCCAGCATAACCTGCCATTTATCGACAGCCTGGTTTTCCACAGCAAAGTCAAAAGCTGCTTTGGCGTAGGGGCGAGCTACCGTTGCTATTTCAGACATGCCCCTCCCTCCTTACAGTTCAGCGACCAGTTTATCAACGATGTCGCTATTAGCAGCTTCATCCACGGAACGTTCAATAATTTTCTCGGCACCTGCGATAGCCAGCATTGCGACTTGTTTACGAAGTTCTTCACGAGCACGTTTACGCTCTGCATCCAATTCGGATTGAGCTTGTGCAACGATCTTACTACGTTCTTGCTCTGCTTCTGCTTTAGCATCTTCAATCATTTGTGTGCGTTGTTTATTCGCTGATTCAATGATTGCTTGAGCTTCTGCTTTTGCTTTCGCTAGCTGATCGCCTGCATCGGCTTTCGCTAAATCTAAGTCCTTTTTAGCACGTTCTGCAGATGATAAACCGTCAGCAATTTCTTTTTGACGTTTTTCAATGGCCGCCATAATTGGTGGCCATACGAATTTCATGCAGAACAAAACAAACAGGACAAATGCGACGGCCTGGCCGAGGATTGTTGCATTTAAATTCACAGCACAATACCTCTTTCTTGGTTATAAACTAACTTGATGCTTTTACTGCTCATTACCATCATTAGGCAACAGCAAACATCACATAAAGGCCCAGACCCACAGCAATCATTGGGATGGCGTCAACCAGACCCATAACGATAAAGAACTGTGTACGCAGAAGAGGGATCAGATCAGGCTGACGAGCAGCACCTTCTAAAAATTTGCCTCCGAGGATTCCGATACCGATTGCAGCACCGATTGCAGCTAAACCCATCATAATAGCGGCAGCCATGTACAGCAGATCCATACTCAGGTTTTCCATGACAGTCTCCAGTTTGTTTCAGTTATTTCTTCAAAGAGTTAATAATTAATGTTCTTCAGATGCCATCGACAGATAAACAATCGTTAGAACCATGAAAATAAAGGCTTGTAACGTAATAATCAGTATGTGGAATATCGCCCAAGGAAGGCTTAATAACCACTGTGACCACCACGGTAACAGACCAGCAATAAGAATAAAGATCAGTTCACCTGCATACATGTTACCAAACAGTCGAAGACCGAGTGAAACAGGTTTTGATAGCAGGCTTACCCCTTCCAAGATTAAGTTGATAGGAATAAAAATTGGGTGATTAAAAGGCTGTAAAGTCAGCTCTTTAGTAAACCCTTTTATGCCTTTCATCTTAATGCTATAGAAAAGGATCAGGATAAATACACCAATTGCCATCGAAAGAGTAATACTCACGTCCGCAGTCGGAACGATGCGTAACGCAGGTAACCCTAAGATGTGTTCACCGATATAAGGGATGAAGTCGATTGGTAATAAATCCAGGGCATTCATTAACAGCACCCAAACGAACACAGTCAATGCCAAAGGTGCAATGACCTTGCTCTTTCCGTGATACATATCACGGACGCTGCTATCAACGAAACCGATGATCATTTCTACTGCAGTCTGGAATTTTCCCGGTACGCCACTGGTTGCTTTTACTGCTACTTTTCTAAACAGCCATAGGAATAAAGCGCCCATCAGTACTGAAAAGAAAAGTGAGTCAATATTTAACACCCAGAATGATGGCGCATTTTCAGCATGGGGATTGACCAACTCGAAAGTACGTAGGTCCAACTGAAGGTTATTCAGGTGGTGACCTATGTAGTCTCTAGTGGTTAATGCTTCTCCTGATGCAGACATGATGCCAATTACCCTTTTGTTGTTAAAAACGCTAACCGTTAATGACGGCTGGTGCAACGACCTGCATAACAAGCACCGCTAAGTAGGTCATGACCAGTGGTGCAAATGCCGCTTTAAACACTCCTAAAGCAACAATCAGCAAGGTTATTGATAATATAACCTTCAACCCTTCACTGAAAGCAAAAAGCCAGTTTATGCGAACTGGAGCTTTTTCTTCGTTGACCTTTTGTAAGCGCATTAACAAAAGAAAAGCAATATTGGGTAACCAACATGCCAACCCGCCTAAAAAAGCCGAAAAACTCCAGTCTGTACTCTTTAATAAGAAACTCGCACTGAGAATAACAAAAGTCATAAACTGCAAAAATAACAGTTTCAGTGCAACTTTCCCGTTGTAGAGGGAGACAGACATGACGTTTGTATTCTCCAGACCTAGCTATCGTAAAAGGTATTACTGAATGATGTATCAAACTGTCTTTGCTATAAAGTGTCAAGTGACAAAAACGAGCAAATTATACGGGGCGTGGCAATGAATTCAATCAATAAGTAGCGAAAAAGTGAAGATTAATTTAAATTTATTACCAAGGTTCCATTTATGAAAAATGATTAAGAACAAAAAGAGTAAAAATAATAGAGCCGAATAAAATAAATAGCGTGACATACATCACAAATATAAAAGTATAAATAAAGCTTATTTCATAAAATATATAACTAAGTTAACAATTAACTGCCGTTTTATGAACAATTTAGTGTCAATTAGAAAAGAATTGACCCATTTTCAATAAAATAAATTCAATATTTTTATAATGCACAGAATTATTAATTTATTTTGGAAATAAAATAAGGAAAACTTAGGCTACAAAGTGAATTAACATAAAAGATAATAAAATGTTATTTTATTGTTTCAACAAGGTAAAATTTAATACTTTCTATAATTCCCCATAAAACAAATGGCGATAACATTGTAAATATTATCGCCAGAGCACAAAAAATGAAAAAATGATCGATGAGACACAAAAAAATGATTAAATAATCACCAAATGTCTTTGTTCATTCAATTCAGGTATAGATAAACTAATCACTTTTTCAGGCATTTTTAATCCATTATCAGCAAGTTCATCTAACTCTTCTTGATGAATTTGTCCTTTCAATGCATAAAAACGACCGTGTTCTTCAGTCACTAAATGAGAGCACCAAGAAAGCATATCATTCATGGAGGCAAATGCTCGGCTGATAACACCATCAAAAGGCTGTTCTGTTTGGTATTCTTCAACACGGTATTGAACTGGCTCGATATTATCAAGTCCTAGTTCGTGCTGAACTTGCTTCATAAAGCGAACGCGTTTACCTAAGCTATCCAATAAGACAAAATGGTGATCGGGACGCATTATTGCCAGTGGAATACCCGGTAATCCAGGTCCTGTCCCCACATCAATAAATTTTTCACCTTCAAGATATTGGCTCACAACAATACTATCCAAAATATGACGAATAAGCATTTGCTGCGGATCTCTCACGGATGTGAGGTTGTAAGCTTTATTCCATTTATCAAGCATAGCGACATAACCCGTGAGTTTTTCAGCTTGAATATCTGTAAGCTCTATATTGGCTTGCTTAGCCAGCTTTTTTAGCCGATTAAGTAAGTCACTCATGATGCGCTCCTGCGTAATAGACCTTGTTTTTTCAACCAAACTAATAAAATGGAAATAGCAGCAGGTGTCACACCAGAGATCCGAGATGCTTGACCGATTGATGTAGGTTTGTGATCGTTTAGTTTCGCAATAACTTCGTTAGATAACCCACTCACTTGTTTGTAGTCAAGATCTATCGGTAATGCCGCGTTTTCGTTACGCTGTTTCTTTTCGATCTCTTCTTGCTGGCGATTAATATAACCTTCGTACTTAACTTGGATTTCAACTTGTTCAGCTGCTTGTGGTTTTGAATCATCAATACCAGGCGCGAAACGAGAGATATTTTTTAGTATGTTGTAAGTCATTTCAGGGCGACGTAACAAATCTTCACCATTAGCTTCTTTGGATAATGGTGTTTTTAGCAATTCATTGATTTCTGAGAGATTATCAGCTTGAGGATGAACCCAAATATCTCTTAAACGCTGACGCTCTTTTTCAACAAGCTCAACTTTTTCACTAAATTCGGCCCAGCGAGTATCATCAACCATGCCTAATTCACGACCAATTTCTGTTAGACGTAAATCAGCATTATCTTCACGTAACATCAAGCGATATTCAGCACGAGAAGTAAACATACGGTAGGGTTCTTTTGTACCAAGAGTACAAAGATCGTCAACTAATACGCCAATGTATGCTTGATCACGACGAGGGTACCAACCTTCTTGATCAAAGGCATAACGAGCTGCATTAAGCCCTGCAAGCATACCTTGTGCTGCAGCTTCTTCATAACCAGTTGTACCGTTAATTTGTCCAGCAAAGAATAACCCATTGATAAATTTACTTTCTAGCGTTTGTTTTAGATCTCTTGGATCGAAGAAGTCATATTCAATGGCATAACCAGGTCTAATGATCTTCGCATTTTCCATACCTTTCATGGAATTTACGATTTGCATTTGAACATCAAAAGGTAAGCTTGTTGAAATACCATTTGGGTAAATTTCGTTACTCGTTAAACCTTCTGGCTCTAAAAAGATCTGATGTGAATTACGGTCTGCAAATCTCATCACTTTATCTTCAATAGATGGGCAATAACGCGGGCCTATTCCTTCAATGACACCTGCATACATTGGGCTACGATCGAGGTTATTACGAATAACTTCGTGCGTTTTTTCGTTTGTATATGTGATATGGCAAGGCATTTGTTCAGGATGCTGATCCACATTACCTAAAAACGAGAAAACAGGCATTGGAGTATCACCTAACTGAACGGCTAATTGGCTAAAATCAATCGTTCTTGCATCAATACGAGGTGGTGTACCTGTTTTTAAACGACCTACACGTAGAGGTAATTCGCGTAGCCTGTGTGATAACGAAACAGATGGTGGATCACCTGCACGACCACCGCTGTAGTTTTCTAAACCTATATGGATTTTTCCATCAAGGAAAGTTCCTACGGTTAGAACAACAGACTTAGCACGGAATTTTAAGCCCATGCGAGTAACAGCTCCTGTTACTTGGTCGTTTTCAACAATGAGATCTTCAACTGGCTGTTGGAAGATCATTAAATTAGGTTGATTTTCAAGAGTAGTGCGAACAGCTTGGCGATAAAGAACACGGTCTGCTTGTGCTCTTGTTGCTCTTACAGCTGGCCCCTTACTTGCGTTAAGGGTTCTAAATTGGATCCCTGCATGGTCAATTGCAGTTGCCATTAATCCACCCATCGCATCGATCTCTTTTACCAGATGCCCTTTACCAATCCCACCAATAGCTGGGTTACAAGACATTTGGCCCAAAGTATCAATATTGTGGGTCAGTAATAGGGTTTGACGCCCCATACGAGCTGCAGCCATAGCGGCTTCTGTACCGGCGTGACCACCACCGATGACAATGACGTCAAAGTGTTCTGGATAAAACATGTGTGAACCTTAAATGTTACGAATGCTGAATGTGTTGCATTGGGAAAACGAATTCTACTCAACTTTTTGACAGATACAAGCGAGCAGATCCGCAGGTAATTATTTAAAGATCTTTTTATTTAAAGATCTCTTTATTAGATCTTTTATTAAGGAAGCGATCCTCTGTGGATAAGTGGATTTTCTATTTAAAGATCATAAAACTGTAAAGGATCATATACTGTGAATGATCCGTGATCTATCTGCTGATAAGCTGGGATCAAAATGATGACTTATGCACAGGTCATTTCTTGATATAGCCTTATACAATGGATAACTACGGGTTAACCCCTGCTTTTAAGCAGAGTTATCCACATCTGTTTGCTGTTTTTTTGTGCAAATTAAAGTAAATTTTTCCAAGAAGCTATCCATTCTTCAGCTGGATCTTCCGGAATGTCATACTTTTGAATATCAATTTCGAGACGATCACCAAGGCGAGTAGCCCCTTTTTCTATTAATTTTTGATCCAAAGTCCTGATCGCACCACAGAAAGTGTCATATTCACTACTTCCTATACCTATAGCACCAAAAGAGACATTGCTAAGATCAATAGAGTCTGCCGAAATCTCATCAGCAAAAGGCTGTAGGTTGTCAGGAATATCACCTGCACCATGTGTGGAAGTAACCACCAGCCAGATCCCTTCATTAGGAAGATCATTAAGTGAAGGGCCATGGTGTAAATCAGTCTCAAAACCTTCCTCAGATAAGATCTCTGCAAGGTGTTCTGCGACATATTCAGCACTACCCATGGTACTGCCACTAATTAGAGTGACTTTTTTCATTAATGATCTCCTTATGTTCAAGACGCGCTATTGTACGCTGTGAATCACTTGGGATCTACCTGTGGATAATGTGGTTATAAAAAAAAATAAGAATTTACCCTTATGGCTTGATCGTCCTTATTATCGGGTTTTGCAGTGAGATTAATGTTTCTGTTGATTGAATTTCATCAATTGTCTGAATTTTGTTGATAAGTACATCTTGTAGTGCTTCTATGCTTTTACACATTACCTTAATAAAAATGCTGTATTGTCCTGTTGTGTAGTACACCTCTACGACTTCATCTAACTTATCTAATTTATCTAATGCTGTATGGTAATCTTTTGCACTCTTTAAAATGATGCCAATAAAGCAACAGACATCAAAACCTAATTGTTTTGCACTGATATCAACACGTGTTCCCGTAATAATTCCCGCTTGCTTCATTTTCTCTACACGAACATGAATTGTGCCTGGGCTTACTTCGAATTTTTTGGCTAATTCAGCGTAAGGTGTTCTCGCATTCGCCATTAATGCGCGAAGTATGTCACGATCGAGATTATCGATCTGATAAATATTGTCCATAAACTCCTCCTGTTTTTAACGATAATACATTTTTATAGTGCTATTTTTAACGATTTAAAACAAGCAAGGCTATTTTTAATGAAGTATATTGAATTTAGTGTCTGTTTTGTTGCTTAATCTATATCAGCGAAACACGACATCACCACTAGGGATATAAAAATGGAAAAATCATTCATTCAGACTCAACAGCAAATTAGCTTTGTTAAATCATATTTTTCTCGTCTGCTGGAAAAAGAATTAGGATTGATTGAAGTTCAAGGACCGATCTTAAGTCGCCTTGGTGATGGAACTCAAGATAACTTATCTGGGCATGAGAAGGCGGTACAAGTTAAAGTCAAATCTTTACCAGATTCTACCTTTGAAGTTGTCCATTCATTAGCAAAATGGAAACGTAAAACATTAGGTCGTTTTGGATTTAGTTCTGGTCAGGGCCTTTATACACATATGAAAGCGTTGCGACCAGACGAAGATCGCTTAACTCAGATCCACTCTGTCTATGTTGATCAGTGGGACTGGGAAAAAGTGATGGAAGCTAAGGATCGTACAGTTCCTTATCTTAAGCAGACAGTGGGTAAAATTTATCAGGCAATAAAAGAAACTGAAAAAGCCGTCAGCGAAGAATTTGGTCTGGTACCGTTCCTGCCAGATCAAATTCAATTTATCCACACTGAAGAGTTATTGCGTCGTTATCCTGACCTTGATGCTAAAGGTCGTGAAAAAGCGATAGCAAAAGAATATGGTGCCGTTTTCTTAATTGGTATTGGTGGAAAACTTTCAAGTGGTGAATCTCATGATGTCAGAGCACCTGATTATGATGACTGGACGACACCAAACGAAGATGGATTTGAAGGTTTAAACGGTGACATTTTAGTCTGGAACCCAGTATTACAAGATGCTTTTGAGTTGTCATCAATGGGTATCCGTGTCGATCCTGAAACATTAATGCGTCAGTTAACATTAACCGATGATACTAAGCGCCTAGAGCTTGATTGGCACAAAGCATTAATGCATGGCGATATGCCACAAACTATTGGTGGTGGTATTGGCCAATCGCGTTTAGTGATGCTACTTCTACAAAAAGAGCATATTGGTCAAGTACAGTGCGGTGTGTGGGAAAAAGACACCCGTTTAGCTTTCGCTGATATGCTGTAATTATTGGCGCCAGCGCCGAAGTAAGCGACTTTTTAATCCAGTATCAAAACGCCATATATGGTCAAAGATTTTCATGATACTGGGTTTACCGTAATTGGATAGGGTTACCGCATGGAAGCGATTGTGCTGTTGCTGTTGGCTTTTTTTGATTTTGTTGATTAGGTTTTCGGGTAACCTTTGGGCAACAAAGTCAGAAATAACAACAGCATCAGCATCTTTCCATGTTGGACTATTTAGTTTTTCTACGACATTATCTAAACAAGCACTTAAGTCTGTACCTCCTCTAAATGACTGATTCAAAAACTTGATAAGTTCTTGTAGGCCATTAGACGATGACAATTGATAATGCACAGTTTCAGTAGAAAATAACATAACATGACATGAACGATTATCAGCTAGCGCTATTTTCATCAATGCTAATCCAAAGGCTTTAGCACACTGTTCGTTAAATCCTCCCATCGAACCTGATGTATCAATACATACAATAAAAGGCCCTCTTGGTCTTTCTTCATCATGATGATGAGTTACTGGGCGTAATACCGTCCGTTCTTGCCAATTATCGCCTTGTAATCGATAGGTATTGAGCTGCTTCTCTACAAGTTTTCGATAAAACTCATGTTCGATTTCATTAATACCTAATAAGGCGAGTTCTGCGGGAAGCAAACGTAAGATATCATCACTAAGTCCTATTCCATTGACTTGCTCTGGTGTGGTATCTGGTGCTTTTTCAACAATAGTTATCGGTTCAAAAATAACGCTCTCTTCAGGAAGAGATTTAGCTGTTTTGCTACGACCGAGCAAACTTGCAAGTTTATGTAATTCGGGTTGTTGATCGAGAAAGTCGCTATAACGTTGAATAATTTTCTCATCAAAAGGGGTTTTTGTTAAAACACCTTTACTCATATCCCATAAACGCCCAGCTGCGCGTTCATTTTCTGAAAATGTGTTACTTAAGCTTCCACTTAGCGCTAAACGTTCTTGAAGTTCAGCAAGGAGTTGCTCTTGTTCTTGGTCAAATAAGGCTTTGTGTAAGGCAGTGACTTGGAAAATTAAACTTACCCGCCAGTGTTGCATAAATAAAGCTTGTTGAGCTGGAGAAAAAGGTTTGTTTGTTTTGATTAATTGAGTGGCTTCTTCAATAAAAGAAGAATCTAACTTATTTAACTCAATAAGAATATGTTCAACTTGTTGATTAAATATCGCATTACCTAATGACTGGGTTTGTTGATAAAGGGCAAATTCATCAGCAATCATTGTAGGTACTAACGTCTCTTTTACTCTTTGCTGTAAGCTTTTTTTCCATTGGTGGATATCTTTAAGTAAGGCTTTTTTGAGTCTTGGATGTTTTTCAAAAAACACCGCTAATTGAGGTGATGCAAGTATAGCAACAATAACTTCCTCAATAAGCTGCCCTTCATTTATGGCTAAAAGCATATCTAATGTTGAAAGTGTCAGCATAATATCATTACTTTATTTGGCTTTTTAATTGCGATAATTTTTCATTAAGCTGAACAAAACTTTGTTCAATGGAAATAAGCCAATCATTATTAATAAATAAATTCGGTTGATGATGATTAAATTTTTCTTGCTCACTATAAATTTCTTGAGCCAGATCTTTTAATTTATCTTGCCACTCTTGGTTATCTTCAATAGGAACAGCAGGTGCTGTCTCTTTTTGTTGATAAAGAGATGTTGTTCGACGACTCACATCCAAAATTTCTAATACACCATCTTGGCGTATTTGTGCGTTAATTGATTGTGGGAAACCAATACCATTTAAACGCGCTAATAACTCATCCCCTTTAGCCAAAAAGTTTTCTAATGCTTTTTTCTCTAGAGTAATAAAGTTAACTTGAATACTATGGATATGTAGAGGGATATGTAAAAACAAGGTGAATTTATCAGCCTGCATTTTATCTGATAGGCTAAAGTGTGCATTTCGTCCAAACATTCCACTTTGTTTTTCAAAACGAAAAGCTTGTTGATCTTGTTTGCTTCTCGTTGATTGCATCCACTCAGCCCACAAACTCTCTGTTTTTCTGATCAATTCTAGCTGGTGGTAAGCTTGTTCTGTTAAAAGGCTTTGTAATAATTTATCTAACAATGCAAATGATGCTTGGTCATGCCAGAGGCAATCTTTTAATAAAATAAGATCTAATGGTGAAATAGCACTACGTCCATTAAAAAAGGCGCTAGCTTGTAAAAGGCGTACTGCTTTTTTCCAACGTCTATCAGAAACATAAGGAGCAGCATCACTTTTATCTAAAGACTCACGAAGTTGATAAATTAAATCAAATAAGTGGTCATCTAATGTGATTTTTTCTAATTCTGATTGCCAGCGTGAAAATTCTTCTGTGGTAATTTGAATATGGGCCGGAATATGGAAAGAGCCAACTTCTTTATTAACGAGTAAAGCGCGAAAGTTTTTCTTATCTTGAACTTTTGTTAACCAAATACGAATGAGCATTCGATCATAAAGCGCTTCAAGGCTACTATCTGAATCAGGTAATTCATTCGAAGCTGAAACTAATAAGCGCATTGGGATGCTGACTTCAGTTTCTCCATTTCTAAATTTACGCTCATTAATCGCCGTTAATAACGTATTAAGAATAGCGGGTCCTGCTTTCCATATTTCATCAAGAAAGACAACTTCAGCATCAGGCAAATATCCCTCAATCAAACGCTGATATTTCCCTTCATCTTTTAAAGCTTGAATAGATAAAGGACCAAAAATTTCTTCAGGTGTTGAAAAACGCGTCATCAAGTATTCAAAAGCTTTAGCTTCTTTAAAGGCTTCTTTCATTCTTCTGGCTATTAAGCTTTTAGCAATACCAGGAGGGCCAAGTAAGAAAACACTCTCACCACTCAGTGCTGCAAGTAGACAAAGACGGATAGCTGACTGTCGCTCATAAAGCCCAGTTTCAAGATATTGGCTAAGTTGTGAAATCCGCTCTGCAAGTTGCATAAACACTCCTAATAATGGGTACTTATTTTCATTATTCCCTGAAAATATCAGAAAGGGATTGCTGACATATAGTCAAACATTCTATTAGCACACAAATTGTTTATAACAAAAATCGATTCAGCTTCCTACTGCTTATTTTGGTTCTTTTTTGTTTTACTAGCGAAACGTTTCGATAGTGATCACGTTTTTTCATTAATGTTGCTGAGATGATCGGTTTAAAATATTGCATGTTATTTATTCAGTGTATTTAGAATTTATTATTGAGAGTAAGGAAAAATCATGGAAGCGAAGAAACTTGTGATTTTAGGTAGTGTTAATGCTGATCATATTCTTAATGTCGCCCATTTTCCGCTTCCTGGTGAAACCATTTCAGGTAACCAATTTCAAATGGTATTTGGCGGTAAAGGAGCTAATCAGGCGGTCGCTGCTGGGCGTTGTGGTGCGAATATTTCTTTTCTTGCTTGTTTAGGAAATGACGATATTGGCAAAAAAGCCAAAGCTCAATTAATCACAGATAACATTGATACCAAGAGTATTGAGTTAATTGACGATGTAGCAACAGGTGTTGCGTTGATTTTCGTTAATCAACAGGGTGAAAATGTTATAGGTATTCATGCTGGTGCTAATGGGCGATTAGATACAAATTACGTTCAGCGCCATGGGAATATTATAAAAGAAGCTGATGCTCTGTTAATGCAATTAGAATCGCCACTTGATTCTGTATTAAAAGCGGCTGAAATAGCGAAACAAGAAAATGTGCAAGTAATACTAAATCCTGCACCTGCTCAAGCATTACCTGATGAGTTATTATCTCTTGTCGATATTATTACTCCAAATGAAACAGAAACTGAATATCTGACAGGAATTAAAGTCATAGATGATGAAAGTGCTCAACAAGCAGCGGATGCTCTCCATCATAAAGGTATTAAAACAGTGCTGATTACATTAGGAAGCCGTGGAGTTTGGGTTAGCGAGCAAAATAGTAAAGGTTGTATTGTTCCTGCATTTAAAGTGAAAGCTATTGATACTATCGCAGCAGGCGATACATTTAATGGCGCATTAATTACCGCTTTATTAGAGGGGCAATCTATAATGCCAGCGATTAGGTTTGCTCATGCTGCAGCTGCCATTGCTGTTACTCGAGCAGGCGCTCAGCCATCAGTACCTTGGCGTCATGAAGTGGATACTTTTTTAGCATCATCCTTGTAGTGTATTTTTTCTATCTATATAAAGAAAAAGAGAGCTTAAAGAGAGCTTATGCTCTCTTTTTCGTTTGAACAAAACTATCAGGCTTTTTTCTTTTTGTTCGTTAGGTTATCACCATCATGTTTATCGAGGAGTAAAAATACGAAGGAGGACAGTAATGTAATAATACCTACCGTAATAAAAGTATAGTGGAAGTTATCAACGGTAGAGCCAACTTTTTCAGTATCAAAATATCCTAAGATAGACGCACTGACAGCAATACCAAAACTAATAGCCAGCTGTTGAGTAACAGCTAAAACACTATTTCCTGAACTTGCATTATTATCTGTTAAGTCAGCCAATGAAATTGTATTCATCGACGTAAATTGTATCGACATGACCACGCCTAATAAAAAGAGTGGGATAACAAGATAGTAAATAGACATGTCAGGAGATTGAAGTGAAAATTGAGCGATCATCAAACCAATAATAATAGTGATAGCAAAGAGCGTTCGGCGATAGCTAAATTTCACTAAGATCTTTGTGACAAATGATTTGGCTAAAATAGAGCCCAAAGCCATTGGTGCCAGCATCATACCGGAAACAATTGCAGGGTAGCCAAAACCCACTTGCAACATAAGTGGCATTAAGAAAGGAATACACCCAGTTCCTAATCTTGTAGCAATATTACCTGCGATCCCGACAGAGAAGGTCCGTGTTTTAAAAATATTTAATGGGATCAGAGGCTGCTGGTGGCGTCTTGCATGATTAATATATAAACCAAGTAGAGAGAAACCACCTAAAATAACGGCTATAGGGATATAGCGAGAAATATTTTTATCACCAAAAAGATCAAGGCTAACGGAAAGCATCACTAAGCCAAAGCCAAAGAAAATAAAACCCAGTAAATCGAATTTGCGTTTTGGCATAGTAAAATTCGGCATATGCTTTATGGCATAGAAAATACCTAATAGGCCAATAGGAATATTTATAATAAATATCCAATGCCAAGAGGCATAAGTAACTAATACCCCACCTAAAAGAGGTCCTACTATAGGACCTACTAATCCTGGCATTGTGACAAAATTGAGAATAGGAAGTAATTCGCTACGTGGATAAGCTCTTAATAAAGCAAGGCGTGCAACGGGCATCATCATTGCGCCACCTATACCTTGTATAATTCGTGAAATAACAAGAAAAGCAAGGTTAGGAGAAAGTGCACATAATAAAGATCCACCTGAAAATAAAGAAACTGCAATAATAAAAACTTTACGCGTTCCAAATCTATCAGCTAACCATCCACTGACGGGGATTAATAATGCAACAGTTAAGGTATAGCTGATAACAGCCGATTGCATAGCGAGAGGAGAATGGTTAAGGCTTTTTGCTATGTCTGGTAATGCCGTATTAAGAATAGTTGCATCGAGAGCTTGCATAAAAAAAGCCATTGCAGCAATCCAAGGCAACCCAGACATATTTTTGGCAGATTTCAACATGAAGCATATACCGTCTTTATTCTATATTTTGATTATCGCTTCATTATAAACAGAAAACCTATAAAATTTGTATTAAAACTATTCAATCACTTGTTAATAAGATTAAACAGAGGTCGCGTGCTTTATTTCCATCACCATCAATAATAGCTTGAACAATTTGGTTATGTGTTTCCGGTTGAACAGTTTCATTACCCACAATAAGATCAAAATACTTTTTATAAGCAGAAAGAAATAATGAGCCGAAAGAGGCAAAGAATGGATTGCCACTTGCTTGATAAATAAGATAGTGAAATTGAGTATCGATATCTAGCCAATGTTGTCTATCAAAATTCTCATCAAGTAACAGCATTTCTCTACCAAACAAAACAAGAGACTGTTTTTGACTTTCGGTTGCATTAAATGCGGCTAAATAACAGGCTTGAGGTTCAATAGCTAAACGAACGTGATGGAAATAATGGCTGACCTTATTAAATTCACCACTGTCTATCCACCAATTAAGAAGATCATTATCTAATAGATTCCAATTTTGCATTGGCGTAACACGGGTACCTATTCGTGGACGAGGTAAAAGCATTCCTTTAGCCGCAAGCATTTTTATTGCTTCTCGAATAACAGTCCTGCTGACGGAGAGTAATTCTGCTAATTCTATTTCTCCAGGTAATAAAGATTCAGGCTCATAGTGACCAGAAAGAATTTGTTTACCTAATTTTTCAGCAACTATATAAGAAAGATTCTTTTGAGAAGCTGAACGTTGTTCGCTAAATTGCATAATAAAGGTTACCTATACCATAATTTATCTTCTATCTTACGTGAGTCTGCTAGAGAAAGCTGTTCGGATTTTACGCCATCAGCATAAAATTAGAGCGTTTTTCTTTATTTTGTTGAAAAAAAAAGCGAACAGAAAAAAAATTGAAATAAACACTTGCGCTAATCCGAGATCTCCCTATAATGCGCATCCACTGACCGGCGATGAGC
>NZ_PENY01000024.1:0-122603 GCF_003144445.1 Proteus sp. TJ1640
CCTATTAACCGGCTGTTTATCATTAAAAGAAAAAGCTGCGATTAAAGCGGAGCAAGATAGAGCCGAACAACAACGTTTAATCGCCGAAGAAATTAAAAGTTATGGTCCTCCCACCGTCATTTACCGTATTGATGACCACCGCTTTTTTACCTTGGAGCAATATAATGAAAGACGTGAGGGGATCACCTATTACAACAATACAAAAAATAATATCCATCAAGAAATATTATACGGCTCAGCCTGTTTATACCAAGGACGCCTAATCTGGGCGACCGAGCGCGATGATGCTTTAGTTTTCCCTGCGGTACTGAGTCGAAAAACCGATCAATGTGCAGGCACTAAATGGGGGTGTGTTAACGCTATTCTTGTCACCTTGGATGGTGGGAAAAACTTTAGACCCACAAATGGGGGGTTTGGTATTCATACTGATCATCCCGGTTACTACTCTTCTTTTTTCGATATTATTGTAACTGATGAGGGGTTTTATTTAGGGGAAACCGCTGTCAGTCGCCGAGAAGTTAATGATGAATTAGCTAAACCTTGGTGGCGAAAATTTTATTTTGATCCTACCGATTCAAATTATGTTCATAGTAGTCTCGGGGATAAAGAATCCCCCTCTTCAACACTAAAAACCCCTTCAGGGCAAACTCGTTTTGATTGCAGCGCCCCTTCTATTTACCCTATTTCACAGGCAGAAAAATTATGAGCAATAGTAAGCCAACCCGTTGGCTAAAACCCAAGGAATGCCTTGATGGTAGTCAAGAATGGCGTTCTATCACCCATGCTGCCAATATTGGAGCAGAAATCCATGCTAAACCCCACTTACCCGGAATTATTATTTTTGTTCATGGGGTGAACTCAGAAGGAGAATGGTATGACGATGCCGAACGAGAACTTTGCAAGGGGATTAATGAAAGACTGAATCTTACTGGTACAGCTTATGAGTTGGAAAGGAATAAATATTACCAACCTAAGTTTGTTTTAGATGAGAAAAATTATGATAATAGCCACTATATTTATGAAGAGCCTATTCGAACCTTAACCGAGTTAGGCTATTCCCCGGTGATCCGTTTTTATTGGGGATACCGTGCAACGGATGACGATTTAGGTCAGTATTGTATTCCATTAAAAAATAAAGCAGGAGAAAGCTATCACCGCTTAGTCAGTGAAATACTTAACCCCGAATACAGTCATGAAGATAAAAGATATTGGACCCCCGAAGATATAAAAAAATACAATATCGTACAAGAATACAACTCTCTGCCTTATCGTAAAAAACGCCTCTTTATTAATGAAAAAATTAAACATAAAGGCCCTTTTTTCTGGGGTGGAGGGCCATTTCAAAATGGCTGTAATAATTTAGTCAGTTTATGGAGTAAGAGTGGCTTTAGCAATCTCGCGATGTTATGGACCGTGATCCCAACGCCAATCCCTTTTAATGTACAGACCTTTAACCCTGAATCAGACCGGTTATTAACAAAGTCTCCTCCTCGTCACTATTATGCTCATGCTGTAAAACGGCTAGCCAATTTAGTCAAGAAAATACGTGAATACAATTCCCATGATACCGTTACCATTATTTCACACAGCCAAGGCACGATGATAGCGTTAGCCGCAGCAGCAATTGAAGCTCCTGATAGCCTCTTTGTTTTAAATTCTCCCTATGCTACCGAAGATAAATTTTTAAATAGCTACTCTTATATTTACAGTGAAAATATTGATCAAGCACAGCGTGAAGCCACGCTAAAAGCAATCATTGATAAGATTGCAAAAAACAAAAATAGATTAAAGGGATCGCCTTGTGGATATTCAAGTCTAGTTGTCGGAGAAAGTGAAGATAAAAAAAGTTGGACTCCTGATGTAATTATATATAAAGGGAATAAGCTTGATATTAGAGATAACGAGAATAAAGAAAATAAAAAAAATATCGAAATAAATAAGGAAAAATTCACTAAAGGTGAATTTATTAAAGAAAGAGATAATCACGGGCGGTTCTATATTTATTGTAATCCACACGATCGCGTAATGGGCTCATCACCGTTAGAAAGTATTGGTTGGTGCCCGCTTCCTAATACTAAAGAAAGAGGACAAATACAGCATCATCCATTATTTGACCTTGAGCATCCACCCTATATCAGAATGCTGGCACGTAATACGCCTTGTGGTGGAAAACCTAACCCAAAAACCATATTTACTGATGCAAATAGACTATTTAGTGATGGTAATATTTTCTGGGACAGTAATACCAAAACATTAGAAGGCTTAGCGTGGCCTGAACCTTCAGCGAATATTTCACTAAATATTAATGCCCCAGAAGTACCTCACCCTATTACACCAGCCGAATTGGCAACTTTTGATGAAGATTTTACCGTAATAGAAAAAAAAGAGGAGAAACCAACCCCTGAAATTAATATCAATGCTGATAATCAGAAACAAGAGATACCTTTAGGTCAAGGTTATGGGCAATTAATATATAACCCCAAAAGTAGGAGCTATGAGCCCAAAGATGCCGAATATTACTTCTATAAAGATCTCTATTCTTATCAACATCGTATTTGGGTTGAACTCACCCCAGAAGAGAAGAAAATACTCCAGAATAATCCACTATTAGATCCTCAAGAAAAAAATGCAACTACAAAATATGAAACCTTAGAAGAGATGAGAACACGTATTCGCGCATATAATCAACGCCCTACTGATCATGGTACATTACCAAGAAATTCACTGTTTCTTCGTCGTGTAGTCACTTATGATTTACCTATTGGTTATTGTGAAATAGGTAGAAGTCCAGAAAAAATGGATGAGTTAAGAAAATATGCGGATTGGCTAAGTGGCTTAGATAGCTATATGGAGAAAGGTGTATTAGATATACCTGAAATGCCCGAAATAATAAAAAAGCCATAAAAGAAAAAATATTAATTATCTAAAAATCACTTTAAATAAATCAGCACAATTAAAAGGAATAAGCCATGTTATTGCATCGTATTAAGTTCTCATTACTGTTTATTTTTAGTACCACACTATTAACCGGCTGTTTATCATTAAAAGAAAAAGCCGCGATTAAAGCAGAACAAGATAAGATTGAGCAACAACGTCAATTAGCCGAATTACGGAAAACCTTTAAACCGCCCGTGGTCATTTACCGTATTGACGACCACCGTTTTTTTACCCTTGAAGAATTTAATGAAAAACGAGAAGGCTATACTTTTTATAACAACACACAAACGCAAGCCCACTTTAAAGTGTATAACGGTTCGGCATGTAACTTTCGTGGCCATTTAATTTGGGCTGCCACACAGGATGATTATATCGCTTTTCCTGCTACATCCAGTAATTGGCATGGTTGCGCAGGTCGGCGTGATGGTTGCCAGAGTTCGGTTTTACGCTATTATAGAGGTGAACTTGTTCCATTAATTAGGCCGTTGGGAAATAAAACACTTAATCCAGTTCATGAGACCACCTACTTCACTATTGTGGTCACAGATACTGATTTTTATATTGGCGAAAGTTCTAATTCTTCTACCTTGGCATATCCTTTAGATAATTTATATTGGGAAAAATATCCTTATCCAACACTAGAAGAAGTGGAAAATAATAAATGGAAACCTCATACTCTAGAAGCTCCCCTCTCTGGTATAAGAACACCTTCAGGACAAACCCGATTTGATTGCAGTGATCCTTCCATTTCCCCGATGTCAAAACTAGGTGACTATGGGCGAGATTATATAATTAAAAAATAATATTTATCATCATACCGAAATAAAATAACACCATGTAAATAAGGATAATTATGCTATTACTTCGACAAAAATGGCCCACACTTTTAATATTTAGCATCACCTTATTAACCGGCTGTTTATCATTAAAAGAAAAAGCCGCGATTAAAGCAGAACAAGATAAGATTGAGCAACAACGTCAATTAGCCGAATTACGGAAAACCTTTAAACCGCCCGTGGTCATTTACCGTATTGACGACCACCGTTTTTTTACCCTTGAAGAATTTAATGAAAAACGAGAAGGCTATACTTTTTATAACAACACACAAACGCAAGCCCACTTTAAAGTGTATAACGGTTCGGCATGTAACTTTCGTGGCCATTTAATTTGGGCTGCCANCATGGTTGCGCAGGTCGCCGTGATGGTTGCCAAAGCTCGGTTTTACTCTATTCTAAAGGAAAATTAATGCCACTCATTACACCGCTTGGGAATAAGACGCTTAATCCTGTACATGAGACCACTTATTTTACTATTGTGGTAACGGATAGCTATTATTATATTGGGGGAAGTTTTAATTCTTCTACCCAAAATATTCCACTAGATATTTCATATTGGAAAAAAGAGCCCTATCCAACCCTTGAAGAGATAAAAAATCGAACATGGAAACCTCATACTCTAGAAGCTCCCCTCTCTGGTATAAGAACACCTTCAGGACAAACCCGATTTGATTGCAGTGATCCTTCCATTTCCCCGATGTCAAAACTAGGTGACTATGGGCGAGATTATATAATTAAAAAATAATATTTATCATCATGCCGAAATAAAATAACACCATGTAAATAAGGATTATTTATGTTAAATCTCATTTTCCTGGTATTATTATTTTTTCATGGATAAATTAAGAGAGGGAATATTATTCCATTAAAGAAGACAATATTTAATTGATTAAACAAAATATTATAATTAAACAATATCAAAAAATCTATTTAGAGAAAATAAAATGAAAAATATTATTCGACTCGGTGACCCCACATCACATGGAGGTAAAGTTATATCATCAAGTTCTACTCTTATTGTTGATGGGAAAAGTGCCACTCTTCTTTATGATACTGTTTCATGTCCTCTACACGGAGATAATCAAATTATTGAAAGTAGCTCACATTATAATGAGGATGGTAAAGGAATTGTATTTGATGGTTGTAAGACACAATGTGGTGCTATTATTTACTCAACTTCTAATGATATGGAAATATAAATGAAATATTGGACACCTCCTTATAATCCACCACATTGGGTAAATAAACCATTTCCATTATTAACTGTAAGTAGCACAATACTATTTATAAATTTAATTTATTTTTTTATATTGAAATTTATAATAAAAACAAATTTCAATAGTTATGTCATAAGTCATGATGGTGTAATATTATCTTCAGTTATTTTTTTAATTTCTCTACTGTTATTATCTTCATACACTCTATTTTGGGAAGTAAAGAAAACTCTTTATATTTACTGGTGTTTTTGGCAAGCAGATTTACTAACTAAATGGATAAAGTTAAAGCAAGATAAGTTATATTTAATCTATTCAAATATAATATCTAACAACTCATCAATCATTTCCAACTTCAATAACGAAAACACATTTGAAAAAACAAAATCAAACAATAAATTAATAGATTTAGAAAGAGAAAATATTGTTGGTGAGGAAAGAGTTTTTTATATAGTAAAACTTTTAACAAATAGTATCAAGGATATAAAAATTAGTAAAAATGAAAACCATTTAATTATAATAAATAGTTTATTTGAACAGAGTGACTTTATAAAAAACAAATTAGAATCATTTTTTGATAACTACCTAAATAATTATGAGATCATCTTTCAAAAAAAACCAGACTATAGCAAACAATTAAATTTAATTAGAAGCAAGAAAGTAACTACATTTATTTTCTCAATCAACAACTATTCATTATCTACTAATGAAGAAAATGAATTTGCAAGTTTAATTATACTATCTCATAACCAAGGAAAGGAATTTTTAAAATTATTTCAACCAATGCCATTTAATATGGATAATATAGATGAGAGCATCAAAACAATGACATTAATTCAACAACAAAGTAATAAGGATATAAAACAGGTCAATTTTATTGATATTGAAGAAGTAAATTCAAGCAATATCTTAATAAAGTTAAGAAACGAAAAAAGCTATCAATTATCCTTAGAAAGCTATCCACAAGGTTATTTTTTTTATGAATATATAGACAATTACAAAGAATTATCCATATATCATTTAGTAGCACTAATTTCCCTATCAAAATTCAGAAAAAATAGCCAGCTTTTATTTTATAAACTAGATGGCATCTACTACTGCCAAACAATAGGAACTAAAAAATCATATATTAAAAATCATTATGCAAACATACCAAAATCATCATTCCCAATAGGTACAGTTCTTGTGGGTTTTTTCACTTTTATTTCCATTGTTATTAAAAATATCATTGAAAATGTAGAGTTTGATAATGAAAGAATAATCATTGTTTCAACTTCGTTTCTTTTTACTATTATAATAATTAGTGTGATTAAAAAAATTTACATTAATTTTTACTGGGAATTTTATTTTTTAAAAACGCTCAATAAAAAATGGAATTTATAATGAAATCAAAAATAACTCGATATATTTCAATATTTATCATTCTTTCAATAATTATATTAACTACAATTGTATTTTTATTTGTCATATTTAATAAAGTATCGATAACTGCAACACAATCTTACTTATTAGTTTTTTCAATTACACTCTCTTTAATTGTACTTTTTTTTCTTTCTCGTTATTTAAAACCCAAGATTACTATAGATATTGACGATGAAAATAATGATAAAAAAAATATAACCAACAAAAAAAATAACACCTTAAATATAAAAGAAAATGGTTCTTTTATTTACAAAACTAAATTATCAATCCAACTCCTTATTGGCACCTCCTCTTCTATCGAAAAACTCGCTCCTAATCTAACGACTGAACGCTGGCAAGAAAATAACGGTACATTGCTTATCTATGGTGGCGATATCCATCAACCTATTGATGAAAATTTAATTCAAGATTTAAAACAACTGCGTCGCCGCCGTCCGCTTGATGCGGTTATTTGGGTCTCTGAGAATAGTCTATCGCAACAACCATTGGGCCATTCTTTATTTAATCACTTAAACCCAGCCAATACAGACATCGCAAGCCGTTATTTCCACCAGCTCTTTCGTCAATTACGCTGGCAGGCGCCTATTTGGCTATGGAACGTCAGTAATAACGGTGAAATAACCGCAGATGAAACACCTACAGTGCTTTATTCAGTCCCCTTAAAAGCCACTTCTGAAACACTTTCCAATGACTTAAAAATACTTTTACCTGCATTAGTGGAACAAGGTACACACGCTGTCTTACATAATCAAACACACACTTATTTATTAGCTTTAGCACGCTTTTTACAGCATGAAGGATGTGAAAAACTCGCCAATAACTTGGCGCCACTTTTATCGGGTTATCGCTCATTACCCTTTGCGGGCGTGCTCTTTAGTACACCTGTTCGTGAGAATCTATCTTCATCTTCCACAACATCGTTAAATAACCAATGGACAGAGAATACACACTGGAAAGCGCTACTCTCTGCAAATAAACAACTTCCACCACAATTAAAAGCTTCACCGTTAGGTTTAAATTCAAAACGTATTTTGCAATATACCGTCGCAACGGCCATGACGTTGTGGGGCATTGGTATGGTGGTCTCTTACTTTATGAATCGCCAATTAATTACTCAAAGCCAGCAACAAGCGCAGTTGGCAACGGATAATCACCAAACTGAACTTGCGCGTTTACAAGCCCAATATGGTTTGCAACAAACATTAGGGTTATTGAGTTATCGCGAACAGACTGCGGTGCCATTTTGGTTACGTTTTGGCTTAAGTAGTAACAATCAATTGCTCCATCATTTATGGCCGGTTTATAGCCAGTCCATGTTGCCATTATTACGTGACTCGACCCAACAGCGCCTCGAAGCTTATCTTCAAAGCTTTGTGCAGCTTCCACCTGAAAGTGCTGAACGCATAGAAGGCGCGCAATCTGCTTATCAAACACTGAAAGCTTATTTAATGATGAGCGAACCGTCTCGTATCGAACCCGCTTTTTTTACTGAAAATGTGCTCAATATTTGGCATCAAAATGAAGATCTAAAAGACGGTGAATGGCAAACATTAGGCACTGAGCTATTAACCTTCTATGCCTCTCAATTGCCGTATCATAATGAATGGACTATCAAGCCTAATCGTAATTTAGTCGCCGGAAGTCGCACTATTCTTATTCGTCAAATTGGTCAACGTAATGGCGAGTCTGCGCTTTACCAAAAAATCTTACAGCAAGCCCAACATAACTTTGCGGATATGACGCTAGATGATATGACGGGGGATACCGATGTCAGTTTCTTACTCAGCACCACTGAAACGATACCCGGTATTTTTACGCGTAAAGCCTGGGAAGAGTCGATTGAACCTGCGATTAAAAAAGCTGTTCATGAAAGACGAGAAGAAATAGATTGGGTATTGAGTGACACACAAAAAGAGGCCGATATTGATATCTCACCTGAAAAACTGCAACAAAATCTCACCGAGCGCTATTTTAATGATTTTTCAGGCAGTTGGTTAAGCTTTCTCAATGGTTTACAGTGGCGAGAAACACAGAGTTTATCTGATACAATTGATCAGCTCACACTTATGAGCGATATCAGACAGTCCCCCATTATTGCACTGATGAATACGCTTTCTTATCAAGGTAAAACCGGTCGCCAGCAAGAAAAGCTCGCTGACTCTTTTGTGAATTCCGCCAAAGATTTATTAAACAAAGAGCAACAACCAGTAATTAGCCAAAAAGCAGCGTTCACAGGCCCTCTAGAGCCTGTTTTTGCACCGATACTGACTTTTACTGATCCGCAATCTGCAGTACAAAATAGTGATGCATTAAGCTTACAAGCTTATCTTACACGTGTAACGCGGGTGCGTTTAAAACTCCAACAAGTAGTTAATGCACCTGATCCCCAAGCGATGTCTCAAGCCTTAGCCCGCAGTGTTTTCGAAGGAAAAACGGTCGATTTATCCGAAACACAAGATTACGGAAGCTTAATCGCCGCAAGCTTTGGTCAAGAGTGGAATGGCTTTGGGCAAACACTACTGGTACAACCGATATCTCAAGCATGGCAACAGCTATTAGCGCCGACTGCGCAAGGTATCAATACCCAATGGCGAAATGCGGTTGTGAATGACTGGAATAGCGCCTTTGGTGGACGTTATCCACTCAAAAATACGCAAAGTGAAATCTCACTGCCTCTTATGGCGCAATATTTACGCCCTGATAATGGGCGTATTCAACGTTTTCTTGAAACTCATCTTAACGGAGTTTTACATAAAGAAGGGACGCACTGGGTACCCGATACCACCAATGCCCAAGGCTTAACGTTTAACCCCGAGTTCTTAAAAGCCTTAGATAAATTAAGCTACTTAGGGGATGTGGTTTTTGCGAATGGTGAAGCGCGTCTTTATTTTGAATTACGCCCAGGAACATCTCCTGACATTATGCAAACCCATCTTATGATAGATAAACAGTCTCTTATCTATAATAACCAACAACCGCAATGGCAGCGCTTTGTTTGGCCAGCAGATACCGTTGCCCCTGGTGCATCACTCAGTTGGATCACAACGAATACAGGCACACGTATTTATGGCGATTATCGTGGCGTCTGGGGCATCATTCGGTTGCTGGAGGATGCCAATATCGTCCCTTATGCCGGTAGCACCAGCAGTTATTCTGTCAGTTGGAAAACCTTAAATGGACAGTTACTTAACTACACCCTAAGAACGGAAATGGGTGATGGTCCAATTGCACTCTTACAACTCCGTAATTTTGTTTTACCGGAAAAAATTTTTTTGGATTAAATAAAAATCACATTCCCTAATATCTCAAAAGGAAATACGCTCACTATGTCCTTATTGGATACCTTAATCTCATCATGCTTTGCTGATGATACAAACAAAGCGCAACAACTTGCTCAACAACAAATCAATTTATGGGATCGTTGGCTATTACCCATTACTCCTAATCAACCTGTTGGTGATGATCCCAGCTATGAAGATGACTTTGAGCGAATGAAAGAAGAAGTTAATAAACTCTCTGGTGCCGATACGGAGCTCATTTGTTTACTTGCTGAAAAGTTGCTACTTAATACCTGCAAAGATGTGCGTGTTGTAACTTATTATATTTGGGCACGCTTGCACAAAGAAGGTGAACACGGACTTGCCGATTCTTTGGGGCTTTTGGCTGGATTACTTATTCGCTATCACGACACATTATTACCGAACCGAGCCACTAGTCGGAAATCTGCTTTAGAGTGGTTATCTGGGCAACGTGTTTTAGATAGCTTATCGCTTTATCCCGAGGTCGATCAGAATGAATTTTCTCGTATTATCGCCTTATTAGCCACCATTGAAACAGAGCTTGGAACATGGAATGAAACTGAAAAGCCACAATTTTCAGGATTATATCAAGCACTCGAAAAACGCCTAGCTCAATCAGGCGGGACAAATTCATTAGTCCCACAAAACATTAGTCGGACTGATCCAACTTACAACAGTTCCACTTCTCCTTTAATTTCACAGAGCACACCAATAGAGACCATACAGTCGGGTCGTGAATTATTAGAACAATCCAAAATGCTCGCTAATTATCTACGTAATCAATCTCATGGTTGGTTAGCAGGACATAGATTAATGAAAGTGGTGAGATGGGATACGATCCATCAACTTCCACCACAAGATCAGCAAGGTCGTACTCGCCTTTCACCACCAAGAACCGATGCAAGAGCACAACTTAAACGCCTCTATTTACAACAAAGCTGGGGGGAACTGGCGGAGCAAGCGGATAAGCTTTTTGCAGAAGGTGTTAACCATTTTTGGTTAGATGTGCAATGGTATCTCTATCAAGCACTTAGTAAATCCCCTGCACCTTGGAATGCATGGTCTGATATTATAAAAAACGATTTAAAACAATTCCTTACCCGTCTTCCTGATTTAGAGAAACTCTCATGGGAAGATGGCACGCCATTTGCCGATGAAGTCACATTAAGTTGGATAAAACAACATGTTATGGAAGAAAACTTTGATGTCATGCAAGGGTTATCAACTAATGTTCCTAATCAATCTGAAGATCAATCAATACTGGCATTAGAAACCGAAGCTATCTTACAAGCTGATAATGAAGGTATAGACGTTGCATTAAAATGGCTACAACATCGCCCTGATATTAGCACTTCAAGACAAAAATGGTTATTAAATCTCATAATGGCACGAATAGCAGAACAATTTGCTCGCCACGATCTGGCATTAAATTTATTGCGCGAACTCGATAAAAAAGCACTTTCTATGTCGTTAACACAATGGGAGCCCAATTATATTTTTGAAGTGAAGGCACGACAACTTCATCTTTTCCGAGCCAAAATTCAACGTAACACCTCAGATAAATCCCGTATAGAACAACAGATGGAACTATTACTTAGTGAATTAACTGCTATCGATCCCGTTCGCTCTGCAATTTTATATTCCTAATCTTTCACTCGAAAAATCAAGGTATCAAATTAATGGATGATTTAACCCTTCGCTATTTTGATGCAGAAATGCGCTATCTTAGAGAAGCCGCCAAAGAGTTCGCGCAAGCACATCCCGATAGAGCGGCAATGCTCGATTTGGATAAAGCCGGCACCCCCGATCCTTTTGTTGAGCGTTTATTTGAAGGTTTTGCTTTCTCAATGGGGCAATTAAGACAAAAAATTGATGATGATTTACCTGAGTTAACAGAAGGTCTTGTCAGTTTATTATGGCCTCACTATTTACAAATAATTCCATCATTATCCATTGTTGAATTAGCCCCTGACATTCAAAAAATGAAAATGACGGATAAAATACCTGCTCAATTTGAGGTTCTTTCCCGCCCTATCGGTCCTAAAAAAACGATTTGTCACTATCGAACAACACAAGATTTAACGCTTAATCCAATAAAAATTGCTGCTGTAAATTTAACTACCGAGCCAGATGGGCGTTCAGCTATTCGGTTAAAATTTAAATGCAGTGAAATGATTAATTGGCCTGAAGTGAGTCTTCATGAACTCTCGTTTTATTTATCTGGCGATATTCCAACAACTAATGCACTGCATTTAGCATTAACTAAACAAGTTGCCAAAACTTATCTAAAGCTCCCTCAGTCAAAAGATAGAATAGCAATCCCTCTCTATTTTTCACCAGGAGGATTTAAGAATACAGACACTCTTTGGCCTAAAGGAGACACCACATTTAGTGGCTATCAATTATTACTCGAATATTTTTCTTTCCGTGAAAAGTTTATGTTTGTTTCACTTAATGGATTAGATGATATCCATTTTCCTGAAGAAACATCTGAATTTGAATTAGATATTGTTCTCAATACATTGTGGGATAACTCTCTTACATTAAATGAGGAAAATATACGTTTACATTGCGTCCCCGTTATCAACCTTTTTAATATAGAAGCCGATCCACTGACTGTTAATAGATTGGAAAGTGAATATTTATTACGACCTCGTCGTGTTCAAGATGGGCATACTGAAATCTATAGTGTTGATAGCGTATATGGTTCTCAGCGTACAAATGAAGCGGTTTATGTCCCCTTTACTAGCTTTCGTCATCGTGGTGGTATGTTACGACATAATGCACCTGAACGTTATTATCACACCCGAGTGAAGCGTGGTGTTACAGGTCTTCATGATACTTGGCTTATACTAGGAGGGGAACAACAAGAGATTGATTTAACAACTCAAACAGAAACCCTGTCATTACAACTTACTGGCACGAATGGGCAATTACCTCGCAAAGCACTACAAAGTACCTTACTTGATAGAACAGAACAAACCTTACAGATCCCATTAACGGTATGTAATTTGTGCAAGCCAACACTTCCTCTTTATCCTCCTTCAGAAGATCGCTTCCACTGGCGAGTACTAAGCCATTTAGGCTCTAGCTTTCTTAACATGATGGATAATGCTGAAGTATTACAAGGCACTCTCGCACTTTATGATTGGCGAGATGATGATATGAACCATAGGAAACTCGATGCCATTATTCATGTAGAACATCATTTAATTGAACGCTTTGAGAAAGGTTTTTTACAGCGAGGTATTGATATCGAAGTCACGATTGATAGCAATGGTTTTAATGGTGAAGGTGATATTCATTTATTTGGAGAAATGCTTAATCGCTTTTTTGCACTTTATGCTGATGTTCATCTTTTTAATCAATTAACGCTGATTATTTTGCCAACAGGAAAACGAATTCAATGGAAAGAAAGCCACAATCCACAGCTACCTCGCTAATTCAGGCTTTAGGTGAAAAATTACCTTATGTGAATTTCTACCGCTTTTGCCAATTACTTGAAAAATTCAACCCCGAATTACCTGAATTAGGGAGTTCTCATGATCCGAAAACTGATCCTATTCGTTTTCGCCCACATCGTGGCATGGGTTTTCCTGCCACAGAGATCAAAGGAACTGACCCCCTCGACAAATATCGAAAAAGCACAATACCAAGCTTACATACTACTTTTTTGGGACTTTATGGTATTACATCACCACTGCCAACAGCTTACCTTGACGATATTGCACAATACCGCGATGGTACAGATTCACTCACTGACTTTTTAGATATTTTTAACCACCGTCTTACTACCCAATTTTATCGTATCTGGCGCAAATATTCTTATCCTGCGACTTTTGGAGAAGGTGGATCAGATAAAACATCGCAATATCTTTATGGCTTAATTGGTTTAGGCATTCCAGGTTGTGCTAATCATGTACAATCACCTTTATCTCGCTTTTTAGCACTATTAGGGATCTTACGTTTACCAACACGTACAGCCGAAGGTATTAGTGCATTAGTAAAATTATTAGCACCATCAACAAAAGTCAGTATTGTACCTCATGATCCCCGAAGAATTGCACTCGACACTCTCACAATCATGTCGTGCACACAACCTACAACATTAGAAAATAAACCTGTTTTAGGTCGTTATGCTATTGATGTAAATAGCCAAGTATTAATAAAGCTACACACCGAAAACAAGGAAGAAGCAAAAGGTTGGTTACCAGATGGCAACATTTATCAGGATTTTATGGCATTACTTCGTGTTTATTTGGGATCAAGAGTTAATGCGCGACTACGTTTAACATTACCCAGACATTTATTACCTGATGCAACATTAAGTACCTCTAAAAATCAAGGGGTACAATTAGGTAGAACCGCTGTTATGCGGCCTTACAGCCAGATTGAAAAAACGCACACTGCATCTTTTATCACCATTGGACTTGGTTTTTATCAATATCTAACCCACCGCACTCAACATTATAAAAGTGATGAATATGGCAATTATCAATTTTAAATCGCAAACATTTCTTTCTTCTACTCGCAGATTAGCACTGCTATTTATCGTAACGTTTGCAATCGCAGGCTGTGGTTTAACTCAAACCATCAGTGATGGTACTGTCTCTTTAACAAAATCTATTTTTTATAAACAGATCAAAATATTGCATTTGGACTTTACCGCAAGAGAAGCACTTAATACTGATGATAATGGTTCATCACTTTCTGTCATTGTTCGAGTATTTCAACTAAAGTCAGCAGATACTTTTAATAATAGCGATTATCTTTCACTGTTTAATCAAAATGACGACGTTTTAAAATCCTCTTTATTAGCACAAAAAGATTTACGTATTCGCCCTGGTGAATCTATTTCTCTCGATATGCCAATGGAAAAAGAAACTGAATTTGTCGCTATTGCTACAATGTTTCATACACCTAATGAAGCTAAAAACAACTGGCGAATTGTTATTCCTAAAAACGAACTCGATCCTGATAAAGCACGTAAAATTGAACTTTCTGAAAATACACTAATATTACAACCTTTGGATAAAAAATAACGATGTCACAACCTTCTCTCTATGAAATGCTAACGGGTTATTTTTCAGGGGGATTACCTGTTGATTCTATATCAGAAGAAGATCAGGTTATTCTTTCTATTATGGATAATATTCGACGAATATTAAATTCACGAGCAGGAACATTAAAACATCTACCTGATTATGGGTTACCTGATATGAGTAAAATAATTCAAGGACTACCTGGAAGTTCACATAAAGTAATGTCTATATTATCAACAACATTACTAAAATATGAACCGAGAATAAAGTCAGTTACACTAGGTATATTACCTGAAAATGAATTTGGAAAATTGTATTATTCTTTAGATATTGAATTACATGAAAGAGGACTTATTCGTTATGGTACTGAGTTCTCACCTGATGGAAGAATATTTCTTCATCATTTAAAAAAACAATCTTATTTGTCATAATGTTATTTCTTACCACTTATTCTTAATTTTCTTTATTTAGATTTTTTTATCTTATTAAGATCATCATTTACCTTGAGGAAAATATGAATTCTTACTTAGATTCACTTTCAATTGGAAGTGATCCTCGCGTATTTAATCAATTTATTGCTATTAAAGAAGAGCTTGATAAACGTTTTCATCCAGCTCGCCCAGATATTAATTGGCAATATGTCCATGAATTGTGTATTTCTTTATTTAATCAAAATGGTGTCGATCTTCAAACTGCATCTTGGTTTGTTGTATGTCGCCAGAATCAAACTGGGCTTGATGGTTTAAATGAAGGACTTTACCTTATTCATAAAATATTTATCCAACATTGGCAAACATTATGGCCTGTACAAACACATACGCGTATCAATATTCTTTCTTCCTTAAGTCAACAGCTAGTCTCTGGTATTCGTGGAACGGCTTTTGTTTATTCTGACTTGCCTATCCTTTATCAAATTGAAGAATTATTAAAAAGTATCAATAATCATCTTCAAATATTAGAAATTAAACATCTTGTTCAATTTGATTATCTAGAGAACTTAATTATTGCTCAAGCAAGACAATTAGAAAATGCAGACACATTAGATAGTAATTTTAATTCTCCCGAATTATCTTCTATTATCAATAAAGAAGATAAGATTTCACCTCAAATTATCGATACTGATTTATCTGCTTCCCTTAATGAAAAAGAAAGTATTACGTCACCAAAAACCTATATATCCTCATCCATTTCATTACAGTCCCCCATAAAAAAGACATATCGACAGGAGCTATGGCGGGGTATTTTAATTGGCACGCTAACCAGTAGTTTATTATTTTTTATCTTATTTTATTTTTGGTTATCTGAATTAAAAAATAACAATCTAACAGATGCTTTTCCCTATATTCCAACCATTAACGCCGACGCTAGCTCTCTTATTAAACAACAAACTGTAAATGGTACAAATATAACAAAGACACTCAATTCAGAACAAATTGGTGTGATCAAAAAACGTTTAGATGAACTCACATTACTTTCTCCTACATGGACACAGAGTTATGGGCTCGAAGTCATCAGCTATTTAAACGAGCAGTATGAAGATAACCCAGAGCTTTTAGCATTTACACAGTTTTGGAAAAACAATCTAAAAATCAATGCCACTACGGATGAACAACTCAATCAATGGTCTAAAGGTATGAGTGAACTTGATAGATTAAGCCAAAGATTAGATAGCTTTGATGGTAATCCTAAAAATTACATCACAGGCTCTGAATTAAAATCTATCATTTTCAAAGCCCGCCAACATTTCAATCAAGCTAAACCTTTAGAAGAAGAGTTACGCTTACTTGAGAAACAACCAACACAAAATTCAATTTCAGACTATGAATACCAACAAATAGATAATCATTTTAAACAACTATTGAATCGATATTCATTATTACGTTATGAATAATTAAACAATATACTTGATAAGGAATTTAGTACTTATTAGTATTATTAATTTATTAAATAGCTGTATTATATGTTTACTTTATAGGAGAACTACCTTTGTTAGCCTCATAGATTTAATTAGAATAATCTTAGACTACAAAGAAAAAATCATTCCAAAATAGTTAATTTTAAATTAAATATACCTTACTTACATTCTGTTTCAATTAGCAATACTAATAAATATTAAATTTTAATAAACTAATTATAATAAAAATTATTAATTAATTATATTTCAAGATGTTAAAATGAATATAAAAAAGTCATCCTATAATAAGATGGCTGTTTTGCTATTGGTTATTGAGTTTTGAGAAATATAATTTTGATTAACACAACTAAAAATGATCAATATACTTATCAAAACTCAATATCAACAAGTAATATACCAATGTTTTTTAAATAATTTTTTTCTTTCTAAATATAACTATTTCACTCGGTTGAGTTATCGAGTGCTTATCCTCAAATACCATGAAGTCTGTTTTCTTAGCTTCCAAGATAAGACTTTGAGGCGTAACACCAAGTATATAAGAAATGGTAATCAACTGATCTACTGTTATTTTTATATGCCCATCCTCTAATTGGGAATAATGTAGCATGGTTATTCCCAACCTCTCAGACATTTCATTTTCTGTTATTTTCAATTGTCTTCTTAACATTTTTATTCTATTCCCAACTCTGGTGTTAATCATCCCTTCATTCCCCTTTTTTCATTACATCATTAGATGATTACATTGATAAAATGCCAAATTATAGTTAATAAACTATCAAACCATAAACTGAAAATACTTGACCATTAGCTAGTGAATAATCGTAACATTACTTATTTTTACTAATTTTGTTAATAAGGTTATTCCGATATTTTAAATTTAAAATAATTTACATTTCTATATATTATTTTAATATTCATCATATTTAGAGTAACACCATGGTATTAAATATTGACTTTATAATTAATAAACATTAATGAATTAGTTAATTTTTAGTTCTAATTTTATAGAAAAAGAGAAAGTTAATTTAAATAAAAATATAATTATTAAAAAGTGATAACGATAAAAATAATCTTAATTGGTTTTATTTAAAACAAAAAAATGTAATAAAATATTTTATTGTATATAACGTTAAATAACGTTAAATAACCTTAAATCATTTTTAATTAACAGTTTTATTACATTATCAAAAAGCTAAAAAACTATTAAATATTAATATAATCTATCTAATTATTTGATTTAAGTAAAACTGCTTAAAACTGTTAATAAATAACTTTTAATAGTTATTGCCTATCAATAATCACACTTTGATCGCTTATATCGATCTACTGTTTTTTTTACGTTATTATTTAAAAAAATAGGAGATATTGATATGAGCGAACTTAATACTATTGTTGGCCAACGAATAAAGCAGAAAAGAAAGCAACTAAAACTAACAGGAATTGAAATGGGACGACGCCTCGGTATTAGCCAGCAACATTACTCACGCTTAGAAAATGGGCATATAAAAATAACAGTAGATCAGCTGATTACCATTTCTTATATACTTGGTATATCACCACAAAGTTTATTACTTACCTCTGAAACAATGTCACCAATACTTAATGCATGGACAGAAAAAACATTATACTCGAGTGATGTCATTGTATTGAGAAATAAAAAAAGACGTCATCTTAAATAAGAAAATATAAAATTTATAGTTTTATATTTAACTTAACTTTATAGAAAAAGAATATACACAACACATTGAAATTATTAAACTTACTCTTCTTTTAACAGATAAATAAAATTATAACCTTAAGAGTAAGATTGTTTTTTATACTAATATTCCCATTAAAATAAGAATACGTTATTATAAAATCAATCGTTTGATTACTTAATTTATTTACAACACAAAAAACACAAATCATTAACAATGGTTTTTATTAATCTACTAATTCTTATTTACACCTATAAACACCAATATAAAAATACCATAGTATTTTTTATTAATTAATATTTAATATATGTAACATTAAAAAATTTATATATTATTTAATTTAAAATTGTAATGAATAAACCACTATTTTTTCTAGTTCTGATATAGTGGTAATTGGATAAAAATATTATTAATAATATTTTTGGATTATTTATAGAAATATAAATGAAAGAATTTAATAGCGAAATGCTTATTTGATAGAAACAAGATAATAGTTTATAGCTTGATAAAATGCGCTCACTTAACAGAACATGTACGTAAAATTAATGACATTCTTAGTGATAACGACACAAATACGTCCCAATTAAGAAAAGTAGAGAATTTTAAATGAATGTAACCTATTGATTTTAAATGGTACGCCCTACAGGATTCGAACCTGTGACCTACGGCTTAGAAGGCCGTTGCTCTATCCAACTGAGCTAAGGGCGCCTAGAAGAACTTTAGACGTTAGCAAGACTACTCTGATAACGGATGTGAATTATACGTTCAACATTCTGAGAGTCAACGATTTTTCAACGATATCAAACTATATGGTCAAAATATGGCAAGTATTCGACTGACAGATTGCTCTTGATCTGACAAAATAGACCAATACCGTAATTGAATAATTTGGATGTATAGATGTCAGCAAGAATTATAGATGGGAAATCGATTGCGCAGACCATCAGAAGCGAAGTTGCAGAAAAAGTAAAACAACGTATTAATGCCGGAAAACGAGCGCCTGGTTTAGCGGTTATTTTAGTGGGAGATAACCCTGCATCACAGATTTATGTTGGAAGTAAACGTCGCGCTTGTGAAGAAGTCGGATTTATTTCTCGCTCTTATGATTTACCAGATACTACCAGTGAAGCTGATTTATTAAATCTGATCGACCAACTTAATAAAGACAGTACCATTGATGGTATCCTCGTCCAACTCCCTTTACCTGCTGGAATTGATAATGTTAAGGTTTTAGAACGCATCCATCCTGATAAAGATGTCGATGGTTTTCACCCTTATAATATCGGCCGCTTATGCCAACGAGCACCTAAATTACGCCCTTGTACACCTCGTGGTATTGTCACACTGCTAGAGCGTTGTAATATTCCAATGAATGGCTTAAATGCCGTTATTATTGGCGCATCAAATATTGTTGGTCGCCCAATGAGTTTAGAACTATTACTTGCAGGTTGTACAACTACAGTTACCCACCGTTTTACTAAAGACCTACGTTTCCATGTTGAGCACGCGGATTTAGTCGTTGTGGCGGTAGGTAAACCTAACTTTATTCCTGGCGAGTGGATTAAACCAGGTGCAATCGTGATTGATGTCGGTATCAACCGTCTTGAAAGTGGTAAAGTTGTTGGGGATGTTGATTTTGAAGCCGCCTCTCAACGTGCGGGCTGGATTTCTCCCGTCCCTGGTGGTGTGGGTCCAATGACAGTCGCCACACTTATTCAAAATACTTTGCAAGCATGCGAAGAATACCACGACCCTGAAACAGGAAATAATTAATCGATGGAAACATTTCAATTAGATGGGCACGACTATGTCGAGCTTTGTGATTTATTAAAACTTCAAGGTTGGACTGAAAGCGGAGCTTCTGCTAAAAGTGTTATTGCTGAAGGTTTAGTGAGTGTTGACGGTGAAGTTGAAACTCGTAAACGCTGTAAAATTATTGCAGGAAAAGTTGTCACCTTTGGTGAGTTTTCCGTTAGCGTCAGCAAATAATCAGCAAATCAATTAATATTGAAAAAGCGTCGCTATCTTAGCCTCGCTTTTTTTCTTTTTAATCCTTTTTTGCCTTGAATAGACTTTTTCTTCCTCTTTTTTCTTATTTAATCATGTGAAAAAAAAGAAAATAACATAACCAATTGAATTAAAATAAAATAATAAAATTTAATTTAATATATTTAAATTTAGATCATCATTTTCAAGCTTGTCTATAGTTATAATCTTCTTTCGGTGTTCAGCAAATTGTACATTTTATAAAAAAATAGATAAAAAGAAATGCTATAAGTTATTATTTTATATATAGATAACACTTTTTAACCATTACTGTAAAACTTCAGCAACAAACCTTTTTGTTGATACTTTTATCCGTTTATTCATGTTTAAATGCATTAAAATGTGATTTAGATCTAATTTATTTCTACTTTCATTAGGCAAAAGAACATTGTTTGTACTAAATTATAGATTATAATTTGAAACGATTCAGCTTGATGATACTATTTTAGTTGTTATTTTATAATATTTACATCTTTTTGCCCTTTATCTAACAGGAGATTTTATGCTCGGCTTACCCACTCAAGGTATCTCTGTTTTTGCTAAATTACAGCAAAAATTGATGCCTGTTCTTTTATTTAAGGTAAGGAACTAGCATGAAACGCAGAGTAGCAACCATCACACTTAACCCTGCATATGATCTTGTAGGTTTAAGTGCTCCTATTGAACTTGGTGAAGTTAATCGAGTTAAAACAGCAGGCTTCCATGCTGCGGGTAAAGGCATCAATGTGGCTAAGGTTTTAAAAAGCCTTGGCGTTGATGTTACTGTTGGAGGCTTTTTAGGCAAAGAAAACCAAGATGGATTCCAAAAAGAGTTTAGTGACTCGGGTATCGCTAACCGTTTTCAAATGGTTGAAGGTCGTACTCGTATTAACGTCAAACTCACAGAACCCAATGGTAAAGTGACTGACTTCAATTTTTCTGGTTTTGAAATCACTAAACAAGACTGGACTCGCTTTGTCAACGATACGCTAAGCTGGGCGGGTCAATTTGATATGATTTGTGTCAGTGGTAGTGTTCCTCCTAGCATTGATCTCAATGATTTCACTACATGGATGACTCGCTTACGTAGTGAATGTATGTGTTTGATCTTTGACAGTAGTCGAGATGCCTTTGTCGCTGGGTTAAAAGCTGCCCCTTGGCTTGTTAAACCTAATCATCATGAATTAGAAATTTGGGCGGGTAGATCCTTACCTAAGCTTTCTGATATTGTGCAAGCGGCTGAAGCATTGCGTCAGCAAGGTATTGCCCATGTTGTCATTTCATTAGGCGAGCAAGGTGCGATGTGGGTTAATGCGTCTGGAGCATGGATGGCGAAACCACCTAAATGTGATGTCGTAAGTACCGTCGGAGCTGGAGACTCTATGGTTGGTGGTTTAATTTATGGTTTAATGATGCGACAAACTAGTGAACATACTTTACGTCTTGCGACTGCCGTTTCTGCGCTTGCTGTGAGCCAAACCAATGTTGGTATTCATGATCGCGAACAATTAGCAAAAATGATGACAGAAGTAGAATTAACTCCGCTAAAATTATAAGTAATCATACTCAGTGGTAATTTGAATAATACTAAGTAGAATTACCAACTCTTCTATTAAATAGATTAACGCTCTACTATAAAACATCAAAAATAGAATCTCTTTAATTGATTAATTATCTTTTATTATTAAATCAAACTTTATTTTTTCTATTTATTCGATAAACTTCACTTTAATAAAATTTAACAAAGATATTCTAAAATCAATAAAAACTTATTTCTGTTTTTAGGAGAAGTTATGGAAAGGCCCATAATACTTTTATGGATCCAAGTTATTTCAGTATTATTTTTAGGTATTAGTTTATTTATATTAGTTGCAGGGGCACCGATTTATTTATTAGCAATGGCAATGGGTGGAGGCCAAACAATGCTAGCGGGACTGTTCATCATGCTGTGTCTAATTATAACGATGATCATGCAAGTAACGGCATGGATAAAACTCGCTAAAAATAGTAGAAATGCTTACTCTTTTTTAAAAATATCATGGATATGCTTATCTATTTCGCTCTTCTTTATACTTAGTATTTCGATGTCATTAACGAATATATCGGAAATTAGCTTTGTTGTTTTTTCTATTATCGTGATCTTAACACATCGACTCTTTTTCTCTGAAAGTGTAATCGCTTATTTTGAATATAAACAAAAAGATAGCAAAAGAGAAACAAGTATTATGAGTCAATGAATTAACCATCAGACAAAAAAATATCGGATATTAAATATCCGATATTTTTTTATTAAACGCGAAACTCAATTATCGTATTAATTATTACGACGCCAAACAGTTCCTTGAGGACCATCTTCTAAAACAATCCCCATCGCGGTTAATGCGTCACGAGCAACATCAGCCGCTGCCCAATCTTTATTTTTACGAGCATCGTTACGCTGTTGAATTAATAATTCAATTTTTTCAACTTCACCAGCATCATCTGCTTTAGCACCACTTTGTAAGAAATGCTCAGGCTCTTGCTCTAATAAACCTAATACTTTAGCAAGTTTACGTAATACTGCGGCTAAACCATTCGCTGCATTCATATCAACCGCTTTTAGACGATTAACCTCACGCGCTAAATCAAACAAAACGGAATAAGCTTCAGGTGTATTGAAATCATCGTTCATTGCGTCAATAAATTGTGCTTCAAACGCTTCGCCACCCGCCGGTTGTGCATTTTTATCTGTGCCACGTAATGAAGTATATAGGCGTTCTAATGCAGTACGAGCCTGTTTTAAGTTTTCTTCAGTGTAGTTAAGTTGACTACGATAATGGCCTGATAATAAGAAATAACGCACTGTTTCAGCATCGTAATAAGCCAATACATCACGAATAGTAAAAAAGTTATTAAGTGACTTAGACATTTTTTCTTTGTCTACCATCACCATACCAGAGTGCATCCAGTAATTAACGTAAGGACCATCATGGGCACAAGTTGATTGCGCTATTTCATTTTCATGATGAGGGAACATTAAGTCTGAACCACCGCCATGAATATCAAAATGATGTCCTAACTCTTTACTATTCATCGCAGAACATTCGATATGCCAACCAGGGCGACCTTTTCCCCATGGCGACTCCCAGCTTGGCTCACCCGGTTTAGACATTTTCCATAAGACGAAATCCATTGGATTGCGTTTAACGTTAGCCACCTCAACTCGAGCCCCCGCTTGCAGTTGCTCTAAATCTTGACGAGAAAGTAAGCCATAATCAGGATCGGTATCAATCGCAAACATCACATCACCATTATCGGCAACGTAAGCATGTCCACGTTTAATTAGCGCTTCTGTTAATTCAATAATTTCAGCAATATGGTGTGTTGCTCGTGGCTCTGAATCAGGACGAGCAATATTTAATGCATCAAAATCTTTGTGCATTTCAGCTAACATACGCGTGGTTAATTGCTCACATGTTTCATTATTTTCAATCGCACGTTTGATGATTTTATCATCTACATCCGTTACGTTACGAACATAGTTAACATCATATCCTAAGTAACGTAGATAACGGGTTATGGCATCAAAAGCCACAAATGTACGTCCATGACCAATATGGCATAAGTCATAAATAGTGATGCCACACACGTACATACCTATTTTTCCTGCATGGATAGGTTTAAATTCTTCTTTTTGGCGAGTGAGAGTATTAAAAATCTTTAGCATCAGTGGACGTTCCCGTTTTCAACTGTACGTGTTTATTACGTTTTTATATAAAAGAAAATAACAACTACTATAGCATGATATTATTAGGATATTGGATCTTGAAGGCAAAGCAAACTCAAGATTAGGGTTTTTATCTTACTCTGCTTAGCGCTTATTTTCACTGCTCAATCGTCGCTAGTGAATAATCAATCTTCTATTATTTAGCTAAATTTTAGCGAAACGTGTTTTTTCCTTTTATTACTGATTTATTTAGCAAGAAAAAACAGCTTAAGAAAAAGATGCATACTGACTAAATTAGGCAACTGTGATATAAAAACGGGACTGTTGTTTATGCCCAAATCTGGGTAAAGCTAAAATTATATTAGGATCTGAATATGGTTACTTTTCATACCAATTACGGCGATATCGTGATTAATACATTTGCAGACAAAGCACCTGCAACCGTAGAAAATTTTTTAGACTACTGTAAAGAAGGATTCTACGATAACACTATTTTCCACCGTGTCATCAATGGTTTTATGATCCAAGGTGGTGGTTTTGAACCAGGTATGAACCAAAAAGCGACCAAAGCACCTGTAAGAAACGAAGCAAATAATGGCCTAGCAAACAACCGCGGTACATTAGCAATGGCTCGTACGAACGATCCACACTCTGCTACTGCTCAATTTTTTATCAACGTTGCAGACAACGATTTCTTAAACTTCCGTGCTGAAAACGCAAATGGTTGGGGATATTGTGTCTTTGCTGAAGTTGTTGAAGGCATGGACGTTGTTGATAAAATTAAAGCAGTTTCCACAGGTCGTAGCGGTTTCCACCAAGATGTTCCTCGTGAAGATATCGTCATTAAAAGTGTAACGGTTAGCGAATAAGCCTCACTCTTTATGTGTACGCTTTTTATTGCAGACCTGCATTTAAGTGAACATGAACCGGCAATCACTGCCGGTTTTCTTCGCTTTTTAAAAGAACAAGCCATTCATGCAAAAGCACTTTATATCTTAGGTGATTTTTTTGATTTTTGGATAGGTGACGATGATCCTAATCCTTTACATCAACAAATTGCTCAAGCTCTGATGACGTTAAAAAATGCAGGAGTGCCTTGCTATTTTATTCATGGAAATCGTGATTTTTTAATTGGCTCTCGTTTTGCCAAAGAGAGCGGTATCACCTTACTTCCACAAGAAAAAGTGCTCGAAATTGAGAAAAATCGCATCTTAATTTTGCATGGTGATACACTTTGTACAGATGATGAAGCGTATCAACGTTACCGTAAAAAAGTACATAATAAATTTATTCAGCGCTTATTCTTACTATTGCCTCTATTTATTCGACTACGTATCGCTGACAAAATGCGCTCGCGTAGCCAACATGAAAATCAGTACAAATCAGATGCCATTATGGATGTTAACCCTCAGGCAGTGATTGATACTTTTAAACATTTCAATACAGAATGGATGATCCACGGTCATACACATCGTCCAGCAATTCATACTGTCAATATTGATGATAAAATACATTATCGTGGTGTATTAGGCGCTTGGCATACTGAAGGCTCTATGTTTAAAGTGACTGCGGATAAAATAGAACTTATTCATTTTCCCTTCTAAATTGCTTTGCTTATTTTCTGCATAAAAAGGCTATTTTTTCTTTACGCAAACGTTTTCCTTGGTGTGTTAGCGTGATACTATCATCCTCAGTTTATTAGGCTATATCCGTTTATGCTTACAGGAGCAGTTAAGTAATGTCTTCTCAAGTTGGTCTAAATACCTCTTCCGCTCGTATCGCCATTGTAATGGGCTCTAAAAGTGACTGGACAACCATGTCTCATGCCGCTGATGTACTAGACGCACTACAGCTTCCTTATCATGTTGAGATTGTTTCTGCGCATCGAACCCCTGATAAGCTATTTAGCTTTGCAGAACAGGCAAAAAATAATGGCTTTGACGTCATTATTGCAGGTGCTGGCGGCGCAGCCCATTTACCCGGTATGCTCGCAGCAAAAACACTTGTTCCTGTATTAGGTGTTCCAGTTCAAAGTGCAGCATTAAGTGGTGTTGATAGCCTTTACTCTATTGTACAAATGCCGAAAGGTATTCCCGTGGGAACATTAGCGATTGGTAAAGCAGGCGCAGCTAATGCTGCCTTATTAGCTGCTCAAATTTTAGCATTACACTCTCCTACTATTTTTGAAGCACTAACAGCATGGCGCACAGCACAAACTGACGATGTATTAAATAACCCTGATCCAAGGGGGGCACTATGAAGCCTGTTTGTGTTCTGGGAAATGGTCAATTAGGGCGAATGCTAAAACAAGCAGGAGAACCTTTAGGCATTGCGGTTTATCCAGTAGGATTAGATGCAGAGCCCGAAGCCGTTCCCTATCAAAAAAGCATAATCACAGCTGAAATTGAGCGCTGGCCTGAAACTTCACTCACTAAAGAGTTAGAACGTCATACTAACTTTGTAAACCGTGATATTTTTCCATTGCTTGCCGATAGATTACCTCAAAAACAGCTTCTTGATGAACTGGGTTTAGCAACGGCACCTTGGCAACCATTAACATCACCAACACAGTGGCCTGATATTTTCGCTCAACTGGGTGATTTTATTATTGTAAAGCGCCGTGTTGGTGGTTATGACGGTCGTGGTCAATGGCGCATTCACCCTGGTGAAGAGCAACAATTACCCGCTGAAATTTATGGTGAATGCATTGTTGAGCAAGGTATTCCCTTTTCTGGTGAAGTGTCCTTAGTTGGAGCCAGAGATAGAAACGGTCATTGTGTATTTTATCCTTTAACACATAATCTTCATCAAGATGGCATTTTGCGTATGAGTGTTGCATTACCAACACCTGCATCAGAATTACAACAATCAGCAGAAAAAATGCTGACCGCCATCCTTAATAAACTCAACTATATCGGTGTCATGGCAATGGAGTGCTTTATTGTTGGTAACAAATTGCTTATCAACGAATTAGCGCCTCGAGTTCATAACAGTGGCCACTGGACACAAAATGGCGCCTCAATTAGCCAGTTTGAGTTACACCTACGTGCAATTTTAGATTTACCGATGCCAAAACCTGAGGTTTGCCAACCCGCAGTAATGGTTAATTTGATCGGAACTGATGTCAATCCTCAATGGCTTTCATTGCCATTAGTGCATTTACATTGGTATGAAAAAGAAGTTCGCCCTGTGCGCAAAGTGGGTCACCTCAATCTTGTTCATCGCGATAATTACCCACTGAAAGAGACACTCAAATCATTAAGCTCAATGCTTGATGATGCCTATCAGTTCCCTATCAAATGGGCTTTAGAAAAATTAAGCTAGCAGTCCGACTCATAAAGTTAGAGAATAATAGCCTTTAAACGAACAGACCTTAGATAAAGAGGTCTGTTATTCGCTATTTTCTCCTGATTATTCAGGTTACTGCACCCGTTTGATGGAGTCAGGATGCAAGTCACGCAACAGGTTTTTGGGCCCGTTTATCAATGGAGTATGCTGATATTATTGGGCTTTGTATATTTTTTAGCTACCGCAACCACATTTACCTCTTTAGGTGTTGTTCTTCCTAGTATGATAAACGAGCTAGAGTGGAACTGGACTCAAGCAGGTCTTGGTTTTACGTTATTAGGATTAACCTGCGGTCTTGCGAGTTTTTTACCTACCTTACTGATCCGTAAATTAAGTGTTCGCCTTACACTACTAATTGGGTTGAGCATTTTTGTCAGTGGTTTCTATTTCCTTTACGAAACATACACCATTGCGCGTTATTTTCTTGGTACTGCACTATTAGGTGTGGGTTTTACACTACTGGCTACCGTACCCGGTACTTATGTTATTTCCCGCTTATTTGAAAAACAATCCTTTGCCTTTGGTGTCTATTTTACTATTGGTGGATTAGGTGGTGTTGCCGGACCTTGGATCTACTTTTTAGCAACCCATTTATGGCATACATGGCGAATGCATTGGCTTATTTCCGCGATCACTCTCACTGTTGTTACTCTTCTCACTATTTTATTTTTACGTGAAGGGAGTAAAGAGCAAGAACATGCAAAAAAAATTAGCCAACTTCAATCCACAAAACGTATCTATCAAACTAAAGAAATTTGGACAGCTCGTCATGCTTTAAGAACATGGCAATTTTATGTTATTGCTGCGACTTACACGGCTTTTTTATGGTGTGGGATCACAGTCAATAGCTTTGCGGTTGCACATATTATTGAAAATGGTTTTGGTGAAACTATTGCTGCAACACTATTAAGTAGTATGGCATTTATCAATGCGTTCTCGCGCTTAGCGGGTGGGGCTATTGGTGAATGGTTAGAACCTAAAAAATTACTTATCGCAAGCTTAAGTATTATTATCATCGGATTGCTCGCACTAAGTATGGCTAATTCTTGGATTTACCTGATCTTATTTACGGTTTGTGTCGGTATTGGTTATGGCATGACGTTCTTAGCATCAAGTATATTGCTTGCTAACTATTTTGGTCGCACCCCTTATCTTGAGCTATTTTCTGTAATGAATTTAATTTCAACACTAGCTTGTTTAGCACCCTTTTTTGCTGGGGCAATCAAAGATATTTCAGGTAGCTTTACACCGGCATTCTTGATTTTAACCCTACCTGTTTTACTGATTTTAATAGTCACTCTATTTATGAAACCACCAGTTTATCCTAAATTTCAGCATGCGAGTGAGCAAGAAAAGTAACCCTTAAATAAGCAAGATAGCGAGTTTCATATTATAAAAACGCATTTTCTAAGGAGACGTTAAGCTGATGAATGATGCATTAATAATAAAATACTCAATAGGTGTTAGCATCGCTTTAGCCTGTTTGGTTGGCTTTATCATCGTATCCCTTTTTCATGATAAAAAGAAAAAACGCCACAGAAATATTATTGTTCATATCAGCCAAGCTATTTTTCTTTGTAGTTTAGTGATTATCTTAAGCCAATATTGTGAAATGGCTGTGGTTGATTTTAATCTCCATTTTATCTCTTTTAGGATGATTAATTTCTTTACCTATATTGGTATAGCATTAATTTTAATGAGAAAATTTTTCTTACTGATTAATCGGCTAGAAAAAGCTCAAATTAAAAAAGGCAGTGATCCTACTTCTGCTCGTATTATTTCTCGCATATTCAAAATCACTCTATTTGTTATTATCATTTTATTGTTCGGTGAGCATTTTGGCATGAGCTTATCCGGCTTAATGACATTTGGAGGGTTAGGTGGCATTGCCATTGGCATGGCAAGTAAAGATGTATTAAGTAATCTTTTCTCTGGTGTCATGCTCTATTTCGATCGTCCTTTTAATATTGGTGATTGGGTACGCTCACCTGATCGTAATATTGAAGGCACTGTAGTCGAAATTGGTTGGCGTATTACCAAAATCATTACTTTTGATCATCGACCGCTTTATATTCCCAACTCTATTTTTTCATCTATTAGTGTAGAAAATCCGGGGCGAATGACTAATCGACGTATTGAAACTGAACTCGGTTTACGTTACGAAGACTCTGATAAAATTGGCGTAATTGTTGAAGATATCCGCACCATGCTAATGCAAAATGACAAAATTGATACGCAACAAACCTTGTTAGTCTATTTTAATCAATTCGCAGACTCTTCACTCAATATCATGGTGTATTGTTTTACCAAAACAACCGTATGGGCACAGTGGCTTGAAGCTCAACAAGAAGTCTATTTAAAGATGATTGAGATTGTGCATAAACATGGTGCTGACTTTGCATTTCCGTCTCAAACAATTTATATCGAAAAATCGTCTTCTATCCCACAATAATAGAAATGGATAAGTTTAGCCTCTGATAAATTTATCCATTTACCAATCACCAATAACGGTAAACTATGCATTTATTATGCATAAAATAATCAACCTTATTGCTTTAATTTATTTCAATCATATTCACAACCAAGTATATTGATCGCCAATTCTTCTATTGATACAAATGCGAGTATAATGAAAAAAATGAAGTTGGCGTGTCACCCTACTCTTTCACACTATTTTTATTCTGAACGTCCGATTGTTGATATTGTTGATGCAAATTTAACGCAAATATCAGTAGTAGTGTTGTCATTGTCAGATATTGAGTCTGGCGAATTAGATCGCATTCATCAAACAGGGTTTCAACTTCCCGTATTTATTGCAGTTAATATTAATGATGCAATCAATGCTGAATTGTTTAATCAAGTTTCAGGAATTGTGATTACGGATAAAAGTGCATATCAAAAAAATAGTATGTTAATTAATAAAGCGGCACAGCAATATGAAGAGAGTCTAACGACACCATTTTTTTCACGCTTAGTGAATTATGTTGCCGAAAAGAATGTTGCTTTTGATTGCCCCGGTCACCAAGGCGGAGAGTTTTTCCGTCGTCATCCAACTGGCGAACAGTTTTATCAATATTTTGGTGAAAATCTATTTCGATCTGATCTCTGTAATGCTGATGTAGAAATGGGCGATTTACTTATTCATGAAGGTGCACCTTACGATGCACAAGCCTATGCAGCACAAGTGTTTAATGCAGATAAAACTTATTTTGTTTTAAATGGAACATCCTCCTCTAATAAAGTTGCCTTAAATGCTTTATTGGCACCAAATGATTTAGTGCTATTTGATAGAAACAACCATAAATCCAATCATCATGGTGCACTAATTCAAGCAGGAGCAACACCTGTCTATTTAGAAACAGCTCGTAATCCCTTTGGCTTTATTGGTGGTATTGATGCTCATTGCTTTGAAGAACACTATTTACGCCAACAAATTGCAGAAATTGCGCCAGAACGTCAATTCGATAAACGCCCTTTCCGTTTAGCTGTTATTCAACTAGGCACTTATGACGGCACAATTTATAACGCGAGGCAAGTTGTCGATAAAATTGGTCATCTTTGTGATTATATTTTATTTGATTCTGCATGGGTGGGTTATGAACAATTCATTCCAATGATGAAACAATGTTCGCCTTTGTTACTAACACTGAATGAAGACGATCCTGGTATTCTCGTTACTCAATCTGTTCATAAGCAGTTAGCGGGATTTTCACAAACCTCACAGATACATAAAAAAGATGCCCATCTTAAAGGGCAATCTCGTTATGTTAATCATAAACGTATGAATAATGCTTTTATGATGCATGCATCCACCAGCCCATTTTATCCCCTTTTTGCCGCTCTTGATGTCAATGCAAAAATGCATTCTGGCAAAAGTGGTGAAGCGATGTGGATGAGTTGCGTAAAACAAGGCATTGAAGCCCGTAAATTATTACTAAAGCAGTGCCAGTTTATTAAGCCGTTTATTCCTGAAGTGGTTGATGGTATTGCTTGGCAAGATCACGACACAGATGAAATCGCCCACGATCAGCGTTTTTTTAATTTTATTCCTAATGATAATTGGCACTCATTTGAAGGTTACACAACCAATCAATACTTTGTTGATCCTTGCAAATTAATGCTTACAACGCCGGGTATCGATCCTCATACAGGGGAATATGGATCTTTTGGTGTACCCGCCTCTATTTTGGCAAATTATCTACGTGAGCACGGCGTTATCCCTGAAAAAAGCGATCTCAATTCAATCTTATTTTTGCTGACTCCCGCAGAACATCAAGCAAAGTTTGATCGCTTAATCTCTTTGATTGTTCAATTTGAAAAACACTTAGTTGAAGATGTGCCATTAGAACAAATCTTGCCTTCTGTGTGTCGTCGCTATCCATCTCGTTATCAGGGGTATACATTACGACAACTCTGTCAGGAAATGCATGATATTTGTGTCAGATACAATATCAAATTACTGCAAAAACAGATGTTTAGAAAGAGTCACTTTCCTAAACGAGCATTAACTCCGCAACAGGCTAATATTGAGTTTGTTCGTGGTAATGTTGAATTTTTACCTTTAAATAAATTATCAGGACGCATTGCTGCTGAAGGCGCTTTACCTTATCCGCCAGGTGTTTTATGTGCTGTACCCGGTGAAATTTGGGGAGGTGCTGTTTTACGTTATTTTCAGGCACTTGAAGCCTCGATTAATCAGCTTCCAGGCTTTTCAACGGAACTTCAAGGGGTCTATATTTATGATGAAGAAGATGGCAGTAAGCAAATTTATGCTTATGTTATAAAAGAATAATTGTCTTATCCTTTCCCATAAAAAATGCTGATGCTTAATGGCATCAGCATTTTTATTTAACACTATTTATAACTCTTATTTATTCTAACTATTCGCCTTGTATCCGTCGATATTGACCTTTATCTTGCAACAACCTAACGCCTAAAATACTGCCACATAATGAAAGTAATAATGCCGCAACAATAGGTACTGTGAGCCACATTCCCCACTGCGGTTGCCACGGGAACTTAAACACGGATATTTGTAATAAGCTTAATGCGACCTCAGCACCAATCGCTGCGGCGAAACCCGCCATTAAACCTAATAATGCAAATTCAGCCCAAAGTGTGCGTCGTAATAATGATTTACCCGCTCCCAGTGTGCGATAAACCACCAGCTCAATGCGCCGTTGTGTCATTCCTACCTGAATTTGAGCAACTAACAATAACGCGCCACAGATCATGACCAATCCAACCATAATTTCTAATGCTCGGCTGACTTGCTGTAAAATTTGTTGAACTTGCTGAATTAATGCACCTGTATCTAACACGCTTACCGTTGGAAATTGCCGATTAAGTGCCGTAATTAACCCGCCCTCGCCATTGTAATAAAAGCTACTCATCCATTTTTCTGGCTGATTACTTAACCCTTCTTCAGAGAAGATAAAGAAGAAATTAGGGCGCATATTTTCCCAATCAACATGACGAATACTTGTAACAATGGATTTAAATTCACGAGTATCACCGACAAATGTTAATTCATCACCCAATTTAATCTCGAGTTGTTCTGCAACACCTTGATCGAGAGAAACCCCATTCCCCTCAGGAGGCCATGTTCCCTCAACAATTACGTTATCTTTTGGCAATTCGCTATGCCACGTTAAGTTAAGCTCTCGACGAACGGTGTTATTACCTGCATCACGTTTATCTGCCCACTCTTTAGCATTATGCTCATTAATTTGTGTTAAACGCGCTAACACCACAGGGAATGCATCTGTAGGCTCAACATGATGTTTTGCCAATAAAGTATTAATTTCTTGAACTTGAGGCGCAGACATATTGATGAGAAAATAATTAGGGCTATCTTCTGGTAATTGTTTTTGCCATTTATCGAGTAAATCCCCTTGAATAAGGACTAACAGCGTTAACAACATAAATGAAAGCGCGAAAGCCGCAAGCTGAGTCATCGTTTGAAAAGGTTGTCGTAATAAACGAGTAACTGCTAAGCGCGCACTAAGTTGACGGAATTTAAACTGCTTTAATATCCATAGTCCTAGCCAACCAATTATTCCAAGTAAAAAGGCAATAACAACAACACCAAACAGAATTGACCAGAGTAAAACACCTGTTCCGGCAAAAAGTGTTAATGCACCGACAACAATTAAGCCTACTATCGGTAAATAATAACGAAGAGGCCATATAGGTGCTGTAGTATCACTTCTTAATACACGGGAAGGTTGTGTTGCCATCAATTGATAGTAAGGCCTTATTCCCGTTAATAATGCAATTAGCAGTAAAGAGCCTACAGACCATCCCCACGGTAAAAAACTTGCGTCGGGTAAACTTTTCGGTAACACAGGCGCTAAAATTTGTAGCAATATCGTTTCGAAAATAAGTCCTACGAATGAACCAACAATAATAGCGCCAATCAAAATCACGCCCCATTGCCCAATGATCCATTTTCTTAATGCACGCTTATCTGCCCCTAATGTTTTTAATACCGCAATTAAAGTATGACGACTACGACAATAATGAGCCATGGAAACCGCAACGGCCGATATAGCAAGCAATAACGTTAATAGAGCTGAAAGCAAAAGAAAGTTTTTCGCACGCTCCATTGATTGTGAAAGCGCACCACTGTCTTGTTTTAAACTATTCCAACGTTGATCGGGTTTTAATAACGGGTCGAAACGTTGCTGATAGCTATCAATCACGGACTCATTACCAGCAAACATATAGCGATAAGTTAGGCGGCTCCCGGGTTGTACTGCTCCTGTTGCTTCAACATCATCAAGATTAATTAAAATACGGGGGGCTATTTGAAAAGGATTAAACCCACTGTCTGGCTCTTGAATTAATACACCACTAATCGTAAAAGATGCATCACCTACATCAATTTTATCGCCGACTTTTATATCAAGTAATTCTAGTAATCTAGCATCAACAAGCGCAGTTCCTTTTTCCGGTTTTAACCCTGCCGGCTCCGTTTCTAGCTCACCATACAGTGGATATAATTTATCTGCGGCTTTCACCAACGCAAGTTGTGGTGTATCGCCTTCAGGCGCATAAGACATCGTGGTAAATTGCATTTGGCGACTGAGCGTTAACCCGTCTTTCCTCGCCTCTGTAAGCCAGTTTTCATCAACGGGATAAGACGCACGTAAGACTAAATCGCCCGCAATTAAATCACGACTTTGAGCATAAATGCTTTTATCTATGCGATCACCTATACGCCCTAAAGCAAGCACACAAGCAACCGCAAGCGCTAAAGAAAGCCAAACAATTAATAGTGCAGGAGAACGCCATTCACGCCAAAACCAACGCCAAATCATGACTCCTCCTTAAGTTGTCCATCTACTAATCGTAATCGTCTTTGGCAACGAGCAGCTAGCTCATTGTCATGAGTCACTAAAATCAATGTTGTTGCATAATCTCGGTTAAGAGAGAACAACAAGTCAGCAATTTTATCGCCGGTTTTACGGTCAAGATTTCCTGTTGGCTCATCCGCAAAAAGAATAGCAGGCTGAGTACAAAATGCTCTTGCTAATGCAACACGTTGTTGCTCACCGCCAGAAAGTTGCGCTGGCATATGGTATAAACGTTCGCCTAATCCTAACTGCTTTAGTAAATCAACTGCACGCGCATAACTATGCTTTTCTGACTCGCCTTTTAATAATGCGGGCAACTGCACATTTTCGAGCGCATTCAATGTCGGAATTAACATAAATGATTGAAAAACAAACCCAACATGTTGAGCTCGCAACTTAGCACGTTCTTCTTCATTCATTTTTGTGAGATCTTCTCCCATTAATTTCACACTGCCAGTGCTACCATCATCTAATCCAGCAATGATCCCTAGCAGAGTCGATTTGCCCGATCCTGATTCACCAATTAAAGCAATTGTCTGTGCGGACTCGACAACTAACTCAACACCCTGCAATATAGAGATCTGACTATCACCTTCTCCTACTTGTTTGGTTAACTGATGAACTTCAAGAACCTTTTCCGTCGACATACATTTTTCCTTATCGTTATGATGATGTTTAGCTTTAAGGCGGTTGCTGCTGATACCTTTTTAATCTTTGGTGACAGCTTGAGTGCAGGATATCGTCTTCCGATAGAAAGTGCATGGCCACAACGCCTTGCTGATAAATGGAAAACAACCTACCCTGAAATTAATGTTGTTAATGCAAGCATTAGTGGTGAAACTGCCTTTCAGGGACAAAATAGGCTTCCTGATTTATTAAAACAGCATCAACCACGCTGGGTTTTGATTGAATTAGGTGCAAATGATGGCTTACAGGGATACCCTGTTGCACAAACAAAAGACGCGCTACAAAACATCATTGCACAAGTTAAAGCATCGGGTGCAACCCCACTTTTTATGCAAATTATGATTTCACCTAATTACGGGAAACGCTATACACAATCATTTTCAGCAATTTATCCTAAACTTGCAGAAGAGAATGCGATCCCTCTGCTTCCTTTTTATATGGAGCAAATAGCAGATAAGCCTGAGTGGATGCAAAACGACAGTATACATCCCAATGAAGATGCTCAGCCTTTTATTGCGCAATGGATGGATAAAACCTTATCCCCTTACTTAACACGTTAGACTATTCTGACAGTAGTTGACGTAGATTAAACGAGATTAATTGTAAAATTATGCAAAAAACGGTATTGATTACAGGAAGTTCCAGTGGAATAGGACTCTGTGCGGCAAAATCACTAAAGGAAAGAGGCTATCGAGTTCTTGCTGCTTGCCGTAAAGATGAAGATCTTAAACGCATGGAAACGCTGGGATTAGAGCCTATTTATCTTGATCTTGATGATCCAAAAAGTGTTGAAAATGCGGCATTAGAAGTTATTCGTCTAACAAACGGTCGTTTATATGGATTATTTAATAATGGTGGATTTGGTGTTTATGGCTCATTAGATGCCATTACCCGCCAACAAATGGAAAAACAGTTTTCTACTAACTTTTTTGGTTTACATCAGCTTACTACATTACTTCTGCCAGCAATGTTGCCTCATGGTGAAGGAAGAATTATTCAAACCAGCTCTGTTATGGGGATTATCTCAACAGCTGGTCGAGGTGCTTACGCAGCCAGTAAATATGCAGTAGAAGCATGGTCTGATGCGCTAAGAATGGAAATTGCGCATACAGGTATTAAAGTAAGTTTAATAGAGCCAGGCCCAATAAGAACATGTTTCACTGAAAATGTCGCTCAAGCCGAAAAAGATAAACCTGTAAAAAATCCGGGGATTGCGAGTCGTTTCACATTAACGTCTGAAGATGTTGTGAAAAAGCTTATTCATGCTTTAGAAAGTCCAAAACCTAAGATACGTTATCCCGTAACCTTATTGACTTACGCGGTCAGAATATTAAAACGTTTTCTACCTGATGCTTTAATGGATGTTATTCTCAGTCGCCAAAGTGGCAAGGCTTGATTTTTCAGGATCTACCCTTACTTATTAATAAAATAGCGTTATAAATCGCATCTATATTTAAAACTCTCAAAAAGGGGCAAGTTAATGTTAGCAACTGCACATATTGTTGATGTAAATGAATCAAATATTCAACAAATTATAGAACAATCTATGACTAAACCGGTCATGATGTATTTCTATTCAGAACGTAGCCCTCATTGTGCAGAGCTTGGCGCAACATTAGATAAACTGGCAGCCGAATTTGCTGATCAATTTATTTTGGCAAAATTGGATTGTGATGTTGAACAAATGATTGCCTCACAATTTGGTTTACGTGCTATTCCAACTGTTTATATTTTGCAAGAAGGTCGCCCAGTTGATGGCTTTCAAGGCCCTCAACCTGAAGAAGCAATTCGCCAAGTGTTAGCCAATGTATTACCCAAACCAGAAGAATTAAAAGCGACACAAGCCTCGCAATTACTTTCTGAAGGAAAAACCGAAGAAGCTTTACCTCTGTTAAAAGAAGCTCATCAACTCGCTCCTAAAAACAGTGAAATTACGCTTGCGCTAGCAGGCGCATTAATTTCTTTAAATAAAAATGAAGAAGCTCAAACTCTGTTAATTACTATCCCATTACAAGATCAAGATAGTTACTATCATAGTTTGTTAGCGCAAATTGAATTACAAAAACAGGCTGCTGATACGCCTGAAATTCAACAATTACAGAACGATTTTAATCAACAACCTGAAAATACCGATCTTGCTATTCAACTCGCACTGAAATTACATGAAGTTGCTCGTAATGAAGAGGCACTAGAGTTGCTATTTAGCTTTATCAAAAAAGATCTCAATGCTGGTGATGGGCAAGTTAAGAAAACCCTGATGGATATTCTATCAGCCTTAGGTACTAATGATAATTTAGCGTCTAAATATCGTCGTATGGTGTATTCTTTACTTTATTAATTTTATTTTCTTATTAAAGCAGACTTAGGACAGGTATATGGAAATAGTCATTGGTATTATCATCTTATTCGCTATTATTTTAGTTTTATGTGGTGTTAAAACCGTTCCACAAGGTTATCAGTGGACTGTCGAACGTTTTGGTCGTTACACTCGGACCCTAGCGCCAGGACTTCAAATTCTCGTACCATTTGTTGATCGTATTGGTCGTCGTATCAATATGATGGAACAGGTTCTTGATATTCCGTCTCAGGAAGTCATTTCTCGTGATAACGCCAACGTCAGCATTGATGCGGTCTGCTTTATTCAAGTCATCGACCCTGTAAAAGCCGCATATGAAGTTAATAATCTTGAACTTGCAATTATCAACTTAACATTGACGAATATCCGTACAGTATTAGGCTCAATGGAACTTGATGAAATTCTTTCTCAGCGTGACCAAATCAACAGTCGCCTTTTACTAATTGTGGATGATGCAACAAACCCTTGGGGTATCAAAATTACCCGTATTGAAATTCGTGATGTTCGCCCACCAAAAGAATTGATTTCTGCAATGAATGCGCAGATGAAAGCTGAACGAACTAAACGTGCCGATATTCTTGAAGCTGAAGGTATTCGTCAGGCGGCGATCTTAAAAGCAGAAGGTGAGAAACAAGGACAAATTCTTAAGGCTGAAGGAGAGCGTCAATCTGCATTCTTACAAGCAGAAGCCCGAGAACGTGCAGCAGAAGCAGAAGCTAAGGCAACACAAATGGTATCTGAGGCCATTGCAAAAGGTGATATGCAAGCAATTAACTACTTTGTTGCTCAAAAATATACGGATGCATTGTCTCAAATTGGTTCAGCTAATAACAGTAAAGTTATTATGATGCCATTAGAAGCAAGTAATCTCATGGGTGCGATTGGCGGTATTTCTGAATTACTCAATACCAAAAAAAGTGACTCTGGCAACAAGAGCAATTAATTATGATTGAATGGATTAGTGCTCAACCTGCACTTTTCTGGCTTTGTCTTGGTGGCTTGCTGTTAATTACAGAAATGTTAGGAACAGCGGGATACCTTTTATGGTCAGGAATGGCGGCTCTGTGTGTGTCGTTGATCACATGGATATTGCCTATTAGCTGGCCTATTCAAGGTATTTTATTTGCGATATTAACGGTAATTAGTGCTGTACTTTGGCACCTTTGGCTTAAACGCAGAAAACTATCAAAAGAAGCTGAAAACTTAAATCAGAAAACGCATCAACTGATTGGTATTCATGCGGTTTTATTATCAGATACTGAAAATGGTTTTAGTCGCGTAAAATTAGCTGATGGTAGTTGGCGTGTTTATTCAAACACGCCATTGCTTGCCGGCGATAAGGTAACAGTAACCGCAATTGATGGTATTACCTTACAAGTGACTGCGCTTAAACAGACTATTTCTGGTGATGACAACACCCTGACAAATGATCGATGATAGGGCAATCTGCTCCTTCATCTCCGGGGCACTCGCTGGCTAACAAAAGTAATCGTTGACGAATGTCATTGAGTTCATTAATTGTTTTCTCAATTTCAGCCACTTTTTTTAAGGTGGCTTCTTTCACATCAGAACTATGGCGAGAAGGATTTCTTAATAGCATTAACAATGCACGACACTCTTCTAAGTTAAAACCAACCTCTCTCGCTTGTCGCAATAATGTTAACTCTTCAATATGTTGAGCTTGATAATAACGATAGCCGTTTTCACCTCTTCCTGGTGGGGTTATCAAGTCTTTTTCTTCATAAAACCGAATAGCTTTAGCCGTTAATCCTGTTTTACTGGCGATTTCACTAATATTCAAAATTCCCCCTTGACCTTCCCCTTGCGGAAAGGTTTAGCCTTTATCTTGATAAGAAAAAACCTTTACAGAAAGCAAGTTACCGAATATTGAGCAATAATAGAGGTAACGCTTTTTATTTCGGAGATAAACTAACATGGCAAAAACTACGCTACTCGCATTACAAGGGCTTTCATGCTCCCACTGTGTTAACAGTGTAAAAAAAGCACTTGATGCTCGCAATGATATAGAACAGTCATATGTGACTATTCAATACGCTAAAATTGACAGTGATGCAACTGCTGAAAGTTTAATCAAAACAATTGAAGACGCAGGTTATGAAGCTAAAATTGCAACACAACCTGATGTAAAATTAAGCCTAAGTGGCCTTAACTGCATGAAGTGTGTCGGTAAAACCGAAAAAGCATTATTAGCCATTGAAGGTGTTGTCGCCGTTAATGTAACAAAAGAATCAGCTGAAATTTTTGGTGACGCGGCAGCGGATGCTTTAATTGCAGCGATTACTGCTGAAGGTTTTCAAGCAAGCTTAGCACCAACTGACAACATAATTCATCTAACACTATCTGGTTTAAATTGTGGTCATTGTGTCAGCTCAGTCAAAAAAGCACTTGAAGAGACAACAGGCGTTGATAGTGCTGAAGTTGAATTAACACACGCAAAAGTAACGGGTTCTGCAACCGCTGAAACCTTAATTACCGCGGTTACAGAGGCTGGTTTTGAAGCACAACTAGCGCGTACTGATGTCCCAAAAACTGAGCCGCTGACGCAAACGCATGCACAACTGGAAGCATCGTCAGCGGCTGTTTGTGATATTCCAGTCGAGAATGCTGATATTGATAATAGCGCTGAAATCAATACTGACGATGACAACAGTGTTCAGCTTTTAATTGATGGTATGACCTGTGCAAGTTGCGTAAACAAGGTTCACAACGCATTACAATCCGTTGATGGCGTTGAAAATGTGCGTGTAAACCTTGCTGAACGTAGCGCATTAGTGACAGGTGAAATCGATCATGATGCACTTGTGTCTGCCATCGAAAAAGCCGGTTATGGTGCTGAAATTATCCAAGACGATATAAAACGCAGAGAACGTCAGCAAGAAGTTGCTGTTGCCAATATGAAACGTTTTCGCTGGCAAGCCGCATTAGCGTTAATTGTCGGTATTCCTGTGATGGTTTGGGGAATGATCGGCGATAATATGATGCTCACCGAAGCTAACCACAGTATTTGGTTAGGTATTGGTATTGCAACATTGTTTGTAATGGTTGTTGCAGGGGGACATTTTTATCGTAGCGCATGGCAGAGCTTAAAAAATCGTAGTGCCACAATGGATACCTTAGTGGCATTAGGAACGGGTGCCGCATGGCTCTATTCCATTACCGTAAATTTATGGCCTGAAATTTTTCCAGCTCAAGCGCGTCACCTCTATTATGAAGCCAGTGCAATGATCATCGGTTTAATCAATCTGGGTCATATGCTTGAACAAAGAGCGCGTCAGCGTTCATCTAAAGCATTAGAGCGACTATTAGATTTAACGCCTCCAACAGCAAGAGTTATCACTGAAAACGGTGAAGTTGAAATGCCATTAGCTGATGTTAAACAAGGAATGACATTACGTTTAGCAACAGGTGATAAAGTACCCGTTGATGGTGAAATTATCCAAGGTGAAGTGTGGATGGATGAAGCGATGTTGACAGGCGAGCCCATTCCACAACAAAAAACAGTGGGTGACACTATTCATGCAGGAACAACAGTTCAAGATGGCTCTGTGTTATTTAAAGCAGCAGCAGTGGGAAGTAAAACAACACTTGCTCGTATTATTAAATTAGTTCGCCAAGCACAAAGTAGTAAACCTGAAATGGGACAGCTAGCAGATAAAATATCAAGTGTGTTTGTCCCCATTGTCGTAGCTATCGCTCTTATTGCTGGTGCTATTTGGTATTTCTTTGGCCCATCGCCACAAATTACCTATGCCTTAGTAATTATCACAACTGTTCTTATCATCGCTTGTCCTTGTGCTTTAGGTTTGGCAACACCTATGTCGATTATTTCAGGTGTCGGTCGTGCGGCTGAATATGGCGTGTTAGTTCGTGATGCCGATGCACTACAACAAGCAAGTATGCTAGATACTTTAGTGTTTGATAAAACAGGGACTCTGACAGAAGGCATGCCTCAAGTTACTGATATTCATACTTTTAATCAAGTAGATGAAACTCAAGCACTGGCATTGGCTGCCTCTTTGGAAAATGGTTCTAATCACCCATTAGCTAAAGCTATTTTAACGCGAGCTGAAGGAATTGATTTACCTGAAGTAAACAAGTTTCGCACATTAGCTGGCATGGGGTTAAGTGGTGAAATTAATGGTAAAACAGTACTTTTAGGTAATCCTAAATTGATGGTTGAATCAGGTATTGATATTAGTGAAGTTAATTCATTAATTGATTCTCAAGCCGCCAAAGGTGTTACGCCTGTTTTATTAGCGCAAAACGGTAAAATTGTGGCATTACTTTCTATTCGCGATCCACTCAGAGAAGATACGATAAGTGCATTACAACGTTTACATCATCAAGGTTATCGACTTGTGATGTTAACGGGAGATAACCCAATTACAGCAAATGCAATTGCAAAAGAAGCCGGTATTGATCAGGTTATTGCGGGTGTGATGCCCGAAGGTAAAGCACAAGCTATTACTGACCTTCAAACTGAAGGGCGTCGTGTTGCAATGATCGGGGATGGTATTAATGATGCCCCTGCATTAGCCAAAGCTGATGTCGGTATTGCAATGGGTGGTGGTAGTGATATCGCTATTGAAACAGCAGCTATCACGTTAATGCGTCATAGTTTACATGGTGTTGCTGATGCCGTTGAAATTTCAAAAGGCACACTGCGTAATATGAAGCAAAATCTATTTGGTGCTTTTATTTATAATAGCTTAGGTATTCCCATTGCAGCAGGTATTTTATACCCATTCACGGGAACATTATTAAACCCAGTAGTTGCAGGTGCAGCAATGGCCTTATCCTCAATTACTGTAGTTAGCAATGCAAACCGCTTATTACGTTTTAAACCTAAGCAATAACACTTAATCACTGTTCGCAACATTAAAACCTCTTTTATCTTCAGATAAAGGAGGTTTTTTATTACCTTATTTCTAATTTTTACTTATGATTATGAATATTTTCAAAAGGTTAAAAAAAAGCCGATATTTCTATCGGCCAGTCAAAGAGGAATTTCTCATTATACAAGAGAGTCATCACTCCGCCCTCTTAACGCTAGGATAGCAATATATTATAAGTTTTTCATTAAAATTTAGTGGCACAATAAACTTACTTTATATTTTTAAAAAAAGAACAAATTATCATTTAGTTTCTATTTATTATTGTAGAAAACTATTATTTAAATAAAATAAAAAATCTCACACAAAAATGATATTTTTAAAAGGATTTAAGAATGAATATAAATAAAATTATTATAATATTACCATTAATTTACTCACCTCATGTATTTTCAGATGGAACTCCTTATACAACACCAATTGAAGTTCCTTATACAATATCAATTGAAACACCAGATGAAACTCCATTTAGCGCTATTGAACAAGATACGATAATCACATCTCCTTCATCTTTTGATAAAATAATAAGTAATTATTATGTTAAGTTAGGAAAAAATGAAATATTATTAACTGATGAGATAATAGAAAAGCTCAATGGATACGTGGGGTATATAGAAACAATGTCCGGAGAACGTATTACAAAAGAAAACATTGCACTAAAAAATGGAGTAAGTATTTCACCGGAAGATAGAGAGATAAGAAAAAGAATTGCTAATTTTTTTTCTGAACTAGAAAGTGATCAAATCAAACAAGACGCTATTTCATTTAATAGAAAAGCCGTTATTCAATTTTTAAACGAAAATACATATGAGAGTATAAAGATTAAACAAATCGATGTACCTACCACAACATTTGAACACTACAATGGTCTAGTTAATGTAGTGAAAAACAATCAAATACGCCATGGAGATTTATTTTCAATTGAAGATGAATTCAATGAAAAGATCATTAGGTTAATCAAAAAGAACAATGTTGAACTGGGTGGTTTTAATAATAGAATTAAGACGAATTCAGCGATGAATTCAGAAAACCGATCCATTCGACAAAAGGATTTAAAAAAAATATTAGACAATAAAGGAAATATTGATGCTAATGAAAAAAGCATTGATACTAATAGAAAAAACATTGATACCAATATAAAAAACATCGATACCAATATAAAAAACATCGATACTAATATAAAAAACATCGATACTAATAGAAAAAACATTGATACTAATAGAAAAAACATTGATACCAATATAAAAAACATTGATACTAATAGAAAAAACATTGATACCAATATAAAAAACATTGATACTAATAGAAAAAACATTGATACCAATATAAAAAACATTGATACTAATAGAAAAAACATTGATACCAATATAAAAAACATTGATACTAATAGAAAAAACATTGATACCAATATAAAAAACATTGATACTAATAGAAAAAACATTGATACCAATATAAAAAACATTGATACTAATAGAAAAAACATTGATACCAATATAAAAAACATTGATACTAATAGAAAAAACATTGATACCAATATAAAAAACATTGATACTAATAGAAAAAACATTGATACCAATATAAAAAACATTGATACTAATAGAAAAAACATTGATACCAATATAAAAAACATTGATACTAATAGAAAAAACATTGATACCAATATAAAAAACATTGATACTAATAGAAAAAACATTGATACCAATATAAAAAACATTGATACTAATAGAAAAAACATTGATACCAATATAAAAAACATTGATACTAATAGAAAAAACATTGATACCAATATAAAAAACATTGATACTAATAGAAAAAACATTGATACCAATATAAAAAACATTGATACTAATAGAAAAAACATTGATACCAATATAAAAAACATTGATACTAATAGAAAAAACATTGATACCAATATAAAAAACATTGATACTAATAGAAAAAACATTGATACCAATATAAAAAACATTGATACTAATAGAAAAAACATTGATACCAATATAAAAAACATTGATACTAATAGAAAAAACATTGATACCAATATAAAAAACATTGATACTAATAGAAAAAACATTGATACCAATATAAAAAACATTGATACTAATAGAAAAAACATTGATATCAATAAAGATAAGATTAATGCCAATATAAAAAATATTGATATTAATAGAAAAGACATTGATACCAATAAAGATAATATTAATAATATTAAAGATAACTATATCGACAATCTAAATATTAATGGAACCAATCTTACATTAAAAAACCATTTTGCTTCTCTTTATATGGAAAAATCCCTCACAAGACGCGAATTTAAAACGCTAAAAAATGATTTTGAACATTTTAAATCAGATACTCAAAATCGCTTTTATAAAGTTGAAAAACGTGCCAATCAAGGTATTGCATCTGTTGCAGCAATGAGTAATTTACCTTTTACTGATACAGCAACATTCAGCACAGCTATTGGTATTGGTAATTATCGTAATGCCACCGCCCTTGCTTGGGGGATGCAATATCGTATCAATGAAAATATTAAAGTAAGAGCCTCTACTGCGTGGAATGACTCAAATAATTTTGTTTCAGCTGGGGGGATTGGCATCAACTGGTAATATTAACGCAATAAAGTAAACAAAGTGAAAGCTAAGTAAATACTTAGTTTTCACTGTTTCATTACATTAAAAATCCGTTATGCTGAGCTTAGTGATCGACACGTAGAGGAGCATATCAAATGGCGGGTATTTTTCAGAAACTTAAAGAGTGGGCCAATATAAAACAAGCTTCTCATTATCCTTACCCTGCTGTTGATATTACACTACCCAATAATGTCTCTTTACACCTTGTGGGCAGTATCCATATGGGCGTGCCCACAATGTCACCACTTTCTAATGTGCTACTCAACGAAATAAAAAATGCAAATGCTATTATTGTTGAAGCCGATATTTCCACAGACGTACAACCTTTTGATCAAGCATCTCTTTTTAGAAAGTCGCTAGAAACACGCTTAAATAACTCTCTTTTTTCTCAAGTCACATGTCACTGTGAAGATCTCGCCCTCTCACTTTATCAACTTGAGAACAAACCACTTTGGCAAATTGCATTGATTTTACAATCTACCCAAGCAATGCAACTTGGATTGCAACCGCAATACGGTATTGATTACCAGGTCATTCAATATGCTAATGAACACAAAAAAAACATTATAGAACTTGAAGGTATTGAAGATCAGGTCGCATTATTATTGAGTTTCCCTGATGATGGTCAGCAATTACTCGAAGATACACTAAAAAATTGGCACGATAATGCACGTACATTGCAAATCATGATCAATTGGTGGTTAAATTATAACGGTCAAGAGAAACAACCGCCTTTACCGAATACCTTTAGTAAAGCTGTATTTGATATCTTAATGGAAAGCCGTAACCAAAAATGGGTAAGCATATTATCAAAATTACCGGCTGGACGTTATGTGGTAACTGTAGGTGCTCTTCATTTATTTGGTGAAGAGAATCTGATTGATTTACTAACATATCAATCATAAAAATATTGTGATTAGGAATAACTATGACTCCCGCTGTCAATTTACTGGAAAAACAAAAAATTAAATTTACTCTTCATCCTTATGAACATGATGCGAATGTGCATAATTTTGGTGATGAAGCCGTTGAAAAATTAGGTTTAGATAATCGCCAAGTATTTAAAACACTGTTGGTTGCTTTAAATGGTGATGCTAAAAATCTTGCTGTTGCAGTAACACCCGTTTCTGGTCAGTTAGATTTAAAACTGGTTGCTAAGTGCTTTAAAGCCAAAAAAGCTGATATGGCAGATCCTCAAATTGCACAAAAGGTCACGGGTTATCTAGTGGGTGGAATAAGCCCATTAGGTCAGAAAAAACGCCTACCAACAGTGATTGATGAACAAGCACTTGAATTTGACACTATCTTTGTTTCTGGTGGTAAACGAGGCTTAGATATTGAATTATCAGCAGAAGATTTAGGCTCTGTATTAGGTGCTCAATTTGCACTTATTCGTAAAGCGTCATAATCATTAATGATTTTTTATTTTAAGGCTCATCCTCAAAATAAGAAATTAACGTGATTTAAAACCAAAATAAAAGGCGACCTTTAATGTCGCCTTTTGTCTATATAAACGTTATTGATAAAATTTATTTTTTGTAAACAATTTCGCCTTTAGGTTCGAAATCTGCGGCTTTCAATGGAGAGTGCGCTTCGATATAACCTTTCAAGACTTCAGCATCAACAAACCCTGTATTAACATAGCCAGGATGAGTATCAATCTTAGGATAACCATCACCACCAATACCGTTAAAGTTTAGTGTTGCCATACGGTAAGATTTTGTTTTATCCAATGGTTTGCCTGCAATTTTAACATCGCTAACTTTACAGTCTGCATCTACTGTTAAGCTAACATTGTAGAATTGAGCATAAGCACCAGAGTCTACTTTCATACATGCAACAGCTGACAAATAAGGCTCGACTTCTTCACCTTTAAAATCAACATAAACCAGTTCGTTAGCAAAAGGTTGGACTTTTAACACGTCTTTATAAGTGATATCACCAGATTCAATTGAATCACGTACACCACCGCCACTCATAATAGCAAAGTCTGCGTTCGCACGTTCAGCTTGAGCTGATAATAATAGACGCGCCATATTGGTCTGAACAAAGCGAACTTTACTACGATCACCTTCTAATTTACCAACAACTTCACCCACTTTAATATTCAGTTGCTCACCTCCTTTTTCTTGGTAAGGTGTCAGCAATTTCATCATTTCAGGGTTATGAGGAATTTCTTCTGTATAGTAAACAAGCTCGGTTGTACCGTCGTCTTTCTTCACTTTCTGATTTAAGTTGATTGGAATTAATTGGTAATGCTTTAACGTAAATTCACCATTACGGAATTCGAAATCTGCACGACCAACATATTTACCCCATTCATGAGCCTGAACAATCCATGTACCATTTTGATTATCAGGCGCACAAGGCGTTCCTGGTACATAATCAGCTTGTTTGTAGTTTTTGTTCTCTTGAGACATACAAACAGGATCTTGTGAGTGACCGCCCACAATCATATCAAGGTAGCCTTTTGGTAAGGCACGCGCCATTTCCACATCACCCGGTGCGTTAGAACCGTGATTACCATCATCATAGTGACCCATATGGGTTGCAGCGATAATAATGTCTGGCTTTTCTGTTGTACGCAGTTCTTCTACAACTTTTTTAGCCTCATCAGAAGGTTTGCGGAATTCTGTATCAGGGAAATTTGCTGGGTTACCAATACGCACAGTATCATCAGTCGTTAAGCCTAATACGGCAATTTTTACACCTTGCTTATCAAAAATAGTGTAAGGTTTGAATAAACGTTCACCCGTACTTTTTTGATAAATATTCGCAGATAAAAATGGGAATGTTGCCCATTTTTCTTGTTGGCGCAAAACATCTAATGGATTATCGAATTCATGATTACCCAGAGCCATTGCATCATAGCCCACAAGATTCATCCCTTTAAAATCAGGCTCGGCATCTTGTAAATCAGATTCTGGAACACCCGTATTGATATCACCACCCGATAACAACAGTACGCTACCGCCTTTTTTAGCAACTTCATCACGAATGTTATCAACAACCGTTTTTTGTGCAGCTAAACCATATTCTCCACGATCGTTATGCCAAAAATGGCCATGGTGATCATTGGTATGCAAAATGGTAATTTCGTAGGTTTTATCCTTTTCCCATGCCTGAGACAACGCTGGCGCCATAGCTAAAGAAACGGTCAAAGCGCATGCTGATAATTTAAAAGATAAGCTCATGGTATATCCCCATGTATATTATTTATTGAGAAAGTTCTGCCATGTATCTACAGTAGAAAAAGAAGACAGAAGTTAAATACTTTTGCTGTATTTTATGATGTAGGTTATATAATTTTTTTATTATTTCATTGATCCGATAGTTTTTTTGAGACATGAATCAAACTCTATTTCTCACAAAAGCTCTCAACTCCAAATAGATGTAAAGTAGACTAATAAAAATAGAAATAATTTACCAAAATGTAATATAAAAAAAGAAAGTAAATACCCGTTGATTCTCTCTTACTAAGTTGCTGGCAATTGTAGTGCTATTACAAATTAGCCGTCGGTATAAAATTCAGCAAGACACTCAGAAAAAACAACCCTATGCACTAAATAGGAAAGCAATATTTACATGTAAGACTCATTGGTGTGATTTTTGCTTCAGCATTTTCTGCTATCTTAATTTATGCTCAATAGTTAGTTTTAGGTGAGAAGAGTATGATCCCAGAGCGTTTCTTCGGAGTTGCTTTTAGGATGAATGAAATTAGTGCTAAGGCCTTAGGATATATTATGGATCAGAATAGTATTGAATATGTCTATCATATCTTAGCCTATCTCCCACTATTAGGTGTTTTTATCACTCTTCTTACTAATATTGGGTCGATAAAGCTGAATAACTTGTTATCACCTCTGTTACCAAAATGAACTGAAAACAGAGTATTTCTTACTTCAAAAGGTAAGACTAATTAAAATAACATAGAAAAGTGCATTTGCATTAAAAAACTCAATAAACTTGCTATTTTTATAAATAATCGATAATTTTTAGCGAATTTATTGCATGAATACGTTAAACTATCAGCCTGCTATATTACTCGCCCCTCGATACATGTAGTTTTATAAAAAGAAGGAGAATTGATGCCGCATTCAACACCTCTCATTACCACCATTGTTGGTGGATTAGCACTTGCTTATATTTTAGGCATGATCGCTCAACGGCTAAAAATTTCACCTTTAGTAGGATATCTTGCTGCAGGCGTACTCGCTGGCCCATTTACTCCCGGCTTTGTTGCTGATACCTCTCTCGCTCCTGAACTCGCTGAAATTGGCGTTATTCTGCTAATGTTTGGCGTAGGTTTACACTTTTCATTAAAAGATCTAATGGCAGTAAAAGCCATCGCTATTCCGGGTGCTATTGCTCAAATTGCAGTAGCAACACTATTAGGATTGGGATTATCAGCATTTTTTGGCTGGGGTTTATTTAGTGGCATTGTATTCGGTTTATGTCTATCAACAGCAAGTACCGTTGTACTTTTACGCGCACTTGAAGAAAGAGGCCTGATTGATAGCCAACGAGGTCAAATTGCTATTGGTTGGTTGATTGTTGAAGACTTAGCTATGGTGTTAGCTCTTGTACTACTCCCTGCTATTGCCAATATGCTGGAAAGTAGTGATCAAACCAATGTTTCTCAACTGATGATCAATTTAGGCATCACTATCGGTAAAGTCGTTGCCTTTATCTTAATCATGATGATTGTTGGTCGTAAACTTATTCCTTGGATTTTAGCCAAAACCGCAGCAACAGGCTCTCGTGAGTTATTTACATTGAGTGTACTCGCCCTTGCTTTAGGTATCGCTTATGGTGCTGTAACTTTATTTGATGCTTCCTTCGCATTAGGGGCATTCTTTGCCGGCATGGTACTTAACGAGTCTGAATTAAGCCACAGAGCGGCTCAAGATACTTTACCACTGAGAGATGCTTTCGCAGTTCTGTTCTTTGTCTCTGTCGGTATGTTGTTTGACCCAATGGTATTAATTGAACACCCTCTTGGCATCTTAGCAACGCTAGCTATCATTATTATTGGTAAATCAGTAGCTGCATTACTCCTTGTACGAATGTTTGGACATTCCCGACGCACCGCCTTAACCATTTCAGTCAGCCTTGCGCAAATTGGTGAGTTTGCCTTTATTCTTGCAGGTCTCGGTGTGGCACTAAACGTTTTGGAACCAGATGCTCGTAATCTGGTGTTAGCGGGTGCTTTAGTCTCTATTATGCTAAACCCAGTGCTGTTCTCTTTATTAGACCGCTATCTGGCAAAAACAGAAACCAAAGAAGAAATGGAACAGCTACAACAAGAAGAGCTGGAAGAAGAGATGCCCGTCCCTGTTGATATTTGTGGCCACGCTATTATCGTCGGCTATGGACGTGCAGGAAGTATGCTTGCTGAAAAATTATTAGCTCAATCTATTCCATTAGTTATTATCGAAAATAGCCGAAACAAATTCGCTGAATTAAAAGAAAAAGGTTTAAACACAGTGCTGGGTAATGCATCAACCAAAGAGTCACTTGCTTTAGCCCGTATTGATTGTGCTAAATCTTTATTACTGACGATACCTAATGGTTATGAAGCAGCTGATATCGCCGAAACAGCAAGAAGTATGAACCCTGATTTAAATATCATTGTTCGTGCTCATTTTGACGATATTATCGTGCGTGCTAACTATGATGAAGAAGCTTCTTTTATCCTTGAGAAAGGTGCAGATCACGTCGTTATCGATGAAGATCAAACGGCATCTGCCATGGCGGATATGCTAATTAAAGAAGTCGAATTTGGTTGTGCTATTGATGATACACCTGAAAATGGTCAACAAATCATTGCACCTAGTGCAGCGCAATAACTCAGCATGGTGGCTTAAAGTTCACTAAGTTTACTTGCTAATAACCCCTTAAGTCATTTATTACTTGAGGGGTTATTTTTAATAACGGGAATAAAAGAATAAAGCACATTAATAATACTTATTCTTTATAGGCTGGATAATCTGTATATCCTTTAGCATCACCCCCATAAAGAGAAGTATGATCAACATTATTTAATTGCCAATTATGCGCAATACGTTCGGGTAAATCAGGATTAGCAATAAAAGGACGGCCAAATGCAATCATATCAGCCAAACCCTCTTTAATAAGTTTTATTGCACGTTCTGCTGTATAGCGCCCAGCATAAAAAATAGCACCACTAAAAATTTGACGGATATCTTTACGAAAATCTATCGGCATTTCAGGCGCATTATCCCAATCAGCTTCTGCGATTGACAGATAAGCAACATGACTATCTTCTAAAATTTTTACCGCTTCGATGTACGTTTCACGAGGATCATCCTCAACAATTCCCAGATAAACCCGCTCCTCTTTTGTACTTGAAAACAGAGGAGAAAAACGAACACCTAAATTTTCTGAGCCAATCTCTTTCGATACGGTTTCAACAATTTCTTTTAAAAAACGCAGACGATTTTTGAGTGTTCCACCATATTCATCATCACGATTATTACTTTGTGATGAAATAAATTGGTTCACTAAATAACCATTAGCACTGTGGATTTCAACGCCATCAAAACCCGCATCCATTGCATTACGCGCAGCTTGAGCATAAAGCTGAACCACTTGTTTTACTTCGTCTGTCGTTAGCGCTCTTGGGATTGAAGGATCAACCAAAGCACCTTGGTGTGGCGCTGTTTCGATAAAGACCTTAACACCCGTAGCCGGTATATCAGAAGCACTGATAGGCGCATCACCATGAGGTTGTAACGAAGTGTGTGATACACGTCCTACATGCCAAAGCTGAGCAAAAATGACACTGCCTTTATCATGTACTGCTTGCGTTATTTTTTTCCAGCCTTCAATTTGCTCTGGACTATAAATACCTGGAGTCCAAGCATATCCTTGACCTCTTGGCTCAATTTGTGTTCCTTCTGTGACCATCAGCCCCGCACCTGCTCGTTGAGCATAATAAGTAGCCATCAGTTCATTAGGAATATTGCCAGGCTGAGAGCTTCTTGAGCGTGTTAATGGCGGTAAAACTATTCTATTTCTTAATTGGTGACGCCCCAATTTTACGGGCTCAAATAAAAGACTATTTTTCATCTGTAACCACTCCTTTAAAAAGTATGTTTGAATATTAGCCCCACCCTTAAATGACCTCAATGACATATATGCAATGATTTAGGACATCGTGATAAGATGAAAAGAAGAAATTAACAAACGAGCGCCTTGAGGTGACACATGTTAAAAATAGGATTAATTGTTTATCCCCATTTCCAATCCTTTAGCCTTTCAGTGGCGAGTGTTTTTGAATATGCAAATCTACTCTCGCAACAAAAATTATATGATTTCCAAATCTATTCAGATCAAGGCGGGTTGATCCACGCATCCTACGGCATTACCGTTGATAGTGCCCCCTTACTTCCTACATCTGACTATGACACACTGATAATCTCAGGAGATTACCGCGCAGGCTTTGGCTCTGATACGTTAATATCAATACTAAAAGATATTAGTGTGAATACACGCCGAATGGCTTCTGTTTGCTCTGGTGCTTTTTTATTAGCAAAAGCAGGTTTACTGAAAAATAAGCGAGTAACTACCCACTGGTTACATGCAAAAAAATTTAGGCAAGATTTTCCTGATGTAATTTTAGAAGAAGATAAAATTTTTATTATTGATGACAACATCTGGACATCTGCGGGTATGTCTGCAGGTATTGATCTCGCCTTAGCAATGGTTGAAAACGACTTTGGACAGGATTTAGCTCGAAATATTGCGAGAAAATTAGTGTTATATCATCGCCGAGGAAGTGCACAATCCCAATTTTCAGCACTACTTGATCTTGATGCAAAAACCGATCGGATACAAAAAACACTCACTTACGCAAAAGAGAATATCAACGGCGATCTCTCTGTTGAAACCCTTGCTCAAATTGCTAATCTCAGCCCAAGGCAATTTAGCCGTATATTTAGAAGTGAAACAGGACAATCCCCCGCAAAAGCCATTGAGCAATTACGCGTTGAAGAAGCGAGAATGAGAATAGAGACCACAATGAATTCATTAGAAATTATCGCGAGAGAGACAGGTTTTGGTGATAGAGAACGTATGCGACAAGCTTTTTTAAGAGCCTTTGATCAATCACCACAAACGATCCAACGTATCTTTCATCAATAATAGCTAGCTATTCCTAAAAAGTGTCAACCTTATTTAGGACGAATTCAGACGTTATAAAAAAGCCACTCCTTGAAATGAACTGACCCCAGCTTATTGGACAGTTTTAATTAAGGTGTGGCTTTTATCATTTCTTTCAGTACGGCTATTTATCTTTATTACCAGCGATAACCGACACCAAAGGTATAATTGGTATTACTTGAATCCGCTTTATCACCTTTTGTCTTTTCTTTCACAATATTGGCATTAAGATTAATACTATCAGTGACATTATACATAAGACCAATTCGCGCATTTAAATCAAGGCTAACATCGTTATCAAAACTACGACCAATACGACCTTTGGTATAAGCAGTTACTTTTTTAGCAAAAAGATGTTGGTTATAATCCCAACCTAAAGCACCTTGTAAGTAATTAGCATCCCCATCATAACGGTATTTTAAGTTTTGATAACTTAATAAAGTAGTAAAAGATAATGAGCTTAATTCATCATCCCATACTTGCCAACCTGGGCCCGTACCAACTCCTGCCTTTTCTTTAATATCTTCAACCCAGTCATGTTGGTAACTGACATAACCACGCCAGAAAAATGAAGGTGTTATAAAGCGGTCAAGATCATAACCTAAATTATAGTAATAAGTACTTACATTACTATCATCTTTATTACGTAACATCGCACCAGTAAAATTTTGACGCCATATATCATTAGCAATATTGAGATTCCCATCTACCGAGTATTTTTCATTAGTAGAAGAGCCTTTATTATAAGAAGCTCCTGCATTTAAGCTTCCTGTTATTTTATTATCTATCGATACTGCACTTAATTTATTATCTACTTTATCTTTACTTAAGACTAAAGAGTCATTAATTGGCACTCTTTCTTTATTATTATCAGTTATTAATGTAATTTCCCCCTCAGATGAACTCTCAATTGAATTGATTGATGTCCACTTTGAAAAGGTTGCATTTTTTATTAACGATGGTGTATTTACCGTAAAAGATTTGACATTATCAAGGTTAATCCTTATTTCACCAGCATAATCTGTTTTCACAAGGATTTTATTACTGTCAATAATAGAAATAGTGCCTGATATTTCATCACCATTCTTTAAATATATATTATCAGCGCATACTCCAGCAGAAAATAAAGCTAAAAATAAAAAACTTATACTCTTGTGCATCTATATTCCCCTTTATTTAAGTCTTTATAACTGTAGTCAGGGATATAAAAATACACAAGATAACTAACCTATATAATTGATTAATTACTCTTGTGTATTGAAATAGTCTTAATAAGATGAATTATTAAGACAAATTATAAAGTAATGTATTAGAGCGTATTGATAGATGTATTTAACGCTCCCAATAAGCTTCTTCTAAGCTGTCTTCTTTTTCAGGCAAGCCACGTGTTAAGCGCGGAGAATGCTGACTTAGCACTTGATAACTCACTCGATTAGCATATTTACAGACTTGTGCTAACGATGAATAAGTTAAATAAGTGCGAGGATGCTTACTTGAATTTGGCACATTGATGCGATGATAGCTATTCGCTGTAATATCATGCAGTAATGCTGATAATGCCGCATCACCCGCACCATTCGTATTCATGATTTTTTCAGGGCCACCCATATAAGGTTCAATATGAGAATAGACTTTCTCTGGCTCTTCACAATCTTTACGACGCATTGCACGACTAAATTCATAACGATTAAATTCAGCAATAGCACCGGGTAATAAAGGATGTGAGGTTTGGCGCTTAAAGTTGTGTTCTGTATAACCGCCCATATAAAGCCCAGCAGGCCCTGCAGTACACAGCACTAAATCAACCCATTCTAAAGCAGCATCGGAAGCTAACAGAGGATCAGCATGTCCTGTTAATTCAAAAGCTTCATCTTCGTTCATTGCGACAACAGAAACGTGCTCTTTTAAGAAATCACGCCACCATTGTGGATCATCTGCAATAACATATTTTGTACCCAGCGTAAGAACCACAGGTACATCATATTTTTTCGCATACTCAATCGCTTTCATGGTTGCTAACGGCATCGGTTCACCCGGTTTACAGCGAACTAAGTAAGCCGTTAATACCAACGCAGAAGCTTCTGCAATCACCTCTTCCGGAATACTTTCTGGTTTAAGTTGGTTCATTTGACCAGGGCTAATCGCAAATGTACGTTCGCCATTTTCCGTGATCAGCGTAAAACAGCGACCAATTGCACCATCAACACCTTGGAGGTAATTAAGATCAGTACGGCTAGATGTGTTACATAAATAACGGTAAGCATAGCTACCAATCTGAATGTTATTACACATAGTACCTAATAACACAGAACGATCATCAGCTAATACAGAGTAGTTATGTAGCGTATTACCAATCGTACCACCAGCAAATTCGTGTGTTATCAGATTATTGTCTGTTAATTCACGATAAAGTGCCTCTGCGACATCATCTTCAATAACAAGAGAGTGTCCCTGACTCAAGTTATAACGGGTAATAAATGCCTCATCAACTTTCGCTTCGATATCCACCAGTGTTTGGTCAATGCCGACAATATAAGCGCGCGAAGATTCACTCTCCGTCATATTGATGATGGGTTGTAATAGAGGGTCTCGTAAACTAACGGGAAAATAGTGTTTGGATTTTCGTTTGCCAGGGAATTTCATTGTGAACGATGCTACACAGCTAAAAAAGATGCGCAATGTTAACACAATATTATGGGAGAGACAGTAGGTGTATGTCAGTACACCTACTTATTTAAAGATATTTTTATGCGGTTTTACGACGGTTTCTTGCCATATAGCTCAGTAAAACACCCATAACAGACAGAATGAAACCAACAAAAGCGGCGCCAACTAAAATCAGAGCGCGTTTAGGCGCATCTTTTTTAGTCGGTTCGTAAGGCTTCAACATATATTTGAAGGGTACAAATTGAAGCTCATCTAATTTCACTTTTTCTAACTGCTTCATGTTATATAAACGGTTTTTCAGATCAGAGCTTACTGTTGTTGGATCAGTGATAGCTTCTGTGATCGCCAATTTACTACTTAATGCATCAGAACCCATAGCAATAGAATAATCAGGATCATCTTTAATTTGTGCACCTTCACTGGAAATTGGTTTTTTAACCCCAGCGGCATTTGCAATTTCTAACGCATATTTTAAGCGTTGTACATTTACATTACGCGCATTAGCGATACGCTCTAAATCCATTTCATAAGCTTTTTTCGCAAAACTTAATTTACGCTCAATTTGATCATCAATTTCGTCTTTTACTTCCATTCGTACTTTGGTAGAAATAAAACGAATATAACCAGAAAGCAAATCGTAAGCTTCTTCAGGCGTTGGGGCGGTAAAGCTTAAATTAATTTCCCCACTAAACTCTTCATCACTATTCTTGCTATCCGATGATTTTAAATTAATATCTTTCGTTACGATATTTTCAATTAATCTACGCTTATCCAATGGCGTTGGTTCTTCCATTTTTGCCAGTAAGCTTTTGTAGTAGTCAGTGCTAACTAAATATTCTTCACGTAAAACACGAGAGTTATAGTTATTAATAAACTTTTGATAAACAGATGAACCATTCACACCAGTATCAACATCCACTAGGCTAAGTTCAGTCAATGTTGCTCTTAATTGCTTCATTTCATCCAGCATTGGCTTGGTAATTGCAGCTTGGCTAGTCCATTTTTGTGGTAAAAAGCTTGCAACAGTAAAGCCAACGATAGCAAATAATAACGTGATACCAATAATGACAAACTTTGATTTATAAATAACAGAAAATAATTCAAAAAGATCGATTTCATCATTCTGTTTTAGATAGAAATCGTCAAAATGTCCTTTATCAATTTCTGAAGATTGTGGTTTTGAAAGCTTACTATTCATTTTCCTGCCTAAATTTATGTAATGCAGTGTCCGTTTATCAGCACTTTTAGTGATTTCCACTAAAAGACTTAAAAAATGAGAAAAGATAAGTTTATATATAACTGAAATATGATCAAATTAATATATCATCAAATCCGATAATTTTATTTATCGAATTCAGTAATTATTTTTTGCATACCTCTCGGATCATCGCTTCTAGCAAGTCAATATGCTCAGGTTCAGCATTTAACGCCGGAATATATTCGTACTGTTTGCCACCACCATGAATAAAGAACTCTCGGTTCTGTTCATTAATTTCTTCTAATGTTTCCAAACAATCAGATGAAAATCCTGGACATACAACCTGCACGTGTTCAACCCCTTCACTTCCCAGCTTTTCCATCGTTTTATCTGTATAAGGTGATAGCCAAGGTTCACGACCAAAGCGTGATTGAAATGTCAACATAACCTGTTCTTTAGGATAACCTAACTGCTCTTCTAATTGTGCTTTTAGTTTTTCTGTTGTTAGACAACACTCGTCATAATAGATATCCCCCGTTTTGATAAAACGCTCCGGAATACCGTGGAAAGAGAGAATTAAACGATCAGGTTTACCATATTGCTGAAAGCTTTTCTCAATAGAGGTGACAAGTGCTTTGATATAAAGCGGATGTGTAGGATAACTACGAATAAAGTGAAGAGAGGGTATTGTACGCATGTCTTTAAAAATTCGACTGACACCATCAAATACCGCAGCAGAAGTCGAGCAAGAGTATTGAGGATAAAGTGGTAACAAAATAATGTTCTCAACACCTTGTTGTAATAGCTTTTCAACCCCTTCATTTAGGGATGGATTACCATAACACATCCCTAACTCCACGGGAATATTAGATAATCGCTGCGCAACAGCATGTTGTTGCGCTCGGCTATAAACTAAAAGAGGAGACCCTTCATCCATCCAAATCTGTTGATATAACTTAGCTACTTTAGGTGAACGAAACGGTAATATCACCCCTTGTAATATTGGTTTCCAAATCAAAGGAGAAACATCAACAACACGAGGATCGCTAAGAAATTGTGCTAAATAACGTCGAACAGCCCCCGTTGTCGGCGCATCAGGTGTGCCAAGATTAACCAAAAGAACACCATACTTAGCATCATTCATACTATGACTCCTTAGAGTTATTTTATTAGGATAACCAAAGTGTAGAAGAATAAAGGAAAATAATAGATTGTGCTTGTCAATTTATTGGATCGGACTTTTTACCTTTTCCTAGAGATAAAAAAAATCCCGGCTCAACCGGGATTAATCATCACAATGACAAATTAGCCAAGGATACTTTTCAGTTCAGCGTTAATTTCGCTTACTTTTTGTGTACCATCAACTTTGAAGTATTTCGCATTGCTTGCTTTAGCTTCATTTTGATAATAAGAAACTAACGGTGCTGTTTGAGTATGGTATTCAACTAAACGTTTACGAACGGTTTCTTCTTGGTCATCTTTACGTGTTGTTAATTCTTCACCCGTCACATCATCACGATTTTCCACTTTAGGTGGATTAAATTTCACATGATAAACACGACCTGATGGTGCGTGAACACGACGACCAATGATACGCTCAACAATGATGTCATCAGGTACAGCAAATTCCAGTACGAAATCCACATTGATACCTGCTTCTTTCATTGCATCAGCTTGTGGAATTGTTCTTGGGAACCCATCCAACAAGAAACCATTACGGCAATCGTCTTGTTTGATGCGCTCTTTAACTAACGCAATAACTAATTCATCTGTAACTAACTGGCCATTGTCCATCAGTGCTTTTGCTTTCAGTCCTAGCTCTGAACCTGAACTTACTGCAGCACGTAACATATCACCAGTTGAAATCTGTGGGATACCATAGTTTTCTTTAATGAATTGAGCCTGAGTGCCTTTACCAGCGCCTGGAGCGCCTAGCAGAATGATACGCATCGCGTAAATCCCCTTGCATTTAATTTTTTATATTTAAACTCGAAAACGCATTACCATACCATTTTGTGAGGTCATCGCTCAAGAAATCACGGTAGCGATTGCATTTTATTTTTATCGAAAAAGAAAAAACCACGCTCTCTCTTCAGAGAAACGTGGTTTAAATGTTTGAAAACGAAAACAGTTACGCTTTTTGAACTAAAAGTTGATTTACTAAGCGAATAAACTGGTTTGGATCCTCTAAAGAGCCTCTTTCAGCAAATAAAGCCTGATCCAGTAATAAATTGACCCAATCAGCAAATAAAGCGTCATCCGTTAACTCTGCTGTTTGTTTCACTAATGGATGATTTGGATTTAGCTCAAAGTTATATTTTACTTCTGGCACTTCTTGCCCTGCTGCCGCAAACAATTTCGCCATTTGTGTGGTCATTTCATCCGCACTGGTTGTCACAATCGCTGGGGTATCTGTTAAGCGGTGTGTTAATTTCACTTCTTTAACTTTGTCGCCCAACAAGGTTTTAATGCGTTCAACGAAAGGAGCTAATTGTTTATCTGTTTCTTCTTGCTCTGCATGCTTCTCTTCATCAGCCAGTTTATCTAAAGATTCATCTGCTTTACTAACAGACTGGAATGATTTGCCATCAAACTCAGTCAGGTAGTTCATCATCCACTCATCTATACGATCAGATAACAGCAATACTTCAATGCCTTTTTTGCGGAACAGCTCTAAATGAGGGCTATTTTTCGCAGCAGCATAGCTGTCAGCAGTGATGTAATAGATTTTTTCTTGACCTTCCACCATACGGCTAACGTAATCTTCCAGTGAAACAGTTTGAGCATCACTGTCGTTATGCGTTGACGCAAAACGTAGTAATTTAGCAATTGTTTCAATGTTAGATGAGTCTTCTGCTGGGCCTTCTTTTAAGACTAAACCAAACTCTTTCCAGAATGCTTGATATTCTTCTGGCTTGTTTTCTGCCAGTTTTTGTAGCATCTGTAATGCACGCTTAGTTAATGCACTGCGTAAATTACGTGTAACAGAGCTATCTTGTAAAATTTCACGAGAAACATTTAACGGTAAATCATTAGAATCCACTAACCCACGGATAAAACGTAGGTAATTAGGCATAAACTGCTCAGCTTCATCCATAATAAAAACACGCTGTACATACAGTTTTAAGCCATGACGTTGTTCACGATTCCATAAATCCCAAGGTGCTTTTGAAGGCACATATAATAAGCTTGTGTACTCTTGCTTACCTTCTACACGGTTATGTACCCAGCTTAATGGGTCGGCAAAATCATGAGAGATATGTTTATAAAACTCTTTATACTCTTCATCACTCACTTCGGCTTTATTACGAGTCCACAGTGCTTGCGCTTTATTAATTTTTTCCCACGTTACTGTGCCGTCTTCTTCATTTTTCGTTTCAATTTCAACAGGCAAAGAAATATGGTCAGAATATTTACTAATAATGCTACGCAGACGCCAGTCATCTAAATACTCATCTTCGCCTTCACGTAAGTGAAGTGTGATGTCAGTACCACGATCAGCCTTTTCAATATCAGCAACGGTGTAATCACCTTCACCTTCAGATTCCCAAAAAACACCTTTATCTGCGCTTTCGCCCGCAGCTCGAGTGCGTACGGTCACTTTATCTGCAACGATAAACGCGGAATAGAACCCAACACCAAACTGACCAATTAGTTGGCTATCTTTAGCTTGATCTTGTCCGATAGATTCTAAAAATGATTTTGTTCCTGATTTTGCGATAGTACCCAGATTATCAATGACTTCATCACGAGTCATACCAATACCATTATCACTGATAGTCAAAGTACGCGCTTCTTTATCAGTGGAAATACGCACATGCAACTCGCCGTTATTTTCATAAAGCGCTGCATCTGATAATGCACGGAAACGCAATTTATCTGCCGCATCTGATGCGTTAGAAATCAATTCGCGAAGGAAAATTTCTTTATTGGAGTAAAGAGAATGGATCATTAATTGAAGAAGTTGTTTAACTTCAGACTGAAATCCTCTTGTTTCCTGACCTTTCATACTCATTTTTACCTCAATTAATCCTAATTTGGCGAAAAAAACAATATGAGTAAAAAGTGGGGATAGTTAAGCTAGTTTCAAGGGTCGAGTAAAAAATTAAGCTAATAAAATTGATTAAATGCCTAAGAGAGATAAAAATGTGAAATGACTTTTCTCAATATTTTTAATTACAGAATATTTATACTTCAATGGCTAGAAGCCAGATTTTACCGCTAAGTTAATAGCGTTTACTTAGCGGTAAATAAGAAAATATTTGTGTTACATTGCTATTTTTGAGCGTCATTAACAATGATAGCGTTGGCACCTGCGATTGCTTCATCTAATGCATGTTTTATTGTATCAGCATGAGCAAGCACAACACCTAAACGGCGAGAGCCGGCAATTTCAGGTTTCGCAAAAAGACGAATTTGACGGTTCGCCTTCAACGCTTTTTCAATACCGGAATAAACGATATTTGAGCTATGTAGCTCTGGCAAAATCACAGCTGAAGCACAGTTACCTAACTGACGAATACCACCAATGGGATAACCTAAAAAAGCGCGAACATGAAGAGCAAACTCTGATAAGTCCTGTGAGATTAGCGTCACCAATCCTGTATCATGAGGACGAGGAGACACTTCATTAAAAAACACCTCATCACCTTGCACAAATAGCTCTACGCCAAATAATCCATAACCCCCTAAATTTTTTACCACTTTACTCGCAATATGCTCTGCTTTAGCAAGGGCTATATCACTCATTTTTTGAGGTTGCCATGACTCACGATAATCTCCTTTTTCTTGCCGATGACCAATGGGAGCACAAAAATGGATACCATCAACAGCATGAATAGTTAATAACGTGATCTCAAAATCAAACGGGATCATTTTCTCAACGATGACACGCCCTTTTCCTGCTCGTCCGCCCTCTTGAGAATAGGCCCAAGCATGTGCTAAATCATTTTCACTACGGATAACACTTTGCCCTTTCCCCGACGAACTCATAACTGGTTTGACAATACAAGGAAAACCGATATCTAAAGCGGCTTTTTTAAAACTCACTTCATCATCGACAAATTGATAATTTGATGTTGGTAAAAGTAATGTTTCTGAAGCTAAACGACGGATCCCCTCTCTATCCATTGTGAGTTTTACAGCGCGGGCACAAGGAACAACTTTTTGCCCTTTTTGTTCTAATTCAACCAATAACGAAGTTGCTATCGCCTCAATTTCAGGAACAATAAAATCAGGTTGCTCTTGTTCAATAATGAGCTTTAATGCATTGCTATCAAGCATATTCACCACATGATGGCGATGTGCAATATGCATCGCGGGTGCATTGGGATAGCGATCAACTGCAATCACTTCAATACCTAGGCGCTGGCATTCAATAGCCACCTCTTTACCCAGTTCACCTGCACCTAATAGCATTACCTTTGTCGCATTAGCGGTAAGAGCCGTACCCAACACAGTCATTCTTCATCCTCACTATTTATCAAAAACACAATGACGCAAACGATTGCATTTGCGTAGCATAACGGATTTTACTTGATAGAAAAATAGGCAGGCAAAAATAATCAATCGAAGAAAGAAAACCATTACAAAATTTGGCTGCGTTTTCCTTTTTGGATTTTTAGATAATTAAGGCGTTTTCGGATAAGTGCCAAGATACAGCATAAAAGCCCCAGCCAAATTAGAGAAAAACTGACACCTTTAACTTCATCAAAAGCTTCATGGAATAAGAAAACAGCTAGTAAAAATTGAATAGTAGGTTCTATATATTGCGCTAGTCCAATAACGGTTAACGTCGTTCGTTTCACGGCTGCAGTAAAAAACAATAATGGCAATATGGTAACAGGTGCGGTTAAAACATAATAAAAACGAGTCAGATTATCTGCAGAAGGTAGCGCGCTTTTATCTGTCATAAACAACCAAATGGTCACGCCTATTGCTAATGGCATTAACCAGAGTGTTTCCATAAATAAAGAAGTGATCACATCAAAACGAATAAACTTACGGATCAAACCATATACAGCAAATGCGCCCCCCATCATGATAGCGAGTACAGGTAATTCACCGTACATCCACAATTGATACCCCACTCCGGCACAAATTAAGGTAACAGCCCATTTTTCTGCTAGATTAAGCTGTTCTTTAAGAAAGATGACACCTAATAAAATAGAGAAAAGTGGATTAATAAAATATCCCAAGCTCGCTTCTAATACTTGTTGATGTGTTAATGCATAGGTAAATGTACACCAAGAAACGGCCATGGCCATTGAGCTAAATAGGCACATAAAAATAGAGCGCCTATCCTGCAAAACAACGCGCCATCGTGTCCTATTTTTAATAAAGAGTCGTACGAGTAATAAAAGAGGGATAGACCAGATCAAGCGTTGAGCCAACATTTCTAACGGTTGCGCTCCGGGTAACAGCCGATAAAACAGTGGTGTTATTCCCCAAAGAATATAAGAAAAAATGGCTAATACTGCGCCCGATTGAGCCCACATTTAATGTTCCATCAATAAAAGTCAATAAGGTTTAATATCATACGCTTAAAATAGATAGAACAATATGATCAGCATCGCTGATTGATCAAACATCAGTACGATGACATAGACAAGATAAAAAAAATCTCCACAAATAACGACGCCGAGAAAAGTAGTTATAAATGGAGAGTTGGAAAATACCATTAAGGGAAAACCGTGGTAAAAACCACAACCAGAAAAAATAGGTAAGTTGTTAGAAAATCTCCCTAACATGTAAAGGTGGTTGCTGCTGAACAAAATCACGTAATTTTTTACGACTTGGTGCCGCGGCTATCGCCCCTTTTTGAGTCGTGGCTAAAGCACCACAAGCCGCCGCTTGCGTCACTATTTTCGATAAATATTGCTCATCTTCTGCAAAACCATATTCTGCCACCGCCGCTAATAAACCAGCCATAAAGGCATCACCAGCCCCTGTAGTATCTACACACTCAACGGTAAAAGCGCTCAATGCGATTTGAGTATTTGGCGTTAAAACTAAACAACCTTTAGAGCCTTGGGTGATCACTTTTAAACGCGCGGGATAATCTTCTAATTTTTTAAGGGCATTATTCAATGTCACTTCTTGTGTCATCCACGTAAGCTCATCTTCTGATAATTTTAATATGTCAACTTTATGCGCATAATTATCGATAACTTCGCGCATTTCTTCGTGATCACGCCACATTTGAGGGCGTAAATTAATATCAAAACTCAGCAATGAATCCGTTTCTTTAATACTCTTAATCGCCGTATCCAAAGTTGAACGACAAATGGAGTTCACTAATGCTAAAGAGCAAAAATGCAAAATATCTTTTTCAAACGCAGGTAAAGATTTTTCCGTTAAAAATTGATCAGCAGACTCAGCAACTAAGAAAGTAAAATCACGCTCACCATTTTCTTGTAAAGAGACAAGAACAGTACTGGTACGGTGAAACTCATCAAATTCCATTGCGCGAGTATCGACACCCAGATCAAACAATGTTTTTTGCATAAAATGGCCGAACGCATCTTCACCTACACGTCCAATAAAACCACTTTGTTGACCAAGCTTAGCGACGCCCGCAGCAACATTGACAGGCGCGCCACCAGCGCATGCTTCATATTGCATGTTTTGCAATGGGATCAAGTCAACAACAGCGTCACCTAAAGACCAGACTTTCATAATCTCTCCTGAAGATAAGCAATTATTTTTCTTAACTATATTCTGTTTTTATGACTATTCATAACGAATAAGTAAAGATATTGCTCGTAAATCCACACTGATAACGTTAACATAATAAGATAATATGATAAAGTCAATCTCATGCATCGTATTTTTTTCGCTCTGAATATTATCGTTAACAACAAGAGTAATAGTGTGATTAGTCTGTTCTTTACCTTTTCTGTGCTCTTAAAAACACACTAATAACTCTAAAATAGAATAAGGATAATGATATGAAACACCGCTTAGAACAATCAACAAACGCCTTAAATACTTTGATTGAAAAACGAGGCAATAAATTTTATCCCCAGTTTCATTTAGCTGCGCCTGCGGGTTGGTTAAATGACCCTAATGGTCTTATTTATCATGATGGTTTATATCATGCCTTTTATCAGCACCATCCTTATTCTCAAGATTGGGGGCCAATGCATTGGGGACATGCCACTAGCTCCGATATGATACACTGGCAACACCAACCCATCGCGTTAGCGCCGGGAGATGAGTACGACAAAAGTGGTTGTTTCTCAGGATCAGCCATTAGCCATGAAGGCAAACTCTATCTTTTCTATACAGGACACAATTGGTTAGCCACCGAAGGGGATGATAGCCAAATCTATGAAGCACAATGTGTTGCTATCAGTGAAGATGGTATTCATTTTGAGAAAAAAGGCATCGTTTTAGAACCCCCTAAAGGCTATATGCACTTTCGTGATCCTAAAGTCTGGTATCAAGAAGGTAAATGGTGGATGGTTGTTGGTGCGCGTGATGAAAAAGATCAAGGACAAGTCCTACTCTTCTCTAGCGAAAATTTATTTGTCGAAGGCCAGCAGTGGAACAACGATTACACTGTTTTAGGAAAAACAGATGATAAAAATGTCTATATGTGGGAGTGCCCAGATTTCTTTCCTATTAGTCAAGAAAATGAATATGCAATCGTCTTCTCACCACAAGGAAAACGTGCTGAAGGCTATCAATATCGCAACCTCTTTCAATCAGGTGCATTAATTGGCAAGTGGTCACCAAATCAACCTTTTAAACCACAAGGACACTTTATTGAACTTGATAATGGCCATGACTATTACGCTCCACAATCATTTATGACTCCTGATGGTCGTCGTGTTTCTATGGGCTGGATGGATATGTGGAATTCACCTATGCCATCAAAAGCAGAGTTTTGGGCTGGTTGCTTCACATTGCCTCGCGAAATTACCTTTGATAAGAGCAAAAATCGTTTACGTATGGTGCCAGTCAAAGAAATTGAATCATTACGCCAAGAAAAAAACACCATCAAACCTCTCACATTAAGCCATCAATCTATAGAGTTGATTGATAACACATCAACTATCGAACTCGATTTAACATGGTCTTTAGACAGCCAAGCCGAGAAGTTTGGCTTATGGCTAGGTGAAGGGCTTGAGCTTTTTGTAGATAATCAATCAAACCGTTTAGTGCTTAATCGTCATTACCCTCAGCATAATATAAGTGGGGCTAGAAGCATTCCATTGCCTGAAGGTTGTGAATTAAATTTACGTATTTTTATTGATCGCTCATCAATTGAAGTCTTTGTAAACAAAGGGGAATTTACCCTTAGTAGTCGATATTATGCTCAACAAGATATCCAAGCTTTACATCTTTTTGCCATGAATGGTGATGCAACACTGATTAATGGTGAATATTGGCAACTAAATAGTATTTACTGATATTGAGAAGATAAGTAAGACGTGAGTCTTTAAATAGACTCACGTTCAACTAATTGGCAAGGTACGTGTACGATATTTCTATGGTTTCTTTCTTGAATGATATGCAATGTCGCTTCTTTACCTAATTCATAATGAGGAAGTTGTACTGTTGTTAATGGTGGATAAAACAACTCTCCTGTACCAATCATATTGTCGTATCCCAAAACAGCTACTTGCTCTGGAATACGTAAACCCATAGAAAGTAAAACTTGGTAAGCTAAAAATGCAATACGGTCATTACCACAAATGAGAATATCAAAGTCAGCTTTTTGATGAACACAATGCTTTTTCAATATTTCAATCACATCACGATAGTGCTCATCTCCAAATATCATCGTATATTGTTGCAGATCTGCCAATGGCAACCCAGCTTCTAGCCAAGCATCTTCAACCGCTTTACGACGAATAGGACCTGCAACTGACTCTTCAGGTATATAAAAACACAAAGGACGGCGATACCCTTTTTCGATGACTTTTTTCATCGCAAAATACTGCCCATGATAATCATCGGGAATATAAGTTGGAAAAACGTGCGTTTTATCCAAGCAGTTTGCTAGCACTAAATTCTTATCAAACAACTTTTCATGTACAGTGATTTCACGCAACCCCATAGTGGTATAGATGATACCATCTGGACGTTGAGCCAAAAGTTGCCAAATTGCATTTTCATAACAATCTTGTGCAGTCAAATTGACAACAAATGAACTCCAACCAAATTCTCTTGCGGTTTGTTCTATCGATAAAATCATTTCCACCGAAAATGGTGTCGTTGCGGTATCAATTGCTAGAACACCAATTGATGATACTTTTGTTCCTTGTCCACGAATTTTTCGTGCAGAATAATCTGGAACATAGTTAAGTTGATCAATCGCATCTTGGACTTGTTTCAGTGTTTCTGGTTTTAATAACTCAGGGTTATTAATCGCTCTTGAGACTGTCATCAAAGAAACGGATGCAAGTCGAGCTACATCTTTCAGTGACGCCATAGTATTGGCTCGATTGGTTTATTAAAAAGGGTCAATAGAAATAAAGTACTATTTTACAAGAAGTAAAGTCAAAAAGCCACAAAGGGTGTTGTATTGTAACCACCTGCGACTATTAATTAATTCATAAAAAGACACCTAAATATATTATTTTTTTACTTATCAATTGAGTTTAATATAGTTAAAATCACTTACTAGAAAAAACTTAGTTACAATTAATAATAGTTATTTCTCCCTTCATTATAGAAATTAATTATTCTTATCTATAAAATACAAATATTGAAACAAAACAAAGTTCTGATATTTTATCTATAATATAATACAGAAGTATTAACCATTTTTAATTTGATATATTCTGAATATAGCTCCGTTGCATGGATGTTACCCTACACAAAAAACTTATAAATTAGTCAAATTTCGTTACTCATTCACTTTTAGTGTAAGAGCAAAGTAAAATCAGGAGCAACATATGGAATCAATAATCCACTTAATCACTTTTGAAGAGGACAGTACAAAAGTTCAACTTAAAGCTGTTCTTTCTTCTTTAGCGGCTAATGTGAAAACCTATTCAAATGAACAGGCCTTCTTAAAATACTATTTTTCATCGACAAAAGGAGCTCATAAAGAGTGCATCATAATTAATACAAAAAGCAGTGCAGCCCCCTCAATTGCACTGATTAAAGAACTCAACAAATTGAAAAACATTATCCCTATAATTATTATTTCTGGGGATAGTTCCATTGAAAGTTGTCGTAACGCATTTAAATCAGGGGCTTTTGAATATTTAACTCGTCCTCTAAATGTGAATGAACTTCTTAATATTGTCTCGGAATCTTTTCTACATTATGAAAGTGAAGTTGAGCAATTCCGAACATATATATCTCTAAAAGATAAATTTAGTAAGTTATCTAATAGAGAAAAAGAGGTTATGGAGATGATCCTTGAAGGAAATACGAGTAAAGAAGCAGCAGAAAAACTTTCGCTATCGCCTCGAACAGTTGAAGTACATCGTTCAAACATGTATACAAAATTGAGAATAAGATCACTACCACAATTAGTTCAAGAATATGATTTCTTTAAGAAATATGACTTAAGAACAAACTAATTTACAATGTGACTTCTATTTATCAATAGGTTGTATTATCTAGCGATATAACGATATGACCTGTTTAACTTTCATTATCTTTTATTAATGATAGAAAGCTGTACTTTTAAAAATATTCTATTTTGGATGATTTACACCTAATATGGGAATAATTAATACGTTAGACACCATTCTACGATATAAAGGGTGGCAACTTATTTTGATGCCCCCTTTCATTAGGGGTCGTTTAATTTCAATTTAAAACACTCGTATATCTCATTTTCATAATCTCTATTATTAATAACTATTATGATTTTCTTTATTAACAATAGAAACACAAGAAAAGATGAAAGCATTAATTTGATATAAATCATTTTTTACTTGCTATAAAGATGATTATTCTTATTTTTTAATTTATCATTTTCTTTATTCTTATTTCACGAAGAAAATTATTAATGATTAAAAAATAATACAAAAGAAATCCTCGTCTCTTTTTTTATGCCCATTTAAAGACTATTTATGCGTTTTAATTTTAGCTCTAAACAAGAATATCTTTATAAGAAAATTCTAACCAAAACGTTTTAATTGTGATTATTTAAACTGTAAAATGAGAAATAATAATAAGTATTTCCATTTATACTCAATTTCACTTAAAAAATTTATTCTCTTTATAGTTTAATTAATGTAATACATCACTTATTATTTCTACTTAATAACAGTCAAATAAAGAATGTCATTAAATGATCGTCTTGTATAAGTAGAATATACTAGCTATGAACAAGTATTAACACCTATAAAAACAAATGAATATTAATGATTGTTTTATAGTCTTAATAAGAACATAACAAGAATAAATTAATCCACACAAAAAAACATAAGACAAATTTATACGTTTATTCTTATTCTCACTTTGTCCAAATACCTTTATGCTATACCCTTCCAACTCGTTTTTTAAAAAGAAAAATGAACGCTCAAGATAAAAACCGCCGTCCTATAAAAGCAAGGCAAACAAACTGGGCCACAAAGTGTAGTCGCTACTTACAACAAAAAGGGGCGACCCCAAACGGTATTTCCGTATTTAGCGTCGTATTTGCATTACTTGCAGCCTTATCACTTTTTTGTGCTCTCTTTTACACATCTGGATTATTACGCTCAATCTTACTGATCCTTGGCGCTATCATGATCCAAGGTCGCCTGATTTGTAATTTATTAGATGGTATGGTTGCCGTCGAAGGAGGTATGAAAAGCCCAGTAGGTGCTGTTTATAATGAATTACCAGACAGAATTGCCGATACTTTAATTATTTTGGGTGTTGGTTATGGGTTATCTCCTGACTTTTCTATGGCCATCACGTTGAGTTGGGTGGGAGCTTTTTTTGCTGTAATGACCGCTTATGTTCGCGTATTAGGTGGAACTTGTGGGTTAGAGCAACAATTTACAGGCCCAATGGCAAAACAACACCGAATGGCATTATTAACCTCTGTTGCTGTTATTGCTGCATTTATTCCCAGTCTTTGGGGAATATGGCTCTTTTTTATTTCATTATGGATTATTATTTTAGGTTCAACGCTGACCACAATTTTCAGAACCCGTCGAATTTTACGGGATTTAGCACAAGGTGTCTGATTAATGAAAAATGGAAAACTTGCTTTCGATGCAAAAGTGGTATCATCCGTCTTAGTCTCTATTTGTCGATTTTTAACAGGTATTCGCGCTAAACAAACCTCGCCTATTGCAAAAGATACACCTTGCATTTATTACGCTAACCACTCTAGCCATCTTGATGGCTTAGTTATTTGGTCTTGTCTTTCGCCCAATATTCGCCCTTATGTTCATCCAGTTGCCGCTGAAGATTATTGGAATAAAAACCGTTTACGTCGTTATTTATCTCGTCGTATCTTTAGAGCCATCCTTATTCCTCGTCATGCTGCCAAAATGAATTTTCCACAAGAGGAAAATTCTTGCGAAGAGGTTGTAAAACAACCCGCTAATGACTCGGCATCATCTGCACCAAATAAAACCAATGCACTTGCTCTGATGCAAGAAATTTTAGACCGAGGGGACTCTTTAATTATTTTTCCAGAAGGTACCCGAGGTAATGGTGAATCTATTCAAGATTTTAAAGCGGGACTTTGGCATCTCTCTCGTAAAAATCCGAATGTGCAATTAGTCCCTATTTATCTGGAAAACTTAAATCGAGTCCTACCTAAAGGCTCTCGCTTAGTTGTTCCCGTTATTTGTAGTGCAATTTTTGGTGCCCCTATTGGATCAACTCATGAAAATGAAAGTAAACAAGAGTTTCTGGTAAGAGCAAAAAATGCGTTAGAGGAGCTACACAATGGAACGTATTAATAACGAAGTCCTCTGGATATTTATCGGACTCTTCTCTTTCTTAATTATCGCCAGCATTATTGGCGCTATTTTAGCGGCAGTAAAAGGCCCAACATCCACTATCAAAAATCTTAATTCAAGGATCAACGCATGGTGGGTAATGTGTATTATTGCAGGTGTTGCAATAGGGATTGGGGCAATTGGATCTGTCATCCTATTTGCTATTATCTCATGGCTTGCATTACGCGAACTTATCACCTTAACCCCCACACATCGTGGCGATCATGAAGCGCTCTTCTGGTGTTTCTTCGTTATATTGCCTCTCCAATACATTCTTGTTGGCGTGCAATGGTATAACTTAATGGCGGTATTTATCCCTGTTTACGCCTTCTTATTAATCCCAACTCGCATGGCACTTTCAGGTGATACCCGCCATTTCTTAGAGCGTATGGCAAAAGTGCAATGGAGTGTAATGATAGCCATTTATTGCCTAAGTTATGCTCCTGCACTATTAATGTTGCCAATTGAAGGTTTTGAAGGTCGTAATATCAACTTACTGCTCTTTTTAATGATTGTGGTACAAGTTTCTGACGTACTCCAATATGTCTTTGGTAAATTATTTGGCAAACATCCTATCGTGCCTAAATTAAGCCCAAATAAAACAGTCGAAGGTTTTTTTGGCGGCATTATCTCGGCTAGCCTTATTGGTATGATGTTGTGGTGGGCAACGCCTTTCTCATGGTGGGCAGCATTTTTACTCTCTTTAGTTATTACATTGGCGGGTTTTGCTGGTGGTTTATGTATGTCAGCGATAAAAAGAGACAGTGGTGTAAAAGACTTTGGCACAATGATAGAAGGTCATGGTGGCATGATGGATAGAATGGATTCCCTCTGTTTTGCAGCCCCTATTTTCTTCCATGTTATTCGCTATTTTTACGTTTAGTTTTACTTTGTTTAATCAAAAGTAAACTATCCTATATAGACTAAAATGCCGATATTAAAACTATCGGCATTTTTATACTCATCTTTTTTCTCATACTAATTCAATATCACAAATTGACAATCATTATATAAATTAAACATTTGTTTTAATTTTAGATTAAAAATCAATACTAAGTATTTTACATATAAATCAAATAATTAAATAAAAACATTGTGAATAAAGAGGTCTGCTTTCTCTACTATTTTATTTATAATGATAGCCTAGAAGGCTGCTATCTTTTACCCTAGCGCTCCTTTTCATTTTAGCTCCTTTAAAATTATGATCACTTGGATACTTCTTGCTTTTTCTTTGTTATTTTTGGGTTTTAATCGCACTATTGCATTTATTACACTCATTTTTACAGCACTTAGCGCGTTTATAACAGATGTTATTACATGGCAAGCTTTGCCGATTATCTTTAGTATTCTGTTATTAACATTTGCTTATTCCCGTTATAAAACACAACCACTGCTTCGGGCAATTATCATTCTTGCTCTTATTATCATTGCTAGTGGCTTAGCCTTTCATCTTATTCCTGGTTTTAACAATTTACGCTACCTTTCACATGCTATTATAGGGATGAAAAGCGCCCCTTTTTCTTTTTATTTCAATGCCGATAAAGCATTATTACCTTTTATTTTTCTGATCTTTATTCCTACGCTTTTTGTTTGCGAACCATTAAAAAAAGCAAATAAATTACAGTGGGCAATGCTAATTATTACCATTCCTGCATTGCTATTAATCGCTGTAAAACTGGGAGGATTAGCAATTGAATTGCATTTACCATCATGGTTACCTGCATTTATTCTCGCAAACCTCTTTTTTGTATCACTTGCTGAAGAAGCATTATTTAGAGGTGTTATTCAGCAAACCTTATCACGTTACCTTCCTCCTTATGTTGCGCTATTAATTGCAGCGATAATCTTTGGCCTTGCGCACATTGCAGGAGGAATACTATTAGTTATTTTCGCTTCGTTGGCAGGCGTTATTTATGGATTAGCCTGGATGTGGAGTGGTCGGCTTTGGGTTTCAACGCTATTTCACTTTGCGCTTAATCTGACTCACCTGCTCTTTTTTACTTACCCATTTAAAATAGCGTGATCTTTATTTTTTATTCTGATCTTCACTACCTTTTACTGATATCTTAACTTCATCAGTAAAAGGATAAGTGAAACGTGAAAGCTATCACATAAATAGAACACAGATACTCTTATTTGCGCCCATCATCTGGTGAAATTTTTGTTAGTATGCTCTATCGCTTATCTATAAATAATCAAAACTTCATACGGCAAACAACAATAAGTCAAAAATAATAACATCCATTAACACGATAAGAAGTTGTCTTACTTTGCGGTATAGGCCTAAGAAAAAATAGGTAAGCTTTGCTCTATTTGCTTTTTTAAATTCAGCATTCTCTGCTGATATTTTGCCTCTCTTATTACCAGGACAAAAGATATGTTAGACCAAGAAATGATCCGTACCTTTATTCAGGTTGCCGATTGCCAAAGTTTTACCAAAGCAGCAGATGTTCTTCACAAGACATCAGCTGCGATTAGTTACCGTATAAAAACATTAGAAGAAAATATCGGCACCCAACTTTTTAATCGCACCACAAGAACCGTGACTCTCACACCTGCGGGTGAATATCTATTAGAGAAATGTCGCCAATGGATTGTATGGTTAGAATCAATGCCTGTGGAACTTCAGCAAATGAACGCAGGTGTCGAACATCAGGTCAATATTGTCATTAATAATCTTCTCTATGATCGCACTGCTGTTGCCAGTATGTTGGCTTGTCTTCATCAACGTTTTCCGTCTACCCAATTTCATATTACTCGCCAAGTCTATATGGGGGTTTGGGATGCGCTTATTAACGAAGATTATCATTTTGCTATCGGTGTGACGGGTAATGAATCCCTTAAGAATAATATTAACATATGTGCTATGGGCGAAATTCAATGGCAATTTGTTGTCGCGCCTAATCATCCTTTAGCCAATATCAGTGGTGTATTAAGTGATGATCAAATGCGTATGTATTCTGCAGTAAACGTCGAGGATACGTCTCGCCATCTTTCTAAACGTACAGCATGGCGCTTATCGGGTCAGCACGAAATTCGCGTTCCTGATTTACACACCAAATTAGCCTGTCATTTAAAAGGCGTCGGTATCGGATTTTTACCATTAAGTTTGTGCAAACCACTTATTGATAGTGGGCAGCTAATTGCCAAAGAAGTAAGAAATCGTCGTCATAATTCACCACTTTCTTTAGCTTGGTGTGAAGATAAAAAAGGTGCGGTAGTCAGTTATTTAGTGGAATTATTTAAGCAAAATCATCCCAGCGTGCAATCGTTTTACGATCCTTTAAATTAAAAGGGCAAACAGAAGTTTGCCCTTTTGCTACTAATTCAGTAAATATCTGGATAACGGACTACACTTTTGCTTCTTCATTATTGTTATTTTCTTTAATAAAGAGGCTTGCCACAATACCAATACAAATCAGAATAGCGGCAAAGTAGAAACCTGAGTCCATACTTCCTGTTTTATCTGATAAGAAACCCGTTAGTGTTGGCGCAAAAACCGAACCCAACATACCAATACAGTTATAAACACCAAACGATGTACCTAACGCATGTCGTGGTGAGTTATCAGCAACTACAGCAACTAATACTGGGTTTGTACTGATTTTACCTACAATACCATAAAGGATCAGTGCACCAATTAACACAGGCATTGATTCTGACATTGGTACAGCCAAAATAGCGACTAATGACAACGGTAACATAATCAGTAATACCGGTTTACGACGACCAATTTTATCTGAAACCCAGCTAAAAAGAAGTGAACCAGGAATAGCAAACCACGGCATTAATGATGCGATAGTTGAAATTTGTGTCCCGGTAATTCCACGCTCAGTTTCTAAGTAGTACGGTAACCAAGTGACTAATACAAAGAAACCATAGATTGAACAGAAGATAGTGACATACGCAAGGTTGATATTGCGATTACCAAATAAATCTTTAAATGTCAGTTTAACTTTCTGTTTTGGTGCGCCAGCTTCTGTCGCAGGTTGTGCTTTGGGTTTATCTTTAATGATCCATAACATCACCAAACCAATAATGATAATTGGCACACCAATAATATAGAACGGCGCACGCCAGCTCATTCCCATCTCACCAACAGAAATACTTGAGATGTAATAACCAATAGACAGACCAAATGCCATACCACTATTGATAATCGCACTACCTAGCGTAATACGATGTTTCGGTATCGCTTCCGAAGATAAGCCATACTGAGGGCCATAATAGAAGCCTTGGAAGATCCCCACCATGACCCATGCAAACATAAAGGTCACGTAAGTTGGCATCATACCCGCAATAATGGTGAACCCACCAAAGAGCACAACACCTGTTACTAATACTTTTTTCTTACCTAAATAGTCACCAATCATGCCTGATGGAATATTGAGTGCAGTATATCCGATAAAGAAAATACTCATGATAGAACCAAGTTGAGCTTTAGTAAGATCAAACTCAGCACCAATATTTACCATTAATGGGCCGACAATGGCGCGGCTACCATAAAGTGCAATCCAACCAAAGAAGAAGATAATGGTCAGTTTGACCCAATAAGGGACTTTGCCTTTCTCATTCACTTGTGCATCGTTCATAATGACGCTCCTGAAAGAATTTTTATTAAGACTTATAAATTAAAGTGCCAGACTGACCTTCAATAACTTGTTGAATATTTTGTAATGCACCAATATGAGCTTGTTGCCCTGTTGCATTAACAAAATCACTCACCGCCATAATTTTTGGTCCCATTGCGCCATCAGCGACAGCCATTGGTGCAAGTTCTTCTGGTGTTGCTTCACGAATTGCAGCTTGTTCTGGTGTACCCCAATTTTTATAAATAGCATCAGCCTCTGTTAAAATAACAAAGTGTTCTGCGTTTAATTCACGAGAAATTAAAGCCGCTGTTAAATCTTTATCAATAACCGCTTCACTACCAATAAATTCATTATTTGTGTTGTTAACTGGAATACCACCACCACCACCACAAATAACAATATGACCTTTATCTAATAAAAGTCTTACTGCTTCGATATCAATAATCTTTTTCGGTGTTGGTGATGGCACAACACGGCGGTAATGTTTACCATCTTGTTTAAATGTCCATTGATACTTCGCAATTAATTCTTCTTTATCAGCTTCATCATAAATAGGGCCAATAAATTTACTTGGATCGTTAAATGCTTCATCATTAATATCAACAGAAACACGTGTCATTACCGTTGTAATAGCTTGATTTGGGTTATTTTGATTAATTTTTTGCATCATCATATAACCAATCATACCTTGGCTTTCAGCCACTAGAATATCCAACGGATAGGCTGGAACAGCTTGATATGCCAGGTTTTGTAGTGCAAGCAATCCAACTTGAGGCCCATTGCCGTGTACTAATACAACACGATACTCTTTAGCTAATTTATTAATTGTCTCTGACATCAATTCAATATTTTTATATTGATTTTCAGCAGACAAAATTTCTCCGCGTTGCAATAATGCATTTCCGCCTAAAGCAATAACAATTGTTTTCATAATTATCCGTATCCGAATGTTTATATAAATTCTTTTATTAAAAAAAATTAATAAATATGCTGTTGTTGTTTTTTAGTTTGGTAACCAATCCATAATCCCAGTAATGTATCTGCACCGGAATGATGACCAATAGAGAGTATTTCCAACATATCCTTAAAAATAATCTCTTTATTCTTTATTTTTTTACCTAGTTGAATGAGATAGGTAGAAAATATTCCCTGGGTGGCATATTCCAAATAATGCTTACTGACAACGGTGGTCAATTCAGATAAAGGCGGTGTGTTATAAAAAAAATTATTAAGTTTATTTTCTGGCTCTGCTAAATAATGCGCAAATAACATACCCACCAGCATATCATCTGAGCTTGGTGTTAACCCGGGGCCTTTCCCTGTAAAAATAGCCCAATTAACAGCATTGCCTAATAACTGATTATGAAATAGCTTAGTTAATAATTTAATTTCATTAAGTTGCGCGATTTGGCGATAATTTTTTAATGGCCCATATAACCCTGTCGCAATCGAGGGTGAGAGCAGAGAAAAAAAACTTTCTAACCAACGCAAATCTAGTTCCGCTTTATCTTGTAAACGTAAATCCTCTCTCTGACCTGCGAGTAAAGTGAGTTTATTTGCAAGTATGGCTTGATGATCTTTTAGACTCATCATGACCGAGGGATGGCACTGTTTAGCAAAATAATCGAAATCATCTTGTTTCAATAACCATCCCATCGGGCTTAATCCTCTTCCTTCGCGATGAAAAGTGATTAAGCGTTGTTGAGGACAAATGAAATTCAAAGCATGATCATAAATGCCCACACATTTAATCTCACCTTCAAAGTCAGTGATATGCTGGCTGGTTTGAAGTGCTTGAATTTGCATAATGCCCCCTTTATTGCTGTGATTTATCGTTACAAAGCACGATTAAGCGTCGATGCCTAACTCTTCTGCTAATGCAACAATCGCTTTTTCAAAGCAACCTAAAGGTGCGCGTACAGTACCTGCACCAATCTGGCCAACACCTGGCTCTTTATGTGCAATACCCGTGTTAATCAGTGGTGTAATACCCGTTTCAACAACGCGACGAGCATCTAATCCTAAACATGCACCTTGGAAATCCCAAGTTGGAATTTGCAACATCATGTTACGAGCAAGGTAGATCTCAGCCATTTCTTCAGTCACTTCACGTGCTGCATCCATACCACCTGATGCACCAACAAAGCGTGTTACACCCGGTGCGGCAACCATTGCTGCGCCACCAATACCGAAAGTTTCAGTAATTGCACTGTCACCGATATCTGGATTTGCATCTGCTTGACTAAAACCAGAGAAGAAAAGACCTTGTGGTGTATTTACTGGGGCAGTAAACCATTGGTCGCCCATTCCACTGATTTTGATACCAAAGTTGCTACCATTACGAGTCATAACGGTAACGATAGTGCCTTGTTTGATTTGAGCACCTGCATCCATCGCCGCTTTACAGTAAGCCATTGCTAAGTTCAGGAAGAACTGATCGGTAATGCTCAGGAATTTAGTCACTTTTGTGATTTCAGCATCTTCAAAATCTAATGTACTTAATACTGGTGCCAATTGACGCAGTAACAGGGCTGAAGCTGCGATATTACGTTGATGGAATTCATCACCCATAGTAATTGCTTGACCCATAATTGCAGTCAGGTCGATACCATTTTCGAAAGTGGCAATCGCTGCTTTTAATACTGGCGCTAAGCTTTTTTGCATCCAATGTAGACGCTCTTGCACATCAGAGCCATAAGCTCCAAAGCGCATCACTTTACCGATACCTTCATTCATGTTGCAGTAAGCGTAGTTACCATGAATGTGATTTTTGATAACCAGCATTGGCATATGAGCAGAAGTAATACCGCCCATTGGGCCTACTGCATTCACGTTATGGCAAGGAATAAACTCGATTTCCCCCGCTTCTAACATCGCTAATGCTTGTTCTTCAGTTTCTGCCCAGCCTTCAAATAAAGAAGCACCGATACATGCACCGCGAACAGGACCACTCATTTCACCCCAAGTTACTGGTGGACCTGCGTGAAGTAATTTTTTACCCGTTTCTAAAGCAGGAACAACTTCTTTTGCTAAGCTAACATCACACCAGTGAGGACGGGCTTCACGGATACGTTCGATAACTGCTTCATTCGCTTGTTCGATAGTTGAGTACATATCTGCAATTCCTTATTTCAATTTCTTTAATATTTCAGCCAGTTTTTTATTGCCACCTGCGACAGGTGCCCACTGATAATGCACAACAGGGGTGCCACTTGATTGCAGATCGTCTGCAAAGCTACGTAATCCTGCGTTGATCACAGAGATCCCGTTAAGCAGTTGTGGCACTTCAGCATGTGCTTCTGCTGGATGTGGCTGGATTAATTCTTTTGCTAATAAAACCGCTTCTGGCAACGTATCCATGACAATAATGCCCGCTTCTTTTAGCTGTTTTTGCTGTTCGCTGCGGTTTTGTGGATCGTCTTCAGTACCAGTGATAGTTGCGATGGTGATTAATGGATTAGCTTCGCCACGTTTTTCATTCAGTTTTTTGATTTCTTGAATTAACGCACCGGCAGGATCTTGAGTTGCACCATAACCAATAACAAAATCAACCAGTAACACGCCAGCTTCTGTTTTATTACTTAGCTCACTGATAAATTTGTTACGAGTAGATGGGTCAATCATTGGGTGTGGTTTACCCTGTGTATAAAAATCATCACCCATATCGATGATTTTGTGACCATCAGCATCTAGCATCGTGCCTTGTTTATGCTCGTTATCGACTTCAACATTAAGTTTTTCAGATAACAACATGGCGCATTCAGCCGCTAACGTACCACCGGCATAAAGACCAATGATTTTCTTACCTGTAACTTTTGGTAATTCCGCTGCGATATCTTCAACACGTGCTAATTCAGCCGCAATGCGCGCCGTTTCATCTAACGTGCGAGTAAAATAGATATTGTCGTCTTGGAATTTCTCAGGTGTTGTACCTAAGAATTGCGCCACAATCGGTTTATTATGGCGTTTCATTTCGGCAATAATTTTTTGGCGAACAGCAGGCGCTGGTGGCTTAGAAACAAAAGCAATAACACGCGTATTAGGATCTGCCGCCAACATATTGATAGCAGTGATCGCACTGATACCACCAATTTGCTCTGTTAAATCACGGCCACCTAGGCCAATTGAATGAGAAATACCTTGGCGCTGTAAAACAATTTGAGAGGTAATTTCTTGAATACCTGTCCCTGATGCGCCAACAATACCAATTGAGCCTTTCGGTGCAATGTTAGCGAAAGCAAGAGGAGCTCCTGCAATATTTGCCGTACCACAGTCAGGTCCCATCACAATCAGACCTTTTGCAGCTGCTTTTTCTTTTAATGCTTTTTCATCTGCGATAGAAACGTTGTCAGAGAACAGCATAACGTTACAACCATCTTCTAAGCCCGTGTCAGCCAATTCCGCGGCATATTCACCAGCAATAGAGATAAGTAACATATTGGCATTAGTGCTTTTTTGTTTAGCAGTACGCCAGCTACGTACTGTCGTTAATTTGTTACCACCTTTTTGACCACTTGCAATTTCTGCAAGAGCTTCTTCTAATGCTGTAGAAATCATATCGATAATGGCAGGATCGTCTGATTCCGCTTTAATCGAAACACAAATGTCATTCGGTGTTGCTTCGTTAAACATGTCATGCCAGAAACCGGTGACATCGAGAAGAGATTTATTCGCTGGTGTTCCCATCATGACGGAAATTTCTTCCACCTCTGGGGCTTCACTTAATTTTCGGGAAATAATCATCAGGCTTACTGAATCCTGAAAGCTCCCTTTTTTAATAAAAGCATGGATCATTATGATATCCTTAACGCATTTAATATATGTAACAGCACATATCTATTTGCATTTCGTTTTTTTGATAATAAGAAGCCTATTTGCTTAAATTATTAAGCAATATAAATAAATGTCTGATTTATTAATTTCTAATCTCTGTGTATAAACATACTGAAGAAATATTGAAATGTAGAGTGACAGAAGTCACACTTATTTATTGTAAAAAATTTTTATTTAATCGAACGGTATTTATTAAATAAATTATGATGAGAAAAGTTTATTAATTCAGGAATAGAACCTAAAAACGAAGAGATGAATTTAACAAAAAAGAAACATTTATTGTAATGAAAAGCTCATTTAAAACAAATATAAACGATATTGAGTTTACAATTTTATAACATACAATGGTAAGAAATTATTATCAACAAATAAAAAACTATATTTTTATTTTAACTTTTTAAATTATCCATTATTTTTAATTTTATTTAAATCCATAAGATAAAACCTTGTATTTAACATGGGTTTAAAATAAAAAGAATATAAATTTTATGATTTAAGTTACTGCTTAATAGTTTTAAATTAAATTCTTAATTTCATATTGTTAGTAAAACATTCACAGACAAACTGTATAGCTTATTCTTTTAAAAAAGTTAACTTAGTTACATCTTAATTATTTTGGCAAAATAGCGTTGAAAAATATTATGCAAAACAATAAATCAGCAACCCAATGACTTTCAAAAATAGTAGAGACCATTCATTGTGTATCACCTATTAGGTTATTTTCAATATTTTGCTGAATTGTTTCAGGTGCCGATATTACGTCAAAAAATAGTAGAAAATATTATTTCCGATTATTCATCCATTGTTAATAACATTATAATCACCCCATATTTTAATAACATTAAGTTACATAAACCCGCTTATTTTAAAATTAAGTTAATAAATAATTTTGTTTTTATGACACCAATCAATGAATATTTAATAATATGTTAATAAGATTATCTTTAATAAAATACTTATTAACTTTACTTTTTACTTCTGATTATTTATTTAACCTGCAACTTAATGGAATAACCTGATGAATAAATTAACTCCATTACGTCCCATCTCTACATTAATCGCCGTTTCTATTACCCTCATTATCTGGTTTCTTATCCCCGTACCACAAGGTGTTGACCCCAATGCTTGGCATTTATTAGCACTCTTTGTCGGTACTATCGCTGCTATTATCGGTAAAGCACTTCCTATCGGTGCTGTTTCTATTATTGCTATTGCATTAGTGGCTGTTACAGGTGTTACTAATCCAAATTCAACTAAAGCTGCTATCGGTGATGCATTAAGTGGTTTTTCCAATGATCTTATCTGGTTAATTGGTATTTCCATTATGGTCTCTATGAGCCTAAATAAAACTGGGCTTGGTGCCAGAATTGGTTATTATTTTATTTCACTATTTGGCAAAAAAACGATTGGAATAGCCTATTCATTAGCCATTGCCGAAACAATATTAGCACCAGTAACGCCAAGTAATACTGCACGGGGTGGTGGTATTATTCACCCAATTATGCGTTCAATTTCAGACAGTTTTAACTCTAAAGTAGAAGATGGTACAAGTGGTAAAATAGGTCGTTACCTCTCTTTAGTGAACTACAATATAAATCCAATTACTTCTGCCATGTTTATTACGGCAACAGCTCCTAACCCACTTATTGTAAGTTTAATTATCAGTGAAACTGATCCTACACATGAGCTTAGTTGGTCTATGTGGGCAATTGCTGCGTTTGTGCCCGCTATTGTTTCATTAATATTAATGCCAATTGTTATCTACCTTCTTTATAAACCTGAAATAACCAGTACCCCGAATGCTCCTCATTTTGCTAAAGAGCGTTTAGCGCAATTAGGGCCTATTTCATTACCTGAAAAAATAACCCTTGCAGTCTTCGCCCTATTATTAATTATGTGGGCTGGTGTCCCAGCATTATTATTTGGTGATGGATTTAGCATTAATGCAACAACAGCAGCATTTATTGGTTTGTCGATTTTATTATGTACAGGCGTTTTAAACTGGGATGATATTTTAAAAAATAAAGGTGCATGGGATACCGTAGTTTGGTTCTCTGCATTAGTTATGATGGCATCCTTCTTAGGAAAATTAGGATTAATTAAATGGTTGTCACTCAGTGTTGGGGCAAGTATTGATAGTATGGGAATAAGTTGGGTCAGTGGCATGATATTACTGGTACTAATTTACGTTTATTCTCACTATTTCTTTGCCAGTACCACCGCGCATATTACGGCAATGTTTGCCGCCTTTTATGCTGCAGGTTTAGCCCTTGGTGCACCACCAATGTTATTAGGGCTGATTTTGGCATTCTCATCTTCATTAATGATGTCATTAACACATTATGGTACAGGTACTGCGCCCATTATTTTTGGTTCAGGTTATGCCACATTAGGTGAATGGTGGAAAACAGGCTTTGTAATGAGTGTAGTTAATCTTATCATCTGGATCACGCTTGGCAGCGTATGGTGGAAAGTATTGGGGTATTGGTAGGAATAAATTTCCCAAAATATATTAATGCCTAAGTATTCGTGATCACACCATTATTCAAATGATGAGTCACATCTTAGGCATTATTTTAAAAAAGCTTCATTGTATAAATAGCACTTCAGCCATGTAGCGATTCTTTTTACTATCGATTTTATCTTTCTCAAGCTTATTATCTTCAATAAGCAAATCACTTAAAAAGTATTCAGGTTCAACATCAAAAAAATAAGATAAACAATAGAGCGTTTCAGCGTGAATGTTCGTTTCCCCATTTTCATAACGTGATTGATGTTGTTGACTAATACCAAGTAATGCACCGAGTTCATCCCCAGTCATGCAATACATCTCTCTCAGACTTCGGATCTTTTTTCCAACTAATTTTGATATTTTCTTGTTCATAGCAAACTTCCTCATAAACAAATAAAATACAATATATTATTCATATAAAATATTGACTGTTGCGACTGAATTTGCTGTACCTGCAGTTATTTTATTGCCAGTCTTAATATAACGCGCCTTCCAGTTAAAAATATAATCACCAGAAGGAACATTATTTTGTAAATTAAGCTTTGTATTTAATTTAATTGGATTGTTATTACTATTAACTATTTGGATGCCAATACCTGTTGCACGGTTAGAACCCGATAAATTTAATTTTCCTGTATTTGCATCAATATATCCTGCACTACTTGTCACCGTTGCTTTAATATTTGTTCCAGCGGCACAACTCAACGTAATAGGAACATTAACATTTTGACTCACATCTCCAATATTTTTAAACTGTGTGTCGTACCACGTACCTAAATTTATATTGTAGCTAGCTGCTTTTGTTGTACATTTTAATGAGTTTACTTTTATTGCACCAACAGGAATTCTTAATGTTGATAAAATCCATTGGTGATTAGCAGGTAAAGTATTATGTTGTATCATTCGTGCTAAATTTCCGCCCTTTAATACAGCCGATTGAGTTACCCTGCCTGTTTTTATTATTTCCACCGTCCAAGCAGGGTTAATAATCTGAAATTTCTCTATAATTGCATTGCTAGGCTGGTTAGCGCCAGTATATTTAAGATTGATATAACCCATATTATTCATTTTTACTTTTATTCCAATTCCTGGAATATTAGTTGCCGCTATCCGATTAGAATTAGGTATCCATCCATTAATAAAATCACCTTCAATAAAAGCATTTCTTCCGCACTCACCACTATTTCCTTTAAATGAAGTTATATTAGCCGGCCTATAATTAAGTGTAATTGTAGCAAGTGTTCTTGTCGTCAAATCATCATATTGAATATTAAAAACACGATTTGGTACATCAACTATCACATTATTGTAATTTGGATTTTGTATACATGCCGCTGTAGAATAAGTAGAGTAAATTAATATTCCACCTAATAATAATGGCTTAATTATTATATTTTCCATTTTTAGCCTCACTCTTTTTTAACAGGATAGTTTTAATTTCATAATCATCTTTTTCATCTAAAATAAAAAAATCTTTTATATGAATATTAAATATTTCTGCATATTGATTAAGCCTATCCAGATTAATTCTATTAACTCCTCTTTCATATCTTGATTGTTGTTGTTGGCTAACTCCAATTAGTGCAGCCAATTCGTCTAATGAAATCCCCTTCATTTTTCTATAATAAGTAATTTTTCTACCTATTGCTTTTGATACTGGATAGCGATTAATCACTTTCCACTCCTAGGTTAAGTAGTTTTTAATTATAAATTAATGTAAACTCAAGATGACTTTTAAATGTTCCCGTACTTATTCCATCACCGGTTTTAATTAACCTTGCCGCTAATGGATATTCTGCCATTTTTGTTTGACTATTAATTATCGCCTCTAATTTACTACCATTCTTTATTATGGTTTTATTTCTATTTTCAACTAAATTTAGTGCGATATTTTTTGCAGTTCCATTATTAATAAAATAATTTCCATTATTAGGATCTGCTGTTCCCGCTATCGTTAGCGTCGCTTTTTGTGTGCTTATTGGACAATTTTTTAGTTTTATTGAAAAATTGATCCAATCTGTGTTCTGGTTATTTTTTAAATCTCTAATATTTACTTTTTTAAAGTCGATTAAATAGTTCTTATTCTCGATCTCACAAGGAGATATAGTTACTTTCCCATAAATATTGATATTAACTGAGCTAGCCATGGCCATAGATGAAAAAAACAAAAATAAAAAGATCGTGGTTTTCATATTATTTCTCTTCTATAAATAGACGATATTTGCAGTTACTTTCGCTGAGATTGTTCCTGGCATTCCTTTTCCTGACGGACTAAAAGCGCGGGTTCGTAACCATAATCTGACATCGTTTCGTCCATTTAATGTAACAACCAATGATTTTTTGTTTCCAAGCTTTATTGAACCAGGCCCATTTTCTAGTTGCACTGCAATATTTTTAGCAGTTCCTTGATTTTTATATAAACTATTTATATCAGCCGTATCAGAAATACCTGAAAAAGTAACACTAATTTGATTAATCGCTGTAGAGCAATCTGTAAAAGTAATATAAAAATCATTCCAATTAGAGCCAGAATTTGCCTGTTCAAAATTAGCAGCGGGTATATTTTTTAAATCAACATTAACGTTATCTCCATTAGAAATGTTACATGTAGCCACTCTAATATTGCCTGTAAAATTTAAGTTAACGCTGTCTGAAGCCCACGATGTTGGGCTTATTATTAGAACATTTATCAAAAATAACTTATTGATTATATTTTTCATTTTCATTTCCTACGCGTAGCAGATATCGACAGCTATATTTAAATTAGCTGTAATAATGCAATTAATTAATAAAGTATTTATATCATTTATTTATGACAAACTACGGTAGTTTTATAAAGTCCTAAATAATGAGAGACGCCTAATAAGTTATAATTTGCACTACATTGTTTATTATTATATTTAACAATAAATTGTCCTTTTTCACCTAACCCAGATAAATAAACTTCACCATCATTACCTACGATGTTATTTAATTGTGGGTTATCTTTAAAAATAACTTGTGACCCAAAAGGAATTAATTCACCATTTTCCAACGTTAATGCAATTAATGCACGATAACCAACATTTGCAGAAAAATTGGCTTTTACTAATGCACCACGACTAGGAGAAACAGTCTGGCTCGTTAACGCCATTTCCGTATTTTCTGGTAATGCTGAAGTATCAATATCAATCGTATTTTTACGGTATGGTGTAATATAAGGCACTAAAGCATAACCATAACTGTTAGTTTCTACCCCAGCCTGATTTAAAACAGCAACATCAGAAGCTTCAGGAATGTTCACAATCGCCGAGGTTTCACCAAGCTGTTGACCTAAGACAACACCGCCAGAATGCGCGACTAAACTACCATTAACACCATAATATAAATTATAATTATCTTTACTATATCCACTCCCTCCCGTCATTTCACCGTACTTACCCTTATACGATGCATTTAAATTTCCAGAAGATCCTTGATCTTGGTTTGTAAATGCTTGTTGTAGACTCCAATTTAATCGATTATTTAATTGAGATGCAGAAAGCCCCACACTTCCTGTACTTGGACTTTGACTACTGCTATTAGTGTTGAAGTTATAATAAAACGTATCATCAAAAACACTAAAAGGTACACTTACCGATAGCGCTAATTGGTGGTCATCACTACTTTTAGAGTAACTGCTCGATCTATAAGAATAATTATTTGTATTTTTATTATAGGTATAATTTAAACCGTAACTAATACCCTGCCAGCTGTTGTTATATCCCACAGTGGCTGACTGCGTTTTTCTATCACTATTCCAATAGTTTTCTCTGACATATCCGATAGAAAGAGAACCGTATTGCTCTCCCAAATTCTGATTAATCGTAATTTCCGCTCGATTACGACGGCGTTCTATTTCAGGTGCACTGATACCATTTCGATATTCGTCAAAAACCTCCGCCAAACTATAATATCCGTCAGTTGAATAACGGTAGCCTGCTAGGGCTATATTCGTTCCAATCGTATTTAGATTTTTGTTATATCTGAAACGATAAGACTGCCCACGCGATGTATCACCATTATTTAATTTTGAGTTTGCTTGAGTAACATCTATTGAAATTGCGCCTAATGCACCTAAGTTTTGTCCTACACCAATAGAATACGCTTGGTAATTGTTGCTAAGTTGGCTTCCACCATAAGCCGTTGCTCCATAAGGCAAACCATAAATTAATGTCAATTGACCAAATTTCTGTTTTTCAATTTCTTTATCATAAGCACGATATTCCCCTCCTGTAATACTATAAGAAACATAACCTTCACGTTGTAAAACGGGTAAAGAAGCAAAGGGTATTATTTGGTGTTGTTCACTTCCATTTGATTCTTTGATTGTGACATATAAATCACCGCTACTTCCTGTTGGATAAAGATCATTAATTTCAAAAGGGCCTGCTGCCACTTCTGTTTGATAAATGGTATAACCATTTTGTCTAATCGTAATCTGAGCATTACTACGCGCAATACCACGTACTACAGGCGCATACCCACGAACACTTTCAGGATACATATCATCATCAGTACCGAGTTGAATACCTCTAAAAGGAACACTGTCAAAAACAGAAGAAGGTGAGACTCCATCCCCTAAAACTAATTGGCTTTTAAGTTGATTGATGCTACGCGATAAATACGTATAAACAGTGTCCCATTTACTAGATTTATCATCACTATTAGACCAAGTTGTATAATTTCTCAAACGCCAAGGGCCTATATTGATTCCAGGTCTTAAATTAATATAGTTTGATGTTGTATTTGAGCCATTACTCTTACGATCATAATTTTTTGAACCGCTATAACTGTAATTTAATAACAGTGCAGTAATACCATTATCTATATTATTTAAATCAACAAATCCTCTAGGGTTTTTATTCATCGCTATTTGAGGAATACTTAAATACAAGCGTTGAGAATTAAATTTAAATTCACTTGTTGCATTAGGGATCGCTGACAAATTAACACAGTTATTTCCTTTTTCTTCTAACCCATTGTATTCACTTGTTTTAACACCAAATTTAGTGAGATCGGATATTGATAAGCAGGGGATTAACTTGCCATTATCTATTTTCTCAAATTTTATATTTTCAGTACCAATTAAATTAGTATTAACATAAATATCAACATAATAATTACCGGGTAACTGCTCATTATTTTCAAACTGAGATAAATCAATTGAGCTTTTATTAGGTAATTCTAAAAAATCAGGATCAAAGTAAAGATTATCTAAATTAGACCCTTCCGCATACAGCGAGGCTGTATAGCCTAAATATAAAATTAGGCTAATACATATTTTATTCATTTTCATATTAAAACCTAAATTTATAGAAGATTATATTTTGATCTCTGATAAATCAGTAACTGCACCATAATCATTAATGACTTCCCAATTAATAGTGCCATGTAGCTCCTCACTATTAATATCAAATGATTTTATTGAGTAAGGAGCAACATAAGAAACATCATCAACAGTCTTATTATTAAACTTAATTGTCTGAAAATTGAAAAAGTAAGGTGTTGGGTTTTTTACATTTATTTTATTTCCTACTTTTGACCACTCTAACTTTTTCTGTTCTTCAATAAAATTAACATTCTTTAATTCTTTAGGTCTAAAAATTAATTTCATCTGCGTTTTAAATGCGATTTGCAAAGAATTCTCTGTTCTCTCTGTTGCAGGAATTGTTTTTATATTTAACCAAAAAAGAGATTCTCTATCGCTAGGTAAATTATTTTCAGTTAGAAATATTCTTAATGTATTAGTATTACTGCCATTTAATCTAAATAATGGAGGAGTTATAGTAAAATTTGATTGTTTTTTTTCATTAATATCATCTATCCAAGACTGAATTAAATAGGGAATATTGTCTGGATTTTCGACACTAATACTGACGTCTTTTTTTCCTTCATCATAAATAACACGAGTACCACCAATAACAACCCCCGCATTTGCGGTATTTAAAAAAATAAACAAAGAAATAAAAGAATAAATAATAGCCTTCATATCCCCACCATTAATTGAGTAAAAAGGTTCAAATCCCTTTAAACCTTTTTATTTTTTAATTAATCTTTAATTATAATTGATAGTAAATGTTGCATTACCATTTGCAAGACCTGCAGTTACGGTATCGGATTTAGCAATATAACGCGCACGGAAGTCCAAATTATTAACAACATTGGCCCCTGTTTTTAATGGGTATTTTTTCGATTCAGTAAATAACGGAATAACCTTATTTGTATCATCTGTAATTTGAATACCAACACCTTTTGCTACGTTAGCTTCATTTTTCAGAGCAATAACAGTATTATCACCAGAATAATTATCTGCATCAAATTTTACTGCTGCACTACTTGCTGTTGCAGGGCAATTAATTAGCTTAATTGTGAATTGTGTTGCCGAAGCCGTACTACCAGTAGTTGGTAATGCAGTTTTAGATACTTTACCTAAATTCACTTTTAACGCATCAGAACCCGATGCGAGTTCACAAGCGTTATCTATAATTTCACCTGTAAAATCAATAGTACCATCTTCAGCTAAAGCGTTATTAACTGCAAAAATAGAACCACTAGCAATGAATATTGCAAGTAAATTTTTCTTCATTTATTTTTCTCCAAAGAGTCATTATTAATATATTTATTAATATTATTTTAATATATTGATTAATTTATTTACCAATTGAAAATCAGCAATTAACTCAATATATGAGTATTATTATATTATTTTTTAAAATAAACAAGTTTTGGTTATAGCGGTATAATGTACGAAAACAAAAAATAAAACAGGATTTAAATCTGGTTAAACACTTTATTAGTTAATAATTAAAACTTATTTTTAATTAATTGTATTATTCATATTTAGATACAACATTGTTAAGTGAAAATAAAATTTAAATACTATTTTTAATAATAAAGAGATTTTTTATCTTATTTTATAACTCATATTGTGTAAACCAAATAAATCATCAATCTCTATTTTCACTCTCTTATATCAATTCATCACTTTAAAGAGCTAGCATGTGTTTTTTATGAAGTTTCAATTAAATTATTAGTTGAAAAATAAACATAAAATGGATGAGAAATATTGCATATAAAATATATGATTTTGTTTTTCATTGTTATATACAAAAAAAGAGCAAAGTTTCCCTTGCTCTGATTTAGTATCGGAGTTTTTTTAGATATCTTTATAGAATATTAAGATTAATTTAAAAATTACTTCTTATTAAATCTTAATCTGCGACATTCTTATCTGGCAGATAAGAGCCAATGTTATAAGCTTCAAATTTTGGTGCTTTTTCAGAATTAAAATCAATAAATAAACTTATTGATCAAATTCTTATCCCTATTATTTTAAAGATATCAGCATATCAATATTATCATTAAATCGTTATCATACTCACGTTTACCTCTTTCTATTCCCTATTGTTTAAAAGGATTTTATGCGTAGAACATTCTCGTCTTATCACCCTATTCTTTATACCTTGAGAGTGGCACAACGTCGTTTATTTCGTTCCCTTAGTTGGCGATTTTCAGGTCGAAAATACAGCAAAAATGTTCAACCAGAACAACGACTTTCATATCGTTACCTAAAACATACATCTAAATTAATTAGTCGCCGTGGCGAAAGTGATATTCAATTACAATACAATAAGATAACGAATCTTAAATTAGTTGAAAAAGCGTTAGATGGTATCGTAATAAAACCTGGAGAGTATTTCTCTTTTTGTTATTTAGTCGGTAAACCTAGCTATAAACGAGGTTTTATTGATGGTATGCAACTCTCATATGGTGAAGCAAGAAAAGGCGTAGGTGGTGGAATTTGTCAGGCCAGTAATTTAATACATTGGTTAGCACTACACTCTGAATTAAAAGTGATTGAAAAGGCAAATCATAGTTTTGATCCCTTTCCTGATGAAGGTAGAGTACTTCCTTTTGGCTCAGGAGCCGCTATTTTTTATAACTACGTAGATCTAATCTTATATAATCCAACGCCTTATAATTACCAAATTAGATTACATGTCGCTGAACATCAATTAGAAGGTGAACTCCTTTGTAGTGAAGAAAGAAAATATCGTTATCATATTTATGAAAAGTCATCCTCTTTTATCAAAAAGGGAGAGCATGTATATCGTTGTAATGAAATTTGGCGAGATATTTACACTAAAAACAATGTGGGCGCTTTTCCTCAATTAATTACATCAGAATTGCTTTATGAAAATAGTGTAGTTGTAAAATATGATATTTCAGATGAACAATTAAATTGATACATCACATTAACATACTAAAAATAGAGATAAAAATCTCACCCTCTCTTTGTAATAAAGAGGGTTTTGGTGTAAAACGAAAACAATATTTTGTATATATGACTTAATTACTATTCATCTATTGTTAGTCATTTAGGGATCACTATGAAATACCAAGATGTTACTAAATCACCTTGTGAGAATGCTTATTTTTTAGTTTTTAACCTCAACTACTCACCTGAAAACCGCGATATTCTAATCGATTTTTGTAATAATTTTTCTGGCCTAATACGTAGTATGAAAACTCGTTTTCCTGAATTGGAAACAAGTTGTGTAATGGGGTTCGGTGCAAATGCATGGACTACGTTATTTCCCAACCAGCCAAAGCCTAAAGAGCTAAATACTTTTAAAGAAATTAAAGGTAACACTTATACTGCAGTTTCTACTCCGGGCGATCTTTTTTTCCATATTCGGGCTCTCAAAGTTTCGGCTTGTTACGAATTAGCATCTATTATCAGCCAAAAGCTAAAGAATATTGTTGTGCCCGTTGATGAAGTTCATGGATTTAGATATTTTGACGGACGTTCTATTATTGGTTTTGTCGATGGAACTGAAAACCCAGAGTATGAAGATGAGCGAGCTTCTTATGCCGTTATTGGCGATGAAGATCCTGAATTTACAGGTGGTAGTTACGCCTTTGTACAAAAATATATTCACGATATGGAAGCATGGGAAAAACAGCCTCTTATCGAACAAGAAAAAGTCATTGGTAGACACAAATTCAATGATGTGGAGTTAACCGATGAAGAAAAAGAACCTGGTTCACATAATGTTGTAACCAATATTCAAGATGAGAACGGCAATGATTTAAAAATAGTCAGAGCCAACATGCCTTTTTCTAATCCATCAAAAAATGAATATGGCACTTACTTTATTGGTTATGCACGTTATTTTTCAACAACTAATCGAATGTTAGAAAATATGTTTTCAGGCACACCTGAAGGCCATACGGATAAATTACTGAAATTCAGTACCCCTATAACAGGTACATTATTCTTTGTTCCATCACCTGAATTTCTAGATGATATAGCGTAATTTATTAAAAGTAGATATATAGGCTTGCTACTTATATATCTACTATATCTACTTTTTTATGATAGATTTTTATCTAGAAGAATTATAAGCCAAAAACATTAACGTAAAATTCTTTGCCATCATCTGTGCTTTCAATGGTATAAGTAATCGGAATTGAATTTTTGCCACCTTTACCTTCAAAAGAAAGTTCAGCAGCACATGAGTAAGTATCTCTTTTCTCATCATGTTCACGAGTGCGTACGCTTTCTACTTTGATCTTAATTTGATCGATCAATGCTGCCATTTTTTGATCGCGTAACTCATCTTTTGTAATATCAATCACTAAATTTTTGGCTTCAGTACTATTACAGTTAGGTGTTGCATCACTACATCCCACTAAAGGTAATGCTAATGCACCTAATAAAGTTAATTTTAGAATTCGAGTTTTCATATTGATTATTTCTTCCTTGCTCACAAGATAAAATAAATTTTTCAATATTTTACCTAATAATTACCTCGCAACAATATAGTGAGTGAACAGTCAGAATAAGATAACAATAGAATTTAATATTTTGGTATTAAGAGCATTATTAAGTAAAACCTACGAACTTTAACTCCGATATTAATATGCTTCGATTTTTTGTTTGTTAATATCACTATGGGTATTTCATGCACCCGGTTGTCACTCGTCATAGAAAAAAATAGCTTGATTTTCTTGCTCATTATCATTCATCTCAAATATTAACTTCTCTGACTGAGCAAAATAGTTTTACTGACATCATTCAGGTTCCAATGGTAATAATTGTCTTCATCTTGGTGCATGTCAGTATTTTCTAATTCTAAATTGTAGTAAGACACTCACTCAATATACTATCTGCTTAAAATAACAGATTGCCATAATGTCCATATGATCATTTCCATTAGTGTAATAAAATATTATTTAAATCAATATGTAATAAATTAAAGCTAAAAAATTTTCAGAAAAAGTGCAGATTGTCATTAACGGTTAATCAACGATATTATAGTGAATAAAATTATTTCTCTTTTGGTCTAAAAAGATATTTGTATCATTAAAACAACAGACCGAAACCTTGTGATATGATCGAACAATGCTTGTGAAATAAAACGACATTCAGTGTAACAATAAATTTTCACAAATACCCAAAATTCAATACGTTAAGACAGACGACAACATGACTGACATTCAACATTTAGACTCCCACACACCAATGATGCAGCAGTATCTGAAAATTAAAGCAGAGCATCCTGAAATTTTACTGTTCTATCGTATGGGTGACTTTTATGAACTGTTTTTTGATGATGCTAAAAAAGCCTCTCGCTTATTAGATATTTCATTAACTAAACGGGGCCAGTCCGCAGGCCAACCGATCCCCATGGCAGGGGTTCCACATCATGCTGTTGAAAACTATCTCGCTAAATTAGTTCAATTAGGGGAATCCGTGGCTATTTGTGAACAAATAGGCGACCCTGCAACCAGTAAAGGCCCAGTTGAACGCAAAGTTATTCGTATTGTTACACCGGGTACTGTCACTGATGAGGCCTTACTTGAAGAACGCCAAGACAATCTTTTAGCTGCTATTTGGCAAGATAAAAATGGCGCATTTGGCTATGCAACATTAGATATCACATCAGGACGTTTTCGTGTTACGGAAATGCCCGATAGTGAAAGTATGCTTGCTGAATTACAACGCACCCATCCCGCTGAATTACTCTACCCAGAAACTTTTGAATCAATGGCACTGATTGAGCGCCAGCAAGGCTTGCGTCGCCGCCCTATTTGGGAATTTGAACTAGAAACTGCAAGGCAACAACTGAATCTGCAATTTGGTACTCGTGATTTAACGGGCTTTGGTGTTGAGAATGCATATTTAGCACTCTGCGCTGCTGGATGCTTATTACAATATGTGAAAGATACACAACGGACTGCATTGCCTCATATTCGTAACATCACTATGGAACGCCCTCAAGATTCAATTATTTTAGATGCGGCAACTCGTCGTAATCTAGAATTAACACAAAATCTTGCTGGAGGTACTGATAACACGCTGGCATCTGTACTTGACCTTTGCGTTACCCCAATGGGAAGCCGTATGCTAAAACGTTGGATACACACACCATTACGCCAACGTGAACAACTCGTTAAACGACAAGATGCAATTAGTGCATTACAACCTCTCTATTTTGAGTTACAGCCTTTTTTACGCCAAGTCGGTGATTTAGAACGTGTATTAGCTCGTTTAGCATTACGTTCAGCACGCCCTCGTGATCTTTCTCGTATGCGTCATGCTTTTCAGCAGTATTACGATATTCATCAAGTACTTGAACAAACTGATATGCCTTATATTAAAGAATTACAAAAGCGTATTAGTCAGTTTGATGAATTATGTGAATTACTTGAAAATGCCATTGTTGAAACACCACCTGTATTAGTCCGTGATGGTGGCGTTATTGCCTCAGGCTATAATGCTGAATTAGATGAATGGCGAGCATTAGCCGATGGCGCAAATGATTACCTTGATAAACTTGAAATTCGTGAACGAGAAAAATGGGGTATTGATACACTTAAGGTTGGCTTTAATGGTGTACATGGCTATTACATTCAAGTCAGTCGTGGGCAAAGTAATTTAGTACCTATGCACTATGTTCGTCGTCAAACATTGAAAAATGCTGAACGTTACATCATTCCTGAATTAAAAGAGTATGAAGATAAAGTATTAACTTCTAAAGGTAAGGCATTAGCTATCGAAAAAATGCTCTATGAAGAGATTTTTGAAAAGCTATTACCTCACCTTACGGCATTACAAATTAGTGCTGAAGCTTTAGCAGAAACAGATGTGCTCGCGAACCTTGCTGAGCGTGCAGAATCATTAAATTACACACGCCCAGAATTAAGTGAAAAAACAGGTATTCAAATTATAGGGGGACGTCACCCTGTTGTTGAACAAGTTCTTAGCGAACCCTTTATTTCTAACCCATTACAATTGGCACCTCAACGCCGTTTATTAATCATTACTGGCCCGAATATGGGCGGGAAAAGTACTTATATGCGCCAAGCAGCATTAATTACTTTACTTGCTTATATTGGTAGCTTTGTTCCCGCAGAAAAGGCATTAATTGGCCCTGTTGACCGTATATTTACCCGTGTGGGAGCTTCTGATGATCTTGCTTCAGGTCGTTCTACCTTTATGGTGGAAATGACCGAAACAGCCAATATTTTGCATAATGCGACGGAAAACAGCTTAGTCTTAATGGATGAAATTGGTCGAGGTACATCAACTTATGACGGATTATCTCTAGCTTGGGCTTGCGCTGAAAACTTAGCAAATCGCATTAAAGCAATGACACTCTTTGCAACCCACTATTTTGAATTAACCACACTGCCTGAAAAACTTGAAGGTACTGCAAACATTCATTTGGATGCGGTTGAACATGGTGACACCATTGCCTTTATGCACAGTGTTCAAGAAGGTGCAGCAAGTAAAAGCTATGGTTTAGCTGTAGCATCGTTAGCGGGTGTCCCAAAAGAGGTGATCCGCCGTGCTAAACAGAAGTTAAAAGAGCTTGAATTGCTATCAGGTCACACTGGCGCTGGTCATGTTGAAACTTCACAACTGATGTTATTAACAGAAGCTGAACCCTCTGCTATTGAATTAGCGTTAGATAAAATTGATCCTGATGCCTTAACACCACGACAAGCGTTAGAACAACTCTATCGTTTAAAAGAGATGGCCAAATAAGGCATAAATATGAAAAATGGCGCTATGTTTATTTTCACAGCGCCATTTTAATAATAGTTCAATCAAAGATAAATATAACTCTACTTAATTAAAGCATGGCTATATTTCAGCCTTTCGCCCAATAACAGTAAAGTGTCTTCATCGCTGTAATTGTCAAATAAACGAATAAATGAAGATAAAGCTGGATTAAACATCATATCGTCATTAATTTTCTCATAAGAAGTATACTTTTTTGTTTTTAATGCAAAAACTAGCGTAACTTTATCATCGTTATGACCTTTATTTAAAATTAGATCATCATTACTTATCATCAAATCACTCAAATATTTATAACCACTTTCATAGAAAGTTTCTAAATTTCCATCAGATTTACGTTGAACAACAGAATAGAGATCACGAGATGCTTGTTGAGCAATTAAATAAATCTCACCTTTATCATTTTGAGCAACCTCTTTAACACGCAATGGAAGCCAGCGTGTTTTTGTTACTTCTTTATTCACTAAATTTAACGTAATTTCTAACGTGTTTGTTGTGTAATGATGATTATAAAAAATAATAAGAGAATCACCTGAAAGAGCATAATGAAATTGTGTAAATTCACCGAAATCTTCAGCGTAATACTGCTTTACCAGATCTTCGGTATTAACTGAGTATTCCCAACTTTCACCTTCATCTAAACTTGTCAGTATCGTCTTATTATCAACTAAAATTAATTGTGATGTTGTTTGTGAAAAGAGTAATTTTCCGCCAATTAATGCTAAAGGGAAACGATAATAACCATCGTTAGTCTCTTGCCAAGGAATTAAATCTGCTACTGTAAACTCTGCTAAATCTATATGTTGACGTCCCTGCTCTGTAAATAAAACACATTTATCAAAAGCACAATAAGCGTTGTAAAAGCTACCTTGCCCTTGTAATACAAATCGTACGCCTTCTTTATCAGAATAGTACAGCGTATATTTTCTCTGATTATCTTGGCGATAAAGTCGACCATAAATATCTACATCATATCGCCCACTATCAGATTCAGTTTTAATTAGGATACCATTTGATGAATTAAAGGTTTTACGCCAATCATAACGAGAATAGGGGTATGATGATAACACCGAGGCGTTTTCATTTTTCCATTGCCACTTAGAGGCAAAACCATGAAAAAGTACACCATAAAAAAGTACTAAGCTTAAAATAAATAAGCTAGTGATAATAATAAAAGGCTTACGGAAAAAAGGATTCATTGACTTAACTCCGTAATATAACCCACTTTGTTATTTTCAACACATTGCTGTTGAAGCAAAAAATAGGTTTGATAACTACTATTACCTTTTTTTGATAACAAAATATAAAGATTTGAAAATAAGGCAATTAAAAAAGCAAATCCAGTGATAATTAAGCTGAAGATAATCCCCATTCCTAAAAAGGTATCACCAATAAAGAACCAATCCCATTTATCCCAATAATTACCATTATCATAAACATCCGAAATAGATAAAATGGCAAAAATAGAAAAAATAAAGGCACTGATCAAGCCTGTAATTAACAACGATAATCGCTTAGTACGTTGATGCCCAATATACATTTGTCCTGAAATTGAATAAGCGCCATTATCTGTATGATTATAAACCCCTAAGACAACAGGCCCAGAGTTCTTATCTTCTGCTTGCCAAAAGAACAATTCAATATCATCACCATCAGTCAAAAATAAATTATGATCAGAATAAAATAAACGTTCTTTATAACTAAATATAAAAGGATGTTTATCAATCTGACAAGATATTTGCATCACCACACTCTCTGCATTACGGGTGTGTATTTTAATTCTATCAACATGATGAAGCTTTATTTTCCCTCGTACTCGCTGTACTTTACTTTGTTTGATATGGAAGGTTGGGGTTTTACGTGTTATATGCTTTAACAGTGGTATTGTTTTTATTTCGGGAATAATCAGTTGTTCACCATCTGAAGCAATAATATCTTGTTTGGCAATGACTTTATCTAACGCCTTTATTCTCTTTCTATGTTTAGGCCTGATACGCTGAAAGTAACGATAAGCCTTTTCTCCGATATAACTAATACCCATCATCATTGCACCGAATGCAATAACCGTGGAAACAACGATAAAAAAATTCACGTCAAGATGAAGAATCGAAAAATAACTCCAATAACTGCCAACAAACGTCAGAATAAATGCAAGCAATAACCATTTTTTCTGTTTAGTGGTAAGTTTAAAGGTTCTTTCTGGCTCAAGCCTTCCTTTGCTATTATGATAAATCCATTGCACCCATAAACTGCCATCTTTCAATGATTCGGCACAAATTTTAAGCTCATCACCTTGTTTTAAACGCTTCAGAAAATCATGAGAGTGAGTGAAATCATCTTCATTAAGATAAAACACTTTGCCTGATGCTATTAATCTCACCATTCCTTTCGGTGAGGTTTTATTTGGGTCAAAATGGCAACTCTCTAATTTGACGTTTAAAAAATAATCTTTCATATCTTCCTTTATCTTTTTTACCCAATTAACAAGATGCAACACCACGCGCTTGTTTTATCTTGTTAAATGACATAATACAAGATAAAGAAAAGCCGATTAGCAACTTACTAATCGGCTTTGGTAATAACAGTAGACGGAAGCTGTAGACAGAAATAAAGGCTAGTTATGCTTTGAAAAGAGCTTCAATACATAACCCCTGACTTTGTAGAATGTCTTTTAAGCGACGTAGTCCTTCAACTTGAATTTGACGAACTCTTTCTCTTGTCAGACCAATCTCTCTACCAACATCTTCTAAAGTTTCTGCTTCATAGCCTAATAACCCAAAACGACGTGCCAATACTTCACGCTGTTTTGGATTCAATTCAAATAACCACTTTATAATATTTTCCTTGAGGTTATTATTTTGAATTGTTGCTTCCGGCCCTTCTTCATTTTCGTCAGAGATAATATCGAGTAATGCTTTATCTGAATCACCACCAATTGGAGTATCAACAGAAGTAATGCGCTCGTTTAAACGTAGCATCTTACTCACATCTTCAACGGGTTTATCAAGTGATTCTGCGATTTCTTCAACACTCGGTTCATGATCGAGTTTATGTGCCAACTCTCTTGCCGTTCTTAAATAAACATTCAGCTCTTTAACGATATGAATGGGAAGACGGATAGTACGAGTTTGGTTCATAATGGCACGTTCAATAGTTTGACGTATCCACCATGTCGCATAAGTTGAAAAACGGAAACCCTTTTCAGGGTCGAATTTTTCAACAGCACGAATAAGTCCTAAGTTCCCTTCTTCAATTAAATCAAGCAGGGCAAGACCTCGGTTTGTATAACGACGAGAGATCTTAACAACTAAACGTAGGTTACTTTCTATCATTCGTTGTCTTGAAGGAATATCACCTCGCAACGCTCTACGAGCAAAGAAAACTTCTTCTTCAGCAGTCAGCAACGGAGAATAACCAATTTCTCCTAAATAAAGCTGAGTTGCATCGAGCGCACGCTGGTTGACTCCTTCAATAAGTTCAATTTCATCTTGAGCATCAGACTCACTTTCTTCCTCTTTTGCAGCAACTTCATCGAACTCTTCCATGTTCTCTTCAATTTCATCTGTATATAACTCGTCTACTCTTAGCGTACTTTGGCTCATCAGCTGCTCCTACCCTTGATAATTTAGGTAAACGACTCATGACTAAAGTCTATTTACCAGTTTATCGCTGTGTCACGACACAACGGGTTTACTGATTTTCCCTTGTAACGAATTACAAAATAAAAGATAACATAATCTATTTTACTGTTAATTTATTCTTTCTTTACTCAATATATAACTTAACTATTGAGTGTAGGTTATTAACAGTTTTTTTATTATATTCCACGTATATTTATCTATACGTGAAAGTACTCTATTTGATGTACTATTTGTGACTATTTACATCTAAAAAAAACAAACAAAAACCCATGATAATATCTAATAATTAATATTACATACCATTATTAAAAAGATAATCGAATAAAAAAATACCACCTAAACAAAGGGTTATTTTATAGTCCATCTTTTAATAACAGTGAGTCTTTATTCATTTTTTATATAACAATTTTTAGCATACGCATTCATTGGTTGATAATCAACTGTCTAATTTTACGTTATCTATGATTTTATATTGACCTCTCATTTTTAATGACCTTCAAATAAGCAGTTGTACTTAGATTAAATTTATTTTTTTTCAATATATTAATTAATTACAGATAAAAAAAGCCCTCTTCTTTTTGTAAAGAAGAGGGCTTAACTTTAGGATTATTCGCTATACATGTAAAAAACCACTTATCTATTTCTTAGGTAAATAACTCATTGGGTTAAGTGATTTTTCTTTATAGCGTATCTCAAAGTGTAATCGGACAGAACTGGTTCCAGAGCTACCCATTGTGGCAATTTGCTGCCCCGCATTCACATTTTGTTGTTCACGCACCAAAATAGTGTCGTTATGTGCATATGCACTGAGGTATTCGTCATTATGTTTAATGATAACGAGATTGCCATAACCACGTAATGCACTCCCCGCATAAACCACTTTACCCGCAGCTGTTGCAACAATTGGTGAGCCTTTTGTACCACCGATATCGATGCCTTTATTGCCACCAGGAGCACTTGAGTAGCTTTCGATGATCTTACCTTGAGCAGGCCAAATCCACTTACCAGAAGCCGCAGTTGGTGCCGGCGTTGCCGAAGTTGTAGTATTCGTATTTGTTGTTGATGGCGGAGTTGTTGCCTTTGGTTGTGTTGTTGGTTTAGTAATCAATGGTCCCATAGCGCCATTGTTTGTTGGTTTGGTGTGTGCCGTTTGAACACCCGCACTACTTGATTGATTAATAACTGATGTGTTGACATTAGTATTAGTGCCCGTGTTGACCTGACGGTTACCGATATTCAACACCTGCCCTACGTTTAAACTATAAGGCTCTGGGATGTTATTCATTGATGCTAGTTCTTTTACATCACTATCTGTTATCCAAGCGATATAGAACATGGTATCACCGCGTTTTACTGTGTACGTGTTACCATTGTAGTTTCCTTTCGGAATACTGTCATAGTTACGGTTATACACAATGCGACCAGAGCCATCTGTGCTCACATTTTGAGTCGCTACTGATGTTTGTGGGCGAGGCTGATTTTGAGGCTGATATGTGCCTCCATTAGATGAAGCACTATTCACCTTAATTGAAGGAGGAGGTGACGATTGTAAAGGTGTCGTTCTTTCAACCGGTGTCGCATTACTGTTAGTCATCACAGGCGCGGTTGAAACCGTGTTATTTGAAGAGCTATCATTTACAGAGGTAATGGGTGCAGGACGATAAGGTGTATCTGCACAGCCTGTTAATGCAAATCCAATTACCGAACACATGATTGCCCAGCGGACATGCTTAATTGGGCTTTCTGAATTCATACTTCCTTCTCCCTTTAAAAAGGCATTAGCGTCTAGCAATTTGTCGAGTTAAACAAAAAGACTGCAATTTTTTGAAAATGTTTCATTTATTAGTGCAGATTACGACAAGCTATTAAAAAGCAGTAATAAAAAACGGTCAGATTTATCTGGAAGTTATGCTAACTCACCTGCGATTAAAGGAACAAATCTAACAGTTTCTATAGATTGATAGTGAAAATCATTACCTAAACGACGGATAAACTTCAGTATTTGTTGTTGTTCACCAACAGGTATTATCATCCTGCCACCATCGGCTAACTGCATCAATAACTGTTGAGGTACTTCTGCTGCACATGCAGTCACTATTATGGCATTAAAAGGGGCTTTTGATGACCACCCTTCCCATCCATCACCATGACGTGTCGATATATTATGTAAATCAAGATGTTTAAAACGTCGTTTAGCTTGCCATTGCAATATCTTTATACGCTCAACGGAACTAACATGATGGACTAAATTTGCTAATACTGCCGTTTGATATCCCGAGCCTGTACCAATTTCTAATACAGAATCAGAGCTTTGTAATTCCAGTAGTGCTGTCATTTTAGCAACAATATAAGGCTGTGAAATAGTTTGCCCATTGCCAATAGGCAAAGCCGTATTTTCATAAGCCTTATGAGAAAGCGCTTCATCAATAAAAAGCTCTCTTGGTACTTTACTCATTGCTTCCAGCAAGCTCTCATCCTTGATGCCATGCTGTTTTAACATTGTCAGTAAGTCTTTCATTGACCGACTTAACATGTTTTTTTGACCTCTGCTTTATTTAACCAATTTTGTAATAAATCGAGTGCGTTATAGGCTGTTAAATCGACATGTAATGGAGTTATCGAAACATAACCTTCGTCAACGGCAGCGAAATCTGTATCAGGACCTACATCATTTTTTTCACCTGGAGGCCCAATCCAATAAAGACTATTTCCTCTAGGATCGGTATGTGTATAAACATGTTGTGAAGCATGACGACTACCACAACGCGTAATACGAAAACCTTTTACTTCATTAAGAGGAATATCAGGTACGTTAATATTGAGAATATTTCCTGCTCTTAAAGGTACTTGTTGTAACATTGCCAAAACGTCACAAGTCACTTGAGCGGCAGTCTCAAAATGCGTTTCGCCATCAAGTGAAACAGCAATGGCAGGTAAGCCTAAAAAACGCCCTTCTGTTGCCGCAGCAACAGTACCTGAATAAATAACATCATCGCCCAAATTAGGGCCATGATTAATACCAGAAACCACAATATCAGGACGAGGACGTACTAAATGGTTTACCCCAAGATAAACACAGTCTGTTGGTGTCCCTTCAACAATCGCAATATCCCCATTCTCAAGTTCTTGCTTACGTAGAGGTCTGTCAATTGTTAAAGAATTAGATGCAGCACTACGATTGCGATCGGGTGCAACAACTTGTACATCATAACGCTGGCGCAATGCTTTAGCGAGAGTCTGTATCCCCTTTGCCATCACACCATCGTCATTACTCACCAATATTTTCAGCATCATCATTCCCTAATAAAATTAATTCACGTACAACGCTAGTTGCAAAGCTCCCTGCGGGTAAAAAGAATGACAGAGTAACAGTGGTGTCGTCTAACCAATTCCATGACATATTTTCTGGTAATAGATTGATAGCGCGTCTTGTGTTATCAACTCGTTCTTGTCTAGCTAACGACCAGAAGGCTTCATATTCTGCCAGATTTTTAGTCTCAAAATCCAATGCTTGTGATTGTGTACCTAAATCACCTTTACCTGGTAAAGGAGCCGTAATATGAACATCATGCTCTTCATAACGAGTTTGTGTTTGAGCCAGTTCTGCCTCATCAACAACAAACCAGCTACCTCTTCCATGAAGTTGCATTGCATCACCGAGAATCACTTTTGAATATAAATCACATTCTAATCTTTTGCTGACGATATGATTAAACATCGCACTGCGTGCTGCTGAAAGATAAAAACTGCGTTTACCACGCTCTTTAACACGAATTTCATCGGTTGCCCAACGCATCGCTTGGCGTAAGTTTTCACCATTACGCCCAAATCGTTGAGCACCAAAGTAGTTAGGAATACCTTTCGCTTTTATTTGCGCTAATCGAGCATCAACAAAATTGCGATCAGAAATTTCTCGTAACACCAATGTAAAGTGATTACCTTTTAGCGTTCCTATGCGTAGTTTACGTTGTTGACGAGTTGTTTCTAGAATTTCACAACCGTCTAAAACAAACTGACTAAAATCGGGCATCTCTTTACCCGGCATACGCAGACAAAACCATTGTTCGGTGACAGCATTTCTGTCTTTTAGTCCAGCATAGCTTGCATCTCTAGGGTGAATACCCACAAATTTTGCCAGTTTTTCAGCAACAAAAGCCGTGTTACAACCTGTTTTTCTGATTTTTACCATGACATGCTCGCCTTCACCATCAAGAGTGAAACCAAGATCTTCACAGACAATAAAATCTTCAGGAATTGACTTTAATAAACCTGTTGCTTGTGGTTTTCCATGTAACCAGTAGAGTTCAGGTAAATCACTCATTCAGATAATGACTCTTTGATTAATAAAACAACTGCTTCACAGGCAATGCCTTCTTTTCTACCAACAAATCCAAGCTTTTCTGTTGTGGTCGCTTTCACATTGATATCATCAATATGACAATGAAGATCTTCTGCAATATTGACGCGCATTTGCGGTGTATGAGGTAGCATTTTGGGGGCCTGAGCAATAATCGTGACATCTAAATTACCAATTCGGTAACCTTTTGCTCTTACACGTGAGAACGCTTCACGAAGGAGTACACGACTATCTGCGCCTTTGTATGCTGGATCAGTATCAGGAAACAATGTGCCAATGTCACCCATAGCAATAGCGCCTAGAATTGCATCTGTAACCGCATGTAATACAACATCGCCGTCAGAGTGAGCTATCAGACCTTGTTCATAAGGAATTCTAACGCCACCAATAATAATAGGGCCTTCACCGCCAAATTTATGTACATCGTAACCGTGTCCAATTCTCATTTTATTATGTGTTCCTTATACTGGTGATTTGACGTGAGAGGAAAAACTCTGCAAGCGCTAAATCTTCTGGCTGAGTAACTTTGATATTATCCGCACGACCTTTAACTAATAAAGGTTCATATCCTGCAAACTCCATCGCAGAGGCTTCATCCGTGATCATGGCTTTTTGTGAGAGTGCATTTTCTATATTTTGTTTTAATAAAAAGGCAGGAAAGAATTGTGGCGTTAAAGCATGCCATAGAGTTGTTCTTTCTACTGTTTGTTCAATATGATTATCTTGTTGATGACTACGTTTCATTGTATCGCGAACGGGTGTTGCAAGAATGCCACCACAAAATTGTGGGTCCATAACGTTTTCATCGATTAATTTAATAAGATGATCAAGATCGCCAAAATGCAGGCAAGGTCTTGCTGCATCATGAACTAACACCCATGTATTTTCAGAAAAATGTTGTGTGACATACTCTAAACCTGACAATACAGAGTCAGCGCGTTCACCTCCACCATTAACCGTAATTATTCTTTCATCTTGCGCTAAAGGTAAAGTGTGGAAATAGCTGTCATTAGGACTGATCGCCACGATAATTTGCATTATGCGTGGGTGTTTTAATAGGGCATTAATGGTATGTTCAAGAATAGTCAATCCGCCAATCTTCAAATATTGTTTTGGACGGACTGATCGCATTCGACTTCCAATACCGGCCGCAGGAATAACAGCAACAATAGGAAGAGTAGAGTTTATTATATTCATTATGATATTTGTATCAGGACACACTATTAATTCAATAAATTAACGACGTGGTTGAGATTTATCGCTCACAATACGGAAAAATGTCTCATTAGGCTTTATCATTCCTAATTCACTACGAGCGCGTTCTTCTAACGCTTCTTGCCCGCCATTGAGGTCATCAATCTCTGCAAATAGACGATCATTACGCTCTTTTAACTGCGTATTTTGCGCCAATGCAGATTCAACTTCTTGAGTTACTTTATTGTAATCATGGATACCATTTTTACCTAACCACAATGAATATTGTAGCCAGCCAAGTAAAATCAGAAGTAAGACTGTTAATTTCCCCATTACCACCCCCAAGATTAATGGGCTAATCATCCCACAACTCAACCACAGACGCCACAAAAGTGCTGGAATATATTACATTATTATTCCTATTCTCCTCACTATAAACGTGGGCAACTTCTGTAAAATTCAGACAAAGGTTTGATTTTTTCTTATTAAGAGGTAATGCTATGGGGTTCATTTATCAATAAATGAATGCTCAATTAAAGCGTGATTTGTATTTTAAAAGGCATACCGAAATAACTATTTTTTCCTCTGTTGCATACATTATCTCTACACATTCCCCCCCTTTTATGGAGGGTTCGTGCAGAGATAATTTAATGTCATCATAAAATTAGCAGTAAATTTGTTTTTGCCGTAGATATGCGAGGATTTGTTGGATGAGTTCACTTATAGAAAGAGTGCCGTCTAAATGTAATTCAGGAGCAATAGGCTGTTCATAAGGCGAGTCTATACCTGAAAATTGCTTTATCTCACCCCGCCTTGCTTTTTGATAAAGCCCTTTCGGATCACGGGATTCACAAATAGAAAGTGGGGTATCAACAAAGATCTCAATAAATCTTCCTTTCTCAAAGCGATCTCTAACTTGTTGTCTGTCTTTTTGGTAAGGCGAGATAAAAGCCGTTAAGACAATAAGTCCCGCATCTACCATCAATTTAGCCACTTCCCCCACACGGCGAATATTTTCGTGCCTATCTTCTGCACTAAATCCAAGATCACAACATAATCCATGGCGTAAGTTATCCCCGTCTAATAAGTAGCTATGAATGGGAGAATGCTTTTGTGAGTGCTGATAAAGCGCTTGTTCTAGCGCATCGGCAAGTGTAGATTTACCTGAGCCAGATAACCCCGTAAACCAAAGCACACATCCTTTGTGTGCTTGTTGTGATTCACGTTCACTTAATCCAATTTTATGCGGATGCCAAACAATATCGTTGCTAATTACCACTATTTTCCTCCAAGAAGATCTCTCGCTCCCCAATGGGGAAAGTGGCGACGAATAAGCTGATTTAACTCGACTTCAAAAGCATCATATTGTGTCATAGTTTGTATCGCGTTATCTCTCGTTTCTCGAATAAGACCAGCGCCTACGGTAACATTGCTTAGTCGATCAATAAGAATTAAGCCTCCAGTATCAGCATTAATTTGATAGTTATCCAGCACCTGCGGCTCTTCAAATGAGACTTCGACACTACCAATCGCGTTTAAATTTAAATTATCTGTTACTTGTTGAGTGAGTTTATTTACATCTACTTGATAATGAATATTCTCTATTTTGGCGCGGCTTTTTTTACCTGCGATCTTGATATCTAGAGTATGACCTTGGACTAAAGGTTGCTCTGACATCCACACCACGTCAATTAATGCATGAGTGCTAATCTTGGCGGTTGTATCGTTATCATCAACGATAATATCCCCACGACTAATATCAATTTCATCTGCCAGAACCAGTGTGATTGCTTGCCCTGCTTTGGCTTGCGTTAAATCACCATCAAACGTGACAATACGTTTAATCGTTGTATGTTTTCCTGAAGGTAATACTTTGATTTGCTGCCCCTGATAAAGCACACCTGAAGACACTGTACCGCTGTATCCTCTAAAATCTAAATCTGGGCGATTCACATATTGCACCGGGAAACGCAGTGCCTGAACATCTGAACCCAATTTAACAGGCGCATCCTCTAATAATGAAAGCAATGTTTTTCCTTGATACCAAGGCATATTCAATGAGGGAGAAACCACATTGTCACCATCAAGGGCAGAAATAGGGACAAATTGAATAGTGAGATCCGTTGGAAGCTGCTCAGCAAAATGAAGGTAATCTTGCTGGATCGAATCAAAGATCGCTTGCTGGTAATCCATCAGATCCATTTTATTAATTGCAACAATCAAGTGACGGATCCCAAGAAGTGTACTGATAAAACTGTGTCGTCGTGTTTGTTCTTGTACGCCTTTTCGAGCATCGATCAACAGAATAGAAAGTGAACTTGTTGATGCACCTGTCGCCATATTACGGGTATATTGCGCATGCCCAGGTGTATCAGCAATAATAAACTTACGCTTTGATGTTGAAAAATATCGGTAAGCAACATCAATAGTGATCCCTTGCTCTCTTTCTGCCGCTAATCCATCCACCAGCAAAGCCAGATCGAGCTTTTCACCTTGGGTACCGATCTTTTTACTTTCATTTTGTAATGTAGAAAGCTGATCTTCATAGATCTGCCTTGTGTCATGAAGTAAACGTCCTATTAATGTGCTTTTTCCATCATCGACATTCCCACAAGTTAGAAATCGCAGTAATCCTTTGTTTTGTTGAGTTTTAAGATAGCGCTCGACGCCACCCTGTTGTGCGATTTCTCCCGCGACAAGTTGATTCGTTTTTACGGCTAAAAGTCCCATATTTCCTCCGATTAAAAATAACCTTGGCGCTTTTTCAGTTCCATCGAGGCAGACTGATCACTGTCAATTAAACGCCCTTGTCGTTCGCTGCTGGTGGAAATCAGCATTTCTTCAATAATGGCGGGTAGCGTTTCTGCTTGTGAAGGTATCGCACCCGTTAATGGCCAGCATCCTAAAGTTCTAAATCTCACTTTTTGCTGAGCGATCAATTCACCCGGCTTTAGATCAATTCTGTCGTCATCTACCATAATTAAGGTGCCATCACGTTCAATAACAGGTCTATCTTTGGCAAAATAGAGAGGAACGATGTCGATATTCTCTAAATAGATATATTGCCAAATATCGAGTTCCGTCCAATTAGATAGTGGAAATACGCGAATACTTTCACCTTTGTTAATCTGCCCGTTATAGTTTTTCCATAATTCAGGCCGTTGATTTTTCGGATCCCAGCGATGCTTTCTATCTCTAAACGAATAAATACGCTCTTTAGCTCGTGATTTTTCTTCATCACGGCGCGCACCACCAAATGCCGCATCAAAACCATATTTGTCTAAGGCTTGTTTTAGCCCTTCTGTTTTCATGATATCCGTATGTTTTGCACTACCATGAATAAACGGATTAATTCCAAGCTCTTCACCTTGTGGATTGCGATAAACCTTAAGATCAAAACCATATTCTTTAGCTGTTTTATCTCGAAAATCATACATTTCTCGAAATTTCCAGCCAGTATCAACATGTAGCAAAGGAAAAGGTAATTTAGCGGGATAAAACGCCTTGCGTGCTAAATGCAACATCACCGAGGAATCTTTGCCTATTGAATAAAGCATGACGGGATTTTCAAATTCAGCGACGACTTCGCGCAGAATATAAATGCTTTCTGCTTCTAATTGCTGAAGATGGGTTAATTGTGTTTCATTCATAGCAACCTCGTTTAGGCAAAATGAACCAAAGATGAATGGTGCGAAGGTAAAGACGGATATGCGTGTCTATCGCCAAACCACGCAAGTTGATGGTGTAATGCAGCCACCTCCCCCACAATCAATAGAGCTGGAGTCGGTGCTTTTTCTGCCAATTGCGCTAATTGCGTTAGATTTCCCGTGAAGACTTGTTGCTCACGACGTGTACCACAGCTAATCACCGCAATTGGCGTTAGTGGAGAACGTCCGAGTTTGATTAAACGCTGGCTAATAAACTCTGCTTTTGTCGTTCCCATATAAATCGCGAGAGTGTGATTAGCTTGTGCTAATGATGCCCAATCCGGTTCAATTCCATCAGCTTTACAATGCCCAGTCATAAAGGTGACACTTTGGGCATATTGACGATGCGTTAATGGAATACCAGCGTATGCACTTGCGCCACTTGCCGCAGTAACACCGGGAATAACTTGGAATGAAATACCATGTTGTACTGCAATCTCTAGCTCTTCGCCACCACGGCCAAAAATAAAGGGATCGCCGCCTTTTAATCGGACAACACGTTTACCCAATTGCGCATATTTCACGATCAGTGCATTGATTTTTTCTTGAGAAACACTAGGGTGCCCCGCTCTTTTACCGACACAAATAGTGTCAGCATCGCGTCGTACAAGCTCTAAAACCTCTGGACTCACTAAACTGTCATACAGAACAACTTCAGCTTGTTGAATAACCTGTAAACCACGCAGTGTTAATAGACCAGCATCACCTGGGCCAGCCCCAACTAATGCGAGTTCACCTTGTTGGCTCTCTTTTTGTTTTAGTTGTTGTTCAAGTTGGGCCTCTGCTTGAACCAATTGATCACTCGCCACTAAAGTGGCAAATTTACCACCGAAGGCTTGCTCCCAAAAACGACAACGCGCTTGAAACGTATCTAAGTGTTGTTTCACTTTATGGCGCCATTTTCCTGCTATTGTCGCCATTGTACCTAATGAATTTGGTAATAAGGCTTCTAATTTCTCACGGATCATACGCACTAAAACGGGTGCTTTTCCCGCAGAGGAAATCGCAATCAAAATAGGGTTTCTGTCAATAATGGCAGGAAAGATAAATGAGCATTGAGGCTGTGAATCCACCACATTGACAAAAATATGTCGAACTTGTGCATCAAGATAAACTTGCTGATTAAGTGCACTGTCATCAGTTGCAACAATCACCAGCATCATTCCTAATAAATGTTCAGATTGATATTTGGCTGATACCCATTCAATTTTCTCTTGCTGATAAGCAAGATGTAATTCATCACATAAATGAGGTGCAATCACTCTTAAGCGAGCGCCGGCTCTTAACAACAGCAAAGCTTTACGCGCAGCAACATGGCCACCACCCACCAATAACACTGGGCGTTCTTTTAATTCCACAAATAAGGGTAGGTAATCCATACGCGCATTTCACCTTCGTTGTTCACTTTGTAACTAACGACTATAAAAGGTGCTTTAGGGGTTATGAAATGACAAAAAGCTATGTGATGGAACAGAAAGGAATAAGGGAAAAACAAATAATTTCAAATAGTTAATTTTTTTAAATGACAAAAAGGGCAATAGACAAGCGCTATTCCCCCGATTATTTATTGGTAGATAATAACGTTACTCGTGTAACCCACACTCACGTTTTAAGCCAAAAAATCGTGTTTCTTCTTCGCTCATACCTTCTTCCCATTTTCGGGTTGTATGAGTATCTCCCACAGAGAGATATCCTTGCTCCCATAAAGGATGATAAGGTAAGTTGTTTTCTTTAAGGTATTGATGAATTTGCTTATTATCCCAATCTACTATCGGTAAAAACTTAAAGATCCCTTTTGCGATTGAAAGCACAGGTAAATGTTCACGACTTTTAGCTTGTTGTCGGCGAAGACCTGCAAACCATGTTTGAGCCTGTAATGTTTTTAGTGCCCTTTCCATTGGCTCTACTTTGTTTATCTGGTTATAACGCTCAATACCGTCAATCCCTTCTAACCAAAGTTTTCCGTAACGCGCTTCTTGCCAAGATGAAGATAATTCAGCTCGATACACCTTTAAATTAAGTTGTAACTGTTGCGTCAATGTATCAATAAACTGATACGTCTCAGGAAACAAATAACCCGTATCGGTCAAAATCACAGGAATATCAGGATATTGCTGAGTGATTAAATGCAGGCATACTGCTGCTTGAATACCAAAACTAGAGCTTAATACATAGGCTTTAGGCAAATATGCTAAAGCCCAAGTAACCCGTTCAATGGCACTTAATTGCTCTAGCTGTTGATTAATCTGGCTCAAAGCATGTGTCTGCTCTTCAACCGATAACTGTTTTAGCGAAGCAAGCTGAAATAGATTCATACTGCCTCCTGTACTTCATAAAAATCAATTGCTGAATTTAGTACAGGTTTAACAACATTAGTGCGAATAAGAAAATCACCGAAACCTTCATTGTTATGGCGAGAAATGGCCCAATCACCAATCAATGAATCAAGTATTGCTATAATTTCTTGCGAAGTAATATTTTCACGATACATTCTAGGGATACGTGTCCCAATACGATTACCGCCTAAATGTAGGTTATAACGATCGGGGGCTTTACCCACCAGCCCAACTTCTGCCAACATAGCTCGACCACAACCGTTTGGGCATCCTGTTACACGAACAACAATATGCTCTTCACTCACACCATGTTTTGTCATTAAGCTATCTAGTGTGTCGGTGAATGAGGGTAAAAAGCGCTCAGCTTCTGCCATCGCCAATGGGCATGTTGGAAAAGAAACACAGGCCATTGCATGTTCGCGCAGTGGGGTCACCTTGTCATCAATTAATCCATATCGGCGAGCAATAGCTTCAATATTTGCTTTCTCATTTTCAGGTACACCCGCCACAATTAAATTCTGATTAGCTGTAAGACGAAAATCACCTTGATGAATTTTAGCAATTTCAGCAACCCCCATTTTTAACTGAGCATCAGGTTTATCAATTAATCGGCCACTTTCAATAAATAAAGTAAGATGCCATTTATCATCAACACCTTTTAACCAACCAATTTGATCACCTCTATGGGTAAATTCATAAGGTCGAATAGCATCAAAAATAACACCAGAACGACGTTCAACTTCCTGCTTAAATGTTTCTATTCCAACACGTTCTAATGTGTATTTTGTTTTTGCATTTTTACGCTCAGTACGATTTCCCCAATCACGCTGGGTCGTCACAATCGCCTCAGCAATTGCTAAGGTTTTTTCAATAGGGATATAACCAAACTCACTGGCTAAGCGAGGGAAGGTATTCTTATCGCCATGCGTCATTGCAAGACCGCCCCCCACCAGCACGTTAAACCCAATTAGATGCCCGTTTTCAGCAATTGCAATAAAGTTCATATCATTAGCATGAAGATCAACATCATTATGAGGCGGGATCACCACCGAGGTTTTAAATTTCCGCGGTAAATAGGTTTCTCCCAAAATAGGCTCTTCATCTGTTGTTGTAACTTTCTCTTTATCTAACCAAATTTCTGCATAAGCACGGGTGCGCGGTAATAAGTGTTCTGATATTTTTTTCGCCCACTCATACGCTTCTTGATGTAATGAAGACTGCACTGGGTTTGAAGTACATAACACATTACGGTTTACATCATTCGCTGTTGCTAGAGAATCTAGCCCTGTTGCTGCTAGCATTTGATGTGCGGGTTTTACATTGCCTTTTAAGATGCCATGAAATTGAAATGTTTGACGATTAGTAATACGAATGCTGCCATAAAGCGTATTTTCAGTCGCAAACTGATCAATACTAAGCCACTGTTTAGGCGAAATAATACCACCAGGCAAGCGACAACGTAGCATCATGGCATGACGAGGCTCTAACATTTGTTCTGCACGTTCAGCACGAATATCTCTGTCATCTTGTTGATACATGCCATGAAAGCGGATCAATAGAAAGTTATCACCTTCAAACCCACCCGTTAAACCGTTTTGTAAGTCTTCTGTAATAGTGCCGCGTAAAAAGTGACTCTCTTTTTTCATGCGTTCACTATCAGCCAGTTTCCCTTCAACCACTAAGGGCGCTTGAGTATGTGATTTCATTTAATAGACATCCCTCTGATAACGCCGTTCTAGGCGTAACTCACTTAAATATTCATCTGCTTCTTCACTATTTTTATTGCCATACTCCATCACAATCTCTAACAACGCCTGTTCAACATCTTTTGCCATATGTGATGCATCACCACAGACATAAAGATAAGCGCCTTGTTGTAACCATCGCCAAATCTCATTACCACGCTCACGCAATTTATCTTGTACATAAATTTTATGTGCTTGATCCCGTGACCATGCTAAATCGATATGAGTTAACAAACCGCTTTTGACATAGCGTTGCCATTCCACTTGATAGAGAAAATCTTCAACAAAATGAGGATTACCAAAAAATAACCAGTTTTTACCTGTTGCACCGTCATTTTCGCGCTGTTGCATAAAGGCTCTAAAAGGTGCAATACCTGTACCTGGGCCAATCATAATGACAGGTGCTGTGTTATCTTTAGGCAGGCGAAAATGTGCATTTTTTTCGATAAAGACATTGATGCTATCGCCTTCTTTTAAGCTATCCGCTAAAAAACCAGAGGCTCCACCAGTATAAGCACGTGAGTTAACGTCATAGCGCACAACCCCTAAAGTAAGATGTACTTCGTCTTCTACTTCTTGTTGTGACGATGCAATGGAGTAAAGGCGAGGAGTTAGTGGACGTAAAATATCAACAAAATCTTGTGCAGTGGGTTGAGCACAATATTGGCGTACCATCTCATTAATAGGGTATTTATCTGCATATTGCTGAAGCTTGATTTTATCAGACACTAATGACAATAAATCTTCATGGCGCGTCAATTGCGCATAGGCTTTTACGATAGGTGCACTATTTTGAGTCAATTCACAATGATGTAATAAGGCTTCTTTTAAGGTGAATGTTTGAGATTTTAATGTGACAGGTTCATCACCTTTTAGCCACAATAACGCAATAAGTTCATCGACTTTTTCAGGCGAGTTATTAAACCAAACGCCCAGCGCATCGCCCGGTTGGTATTGCAAATCAGAACCTTCAAGGCTGATTTCAATATGGCGAATATCTCTATCTGAATTTCTACCTGTAATTTTTTGATTAGTCAGTAATGTGGCAGTAAAAGGCGCATCTCGATGATAAATAGAAGCCTCAATCGTATCCGTCGTACCTGACTGTGTTTGTTGTAAAACTTGTGTACTTTGTGCTGGTACTTTTGCTTTTAAGAGTTCAGTAAGCTGTTTTATCCATTCATCTGCAACGGCTTGATATTCAACATCGGCATCAACTCTTGGTAATAAACGTGTTGCGCCCAGTTGTGCTATTCGCTCATCAAAATCTTTACCTGCTTTGCAGAAATGTTCGTAAGAGGTATCACCTAAACCGAATACCGCATAAGACGTTTCCTTCATTTCAGATGCTTTTTTAGAGTGCAGGTATTTATAGAAAGCAATCGCTTCTTCGGGAGGATCACCTTCACCTTGCGTCGATGCAATAATGATCAAGGTTGTTGTTTTATGGATCTGCTTAAATTTATATTCACCTGCAGAATATAGTTCTACATTCAATTTATGAGCAACCAGATGATCTCGTAACTGTTCTGCAAGGTGACGTGCATTACCGGTTTGAGAAGCAGAGATCAAGGTAATAGTTTCCTGTTCTGGTACTTGCACGGGAGTAACCGTTGTCGATGCAGATACGACAGAAGGATTAAGTTGCCCCCACAAATAGCCAGATAACCACGCAATTTGCGCTGTTGAGAGATCTTTTGTTGCGTCCTGTAATTTACTCAATTGCTCCGGTGTTAATGGAAGCATTGATAATAATGGAGGTTGATTGCTCATTTATCCTGCCTTAAAAAAGCGAAGCACTTATCTGTGCTTTATTGTTCTTCGATAATATTTCTAATATTGAGAGGGTATCCCACGACTAGAAGGTGAATTAAAGACCTGTTAGCTCTATCTAATAACCTTAAATGCTAAATTTATTTATTGGTTTCCTTTATCAATATAATGAATAAGCAAAAAGGAACATAATAATCCATTAAGATTAAGGGGGATTAGGCGTGATACGCTAAATCGGCTACACTGGTAGCCTTCGTTCTATTTGTGTCTTTTTTTTACTAATTAAGTCAAGAGAGTTTTGATGACAACCACCATCTTTAAAGATTTTCAGTTTGAAGCCGCCCACCATTTGCCACATGTTCCTGAAGGCCACAAATGTGGACGTCTTCATGGGCACTCTTTTCTTGTTAGATTAGAGTTAACAGGTGAAGTTAATGCACATTCAGGTTGGCTTATTGATTTTGCTGATGTGAAAGCCGCATTTAAACCTACTCTTGAGCGTCTAGATCACTACTATCTTAATGAAATTGAAGGCCTAGAAAATCCGACCAGCGAAGTGCTGGCAAAATGGATTTGGCAACAAGTAAAACCGTCATTGCCATTATTATCTGCGGTGATGGTGAAAGAAACGTGTACAGCAGGATGTATTTATCGCGGTGAATAGATCTGTATTAATATTAAATCGTTATCACCTAAAAAAAGAAAATCAGCCTTTTATGGGCTGATTTTTTATATTAAAAACGCGATCATGCAATATTTAAATACTTATGTGTTTGCATTGAAAAACGCCAATTACGTTCAATACAGGTTTTAATACATAATGCCGTCGCACTCTCTTTACAACTAATGGGTTGTAAGGCAACAACAGGTGCAGGGTGTTCTGTGCGTAATGTCAGTAAGGTATCCAATGCTTCAATATCTTTTTCACGCCCAACGGGATGTTTTATCTCATTAGCTCGATTGATGGCACTGGGTAATACTGTAAATCCCCCTTTCATACCTACTTTTGGGGATAATGTCACCCATGTTTTCTCACTACATAAAATATCATGAGTACCACTGGTTTCTATCTGGCAGGCAAAACCTGCTTGCTCAAGTCCTTCAGTTAAAGGACGTAAATCATATAAGCAAGGTTCTCCACCTGTAATAACGACATGTTTCGCACTATAACCTTGCTGTTGAAAAAGTGATAAAATCTGAGCAACGCTGGCTTCTCCCCACGTATCACTTTCTTGCGTTTTAATAGGAATATCGCCAAGAAGAACTTTTTTTTCGTCTTCTTTTTCCCAAGTATGCTTGGTATCACACCAACTACAACCGACTGGGCAACCTTGTAATCGAACAAAAAGCGCAGGAACGCCAGTAAAAACACCTTCACCCTGTAAGGTTTGAAACACTTCATTAATGGGGTATTGCATAAGAAACTCTGATATCCAATGAATGCTGATGATTATTACAGATAACTATCTCACCGTAAGAGGCTTTATGATAAGGTACATGGTTTGTTTTGAATAGCTAACGTGCGAGAAGACACTGAAAAAGAGGATAGAGTTCCTCAGTTGGACAGAGATGGGAATACTTTAGATGCAAAAAGAGAATCAACTTTCACGAGGATTGTCAGGGCGGCACATTCGTTTTATGGCGCTAGGCTCTGCAATCGGTACAGGTTTATTTTATGGCTCTGCGGCCGCTATTGAGAAAGCAGGCCCTGCTGTATTGCTTGCTTATCTTATTGGTGGGGCGGCAGTATTTATGGTTATGCGTGCATTAGGTGAAATGGCTGTTCATCATCCTGTTGCGGGCTCTTTCTCACAATATGCTAGCCATTATATGGGGCCTTTAGCGGGCTTTTTAACTGGCTGGAACTACGTTTTTGAAATGCTGATTGTTTGTCTGGCTGACGTCACCGCATTCGGTTTTTATATGAAACTCTGGTTCCCAGATGTTGATCAATGGATATGGGTATTAGGTATTGTTTGCTTTATTGGCGCCTTAAACCTTTGCCATGTGAAGATATTTGGTGAAATGGAATTTTGGCTTTCTATCGTTAAAGTCACTGCAATTATCGCCATGATAATTGGTGGTATTGTCATTATGATGTATGGCTTTGGCCAACAAACAGAACATCCTATTGGTATTTCTAACTTATGGGAGTTTGGTGGTTTTATGCCAAATGGCATTGAAGGAGTTATCGCCTCTCTTGCCATTGTGATGTTTGCATTTGGTGGGATTGAAGTCATTGGTATTACTGCCAGTGAAGCTAAAGATCCTGAGAAAACCATTCCTAAAGCTATCAATGCCGTACCGTTTCGTATCTTATTATTCTATGTTCTAACAATATTCATTCTAATGTGTATTTTCCCTTGGCAACAAATCGGCCATAACGGTAGCCCATTTGTACAGATTTTCTCAAATCTCGGGATCAATTCAGCAGCAAACATCTTAAATCTAGTGGTTATTACAGCCGCAATTTCTGCGATCAACAGTGATATCTTCGGCGCTGGTCGTATGATGTACGGTATGGCTCAAGAAGGACAAGCACCAAAATCTTTTATGAAGCTTACCCGTAATGGTGTACCTTGGATGACGGTGCTAGTGATGTCTGTCGTATTGTTGCTGGGCGTAGTACTTAACTACCTTATTCCAGAGCAAATCTTTGTTTTAATCGCCTCTATTGCAACATTTGCAACAGTTTGGGTGTGGTTAATGATTTTACTTTCTCAAGTTGCTATGCGTCGTAAGATGAGCGCAGAAGAGGTAAAAACACTGAAATTTCCAGTACCATTTTGGCCTGTTGCCCCCGCACTAACCATTGTCTTTATGGCGTTTGTTATCGCAATCTTAGGCTATTTTGAGTCAACCAGAATGGCATTGGTTGTCGGTATGGTATGGGTAGCGATTTTAACTATTGGCTACTATGTAGGTATCAAACCGAGAATGAACCAGAAATAAGTCGTATTTTTGAGTTAAACAATAAAGGCTGTGGATATTTTCACAGCCTTTTTCTTTATTATGATTATGCGTTCTTTATTATGATTATGTAGTTTTCACTAAACCAATGCTTGCTTTAAATCAGCAATTAAATCTTCGACATCTTCAAGACCAATTGATAATCGAATTAAACCATCACTAATACCATGCCTTTGTCGTTCTTCTGCACTATAAGTGGCATGGGTCATTGTGGCAGGATGTTGAGCTAAAGATTCGCAGTCTCCTAAACTCACAGCTCGACTAAAAAGATTTAAACGATTGAGAAACTCTCTACCTGCTTTAATACCTCCTTTTAACTCAATAGCTATCATGCCACCGGCTAAATACATCTGGCGTTTGGCAAGTTCATATTGAGGGAAAGAAGCTAATCCAGGATAATAAATCGTTTCAACATTAGGATTATCTTCAAGGTATTGTGCTATACGTTGTGCATTTTCGCAGATCTGCTCCATTCTTATCCCAAGTGTTTTTATTCCCCGCAATATTAATGAAGCATCGTGAGGAGACAAACAAGCTCCTGTCATATCCTTTAAACCCTCAACACGTATTTTATCGGCTAATTCATGCGTTGTTATAATCGCGCCAGCCGTTACATCACCATGTCCTGATAAGTATTTGGTCATTGAATGCACAACAATATCTGCACCAAGTCCTAAAGGTTGCTGTAAATAAGGCGAGCAATAAGTGCTATCTACCATTACTAAAATATTATGTTGATGCGCAATTTCTGATATTTTTGCTATATCACTGACACGCATATTAGGATTAGCAGGCGTCTCAAAGAAAATGAGCTTTGTTTTCTCTGTGATTGCTTCTTTTAATTTTTCAAGATTAGTTAAATCAACATGCTTTATTTTAACGCCGAATTTAGCGAGCCAATGATTGAAAAATTTAAACGTACAACCATAAAGCGTCATATCAGCAATTAATTCATCATCAGGTTTTAGTAACGACCAACAACTAGAAGTAATCGCCCCCATTCCTGAAGAAAAGACAATCGCGGCTTCTCCTTTTTCTAATTTAGCTAGACGCTTTTCCAATAAATCGAGTGTTGGGTTTGAGATCCGAGAATAAAAATGTCCTTTCTCTTTACCCGCAAAACAATCAGCACCGTATTGTGCCGTTGGAAAAACAAAAGTGGATGTTTGAAAAATAGGAGGCGCTAATGCCCCCTGAGAATCTAACGGAGAATAGCCATAATGTATTGCTTGAGTATTAAAATGTTTACTAGATTGTCTCATAATATTTCCTCACAATTAATTTTCTATTTGTGGTTATTTTCTCCAATAATTTGAACTGTTCTTAGAATAATTGAGATCCCTTTGAGGGTATCAGGATTTTTTAACAATGCGAAAGTTGAACCTAAAGTATATTTTTTATCTTGATAAAGAGATTCTTTCTTTGCCATATTATAAGCAGTACTTAATTCCCATACTGGTATTAATGTTTCTTCAAACGCAACCGAAAGTTTTTCAACTGTCGCATTATCTATAATATCTATTGAGTCAGATATTAAAGATAATAAATCGACGATATTATCAAAGCGCTTTAATGCTAATAATGGTCTTGCTTTTTCTAATAAATGTTGAAGATGTAATTTGTCTTCGTCAGATAATAATTGAATATCTGCAGGGCTTAATTTATTTTCACTCATTATTGTATCCCCTATAATAATCCTCTAACGGTTGCCCAATATAAGCCTCGGTTATAACTATTACGTAGTAACCCGCCCAGCTTTGTTGGTGGTGTAGGAGTTACGTCATGCTTATAGTCATACTGTAATGGCATACCTGCTGATAATCCCATTTGTGCAACTGCTTGCACGCGACCATCATAAATTGCAGCAGGATAACCATAACGAAGTTCACCACAGATATTATTTGCAATTACGCCCGCTTGATTATGACAACTACCACCGGCTTTACTAATCGGTAAATCAACTGTATCACCAAGAACGTACACTTGATTTAATCCATAGACCTGCAATGTTTCAGGATCAGTAGGTAACCAGCCTTCACCATTATTATGTTCACTTAAACCTGTATTACGGATCGCCTCAACGGCAGTAATAGGCGGTGTACTCATAAGGATATCAAATGGCTCTGCCTCGCCTTCTTTTGAGTAAGCTATTTTCTTATCAGGGTCAACATGGCTCAACGTAAAGCCCCGTTTAGCTTTAATATCTCGCTCAGAGAATACAGCAGGAAGCACTTCACAAACCTCTTGTTGCATAAACAGACAGTTTCTTAAAAGTTGAGCAACCGTAGGATAGGTATAAACAATTTCAATATTATTTCTAACCCGACGCTGACGAAGAAATTCATCCAGCATCAATGTGGTTTCCATTGGCGCGATCCCGCATTGGTGAGGTACATTTGGCGTTTCAGGGAAGCTAACCGTAATAAATACACGACCCTTTTCAATTTTAGCTAATTTATCAGCAAGTGTTCTAGCCGCTTCATATTGGTAAAAATGATTTCCCGCTTCTTTTAAGCCTTCAATTCTATGAGGACTAGGAACACAACCTGTTGCTAATACTAAAAAATCATAGTTATATTTTTTATTAGATTCGCAGTAAATCACTTTATTATTAAAGTCAAAACGTTCTGCTTTATCGATAACAAATTCAATTTCAGGTCTTAATAAACTTCTTTCTGATCGCATTAGCTCTTCTTTTAAAAAAAGATTAAATGCAATATACATAAATGCAGGTTTGTAATAATGATTAGGATTATCTGAAATAAGTGTAATTTTAATTTTATTTGAAAATATTTCTTCATTTAATTTTTTAGCTAGGATATTAGCAAGAATAGTTCCGCCGGTACCACCGCCAATAATAACTATATTTTTTGCTGGCATTTTATTTCCTATATCTAGTGATATTAGATAGACAAAAAAAGTATAGTAAATGATGTTAATATAACAAATAGATTAAATAGATAGGTTAGTTAAGTCTAGTATAGTTATATTAATAAATAATAAATATAGTTATATAACATTTAAATATTATTAGCTTAATATTTATTAATGTTATCATAACCAATTAATAGAATGTCGCAATTAAAGGATGATGATCGGATGCATCAGTGATCAACACTTCAGCATTATTTAACGATAGTCCGCGATAAAAAATATAATCTAATGGTTTGCCAAAGGCTTTGGTACGCCAATCATTATCAAAAATAACTTCTTTAAGTCCTAATCTTCTCGCAAAGCGTTTTAATACATTGATTCTTGGACGACTCCATGCATTAAAATCCCCTGCTAAAATAACCGGCCCTTTATGATGCATGATATGAACAGATAAATTGCTCAATTGACGCCGATAAACATCAACTCCAAAACTAAAATTAATCGCATGTACATTAATGATCATTAAATGATCACCCGTAATTAATGGATATACCGTAATTAATGCTGATTTGGACAATCGTAAGAAGGGTTCTTTCTCTCTGAGAGGACAGCAATAGATAGGATGAGAGCTTGATAATGTCATCACTCCTGCAGGATGTTGTTGAAAAGCCAAGGCAGGAACTTGGTCTGCTATTAGATGATGAGCCCCAGCAAAACGGACAAGCTCTGGTGTAGTTTGCGCTTCTTGTAACAAAAGCAAATGTGTATCTGTTGAAAGTATTTCCAACATATTGCGCCAATTGGGGCGTTGCTGTTTATAGATATTCCAAACCGCAATTTTTAGAATGCCTTCGGTGTAAAGAGGCATTCCAATAGGTAAAATATCCTTTCTTTCACTTAAAGGCGGGCTAGGTTCAATCCGCTCAACAGGTTGACCTGCCACAAAACGCACTGAATAAGTCGGTTTTTTCGCCATTAGCAACCTCAGGTAAACAGCAAGATCTCTTGCTATAGCTAAAGTATACCAAAGGCAAGCTTCACTCTCACCCTTTAAAAGGACATCATTATCAACAAAAGTAATTATTTTTATACATAATAGTTATGTTTACTTAAAATTATCTGATTAATTTATACTTTTTTCTAAATTTTAAGCAAAAAAAAACCTAAGTCATTAGACTTAGGTTTTTTAATGTTGGCGGAACGGACGGGACTCGAACCCGCGACCCCCTGCGTGACAGGCAGGTATTCTAACCAACTGAACTACCGCTCCGCGTATTCTTTTCGCGATTAATGTTATTTAACATTAACGCTTTAATTGATGCCTGGCAGTTCCCTACTCTCACATGGGGAGACCCCACACTACCATCGGCGCTACAACGTTTCACTTCTGAGTTCGGCATGGGATCAGGTGGGACCGCTGCGCTATGGCCGCCAAGCAAATTTGGTTTTATTACCCGTTACTCACCTTTCATCAGTTCGTAACCAGCAANTGGTTTTATTACCCGTTACTCACCTTTCATCAGTTCGTAACCAGCAATATTCAATCTTAAACAAGCTTACTTCATTAATCTTTGTCTCTCAGACAAAACACCTTCGGTGTTGTCAGGT